>NZ_QWKY01000013.1 GCF_003574035.1 Meiothermus hypogaeus | reverse complement strand
AACCCGACCGAAGTTATCCGCGTAGCGGAGGGCGATACCGCCCCTTGGAAGTTATCCGCGTAGCGGAGGGCGATACCGCCCCTTGGAAGTTATCCGCGTAGCGGAGGGCGATACCGCCCCTTGGAAGGGAGACGCTCTCTTCGCCGACCGACAGTGAAGGGCCATCGGCCCCCGGCTAACGCCGGTACTCAAGGGAGGGGTGTGCTCTAGGATTCAAAAAGACAGCCTCTGGTGTTTTTGGTTTTGTAAACTGTCTTTTTGAATCCGGTATAACGGGGCGCAGAGGCGGTTTTCGAAACCTCTGTGGGTGCAGCTAGTTTGAAAACCACTCTAGACCGTTGGCAGCTTTCAAGCTGTCACAATGTGCTCTACTTCAGCCAGTTCTTCGGGGGTCAGTTTCCAGTTCACAGCCTGGACGTTCTGCTCGAGTTGTTCGGGTTTGGTCGCGCCTGCGATAACGCTGCTGACCACCGGCTTGGCCGCCAGCCAGCTAAAGGCCAGCTCGAGCAGGCTGTGGCCCCGCGCCTCGCAGAAGGCTCGTAGTTGTTCGACAATTTGCCAGTTTCGCTCGGTCAGCACACCCTTGGCCAGGTTCTGGTTTTTGGTCAGACGGGCATCCTCCGGCATGGGCGCATCTTTGCGGTACTTGCCACTCAGCAGGCCACTGGCGAGTGGGAAGTAGGGCAGCAAGCCCATCTGATAGCGCTCAATTGCGGGCACCAGTTCGCGCTCCACATCCCGCACCAGCAAGCTGTATTCGTCCTGGCAGGAGGCAAAACCCTCCAGGCCCAGGCTCCTGGCTGTCCAGTAGGCATCGGACACCTGCCAGGCTGGCAGGTTGGAGCAGCCGATGTAGCGCACCATACCCATCCGCACCAGATCATTCAGGGTACGCAGGGTTTCCTCGATGGGGGTGCGTGGGTCGGGCTTGTGCAGTTGGTATAGGTCTATGTAGTCGGTCTTGAGCCGCTTGAGGCTGGCCTGTACCGCCGACATGATGTAGCGGCGCGAGGCCCCCTTCATCTTGCCCGCATCGTCCATATCCCAGCCGAACTTGGTAGCCAGCACAATGTTCTTGCGCTCCCCGCCAAGCACCTGACCCAGAATGGTCTCTGAACCCCCTCGGTTGCCGTAGGTATCGGCAGTATCGAAGAGGGTGATGCCCAGGTCGAGGGCTTTGTGGATGACGGCCTTGGAGGCATCGAAGTCAATGCGCCCACCAAAGTTGTTGCAGCCGATCCCCACTACCGATACCAACAGGCCCGACTTTCCGAGGTTGCGTTGTTCCATACCCCCCAACTATACCGTTGTGGAGCCATCCATCCTAGCGCTTGGTACGCAATGCTCAAACAACTGGCTACAGCGTGGTGCTTTTTCCGAACCTGCTTCAAGCACTCGTCAAAATCATTTCTTGCACTTGTACTATAATCGCTTCAATTTTGACATTTGGTTCACTCCGAGCGAAGCGGGGAATCTGGCACATTCCAACCCTGCAAAATCGCCCTACTGTAGCAGATGCAAATTCCTCACCGGCTGAACCTCCTCAGAATGACCCTGTGAGCGATGTTCAGTTGTAGTGCTGTCTCGACCAACTGCAAATTTTGAGTTAGCCTGAAGAGGCGCTTTCACACACTCCTTCAGCGCACCGCAATTCAACACCTTCCAATTCCAAATAATTGCATCCGATTCAAGTACCGCAGATGGTCTATAGCAAGGTTGGAATTTATGGATGTAGACCCGCGAATTCCAAACCTGTGGTCTCAGGCCAGCCCATCCGCACATTCAGGCTCTGGATGGCGTGCCCTGCCGTGCCCTTGACCAGGTTGTCGATGGCCGAGATAACCACCAGCCGCCCGGTGTCCTCTTCCAGCTCGAAGCCCACATCGCAGTAGTTGGTGCCCTCGACCACACCTGGGTCGGGGTAGCGGTGGATGCCCTTCTTGAGCTTCACCATGCGAATGAAGGGCTCCGCGCCATAAACCTTGCGATAGGCGCTCCACACGTCCTTCTCGGTGAGGTCCGCACGCAAAAAGGTCTGGGCGGTCATCAGGATGCCGCGCACCCGGTCGGTGGCCACGGCAGTGAGGTGGACCTGGGGGTGGCCCGGCAGATTCTCGCGTATTTCGGCGGTGTGGCGGTGCCCAGTGGGCTTGTAGGCCCGGATGCTGCCCGCGCGTTCCGGATGGTGCGAGGCCAGGCTGGGCTCGGCCCCCGCCGCACTGGTCGAGATCATGACGGTAGCAAAAATGGGTCCATCCACCAGCAGGCCCTCCTTGACGAGCGGGTACAGGCCCAGAAGGGTGGCGGTGGCGTTGCAGCCGCAACAAGCGATGTGGTTAGCGGTTTTAAGCGCCTCGCGGTAGAGTTCAGGGTTGCCGTAGACCCATCGGTTTAGCAGGTCGGGGCGGGGGTGGTCTTCGCCGTAGTATTTTTTGTACAGACCCAGATCTTTCAGGCGAAAGTCTGCCGAGAGGTCAAGGATGATGGGGGCTAGGCCAGCGTACTTCTCGAACTCCCTGGCCGCGACACCGTGGGGCATGGAGAGCACCAGGATATCGCAGGGCTCCAAACCAGCCGGGTCTACAAACTTCAGGTTGGTGCGGCCCCGCAGGTTGGGGTGTACCAGGCTCACGGGGTCGCCCACCATCCGGCGCGAGGTTACCTGCTTGACTTCCAGCAAAGGGTGCCCCAGGGCCAGCCGCAAAAACTCCCCGCCCGCGTAGCCCGAGCCCCCCACAATCGAAACGGTCTTCTTCTCGCTCATACAATCAACGGTCTAGAATACCCGATAAGCACCCCTATGAAAACCGGCGGATTCTCCTACGTGGTCGGCTTTGACGACTTTCCCTTCGAGCGCTCGCACCGGGGCAACGTGCAGGTGGTGGGGGTGGTGTACAACGGCCTGCGACTAGAAGGGGTATTGAGCGGCCAGGTTCGGCGGGACGGACGCAATAGCACCCGCGCCCTGACCGGGCTCATCCAGCACTCCAAGTTCTACCCCAGCCTGCAACTGGTACTGCTGCAGGGCATTGCCCTGGGCGGGTTCAACGTGGTGGACATCCAGGCGCTCTCGGACAACCTGGGCCTGCCGGTGCTGGTGGTCTCGAGGCGCAAGCCCAATCTTGCCGCCATCGAGGCCGCCCTCCGCAAGGTGCGCGGTGGCAAGCAGAAATGGGCCCTGATTCAAAAAGCTGGGGCTATCGAGCACGTGGCTGGCGTCTACGTGCAACGTGCCGGGCTGAGCGTAAAGCAAGCCGAGCATGTCCTCCGGCGCCTGGCGGTACACTCCCACATTCCCGAGCCCCTGCGGACCGCCCACCTGATCGCAGGCGGCATCGCCACCGGACAGAGCCGGGCTCGACCCTGAGCTACCGGCACTTCTAATGAAGCCGCAGACTCCAGGCGTACTCCAGAATTTTGGCCGGGATGTCCACGCCGGTAGTGCTTACCGAGTTCTTGAACTCCATGGTGTGGTTGACCTCGTTGACCAGCAGGCCCCGGGGCGACTCGAAGAGGTCAATGGCCACTACCCCGCCACCCACGGCTTTGGCCGCGCGCACAGCCAGGTCGGCCAGTTCAGGGGTCACTTCGCACCTGGAGGCCTTGCCGCCGCGGGCGGTGTTGGTAATCCAGTGGGCCGAGCTGCGGTAGATGGCCCCAATGCAGGTATCCCCCACCACGAAGGCCCGGATGTCGCGGCCCCCTTTCTCTACCAGTTCCTGCACGTAGTAGAGCTGGTGCTGGTAGCCCCCTAGCACCTCCTTGTGCTCGATTACCGTTTCGGCGGCGTCGCGGTCGCGGATGAGCGAGAGCAGGCGGCCCCAGCTTCCCACCACCGGCTTCATCACCACCGGATAGCCCATTTCTTCGATAAGCTTGAGGGCCTCCTCGGCCTCGGTGGCCAGGGCGGTTTTGGGCTGGGGCACCCCGTGGGCCTCGAGGGCACAGCTCGTAGCCCACTTGTCGCCGCAGACCTCGATGACCTCCGGCGCATTCACCACCGGAACCCCCAGACTTTTCAGGTAGCGCGAGACTGCCAGGCCCTTGCTCTGGGAGACCAGGCGCTCCACCGCGCAAGTGACGCCCTCGAGTTCCGGTGGGCGCTCTCCCAAGCGCATGGGCAGTTGCTTGGCGTAGATTTTCTTGAAGGGAATACCCAGCCCCTCGGCGGCCCGGAAGAGCATCTCCTCGTCGGGGCGGATACGGTCGTAGAGAATGGCTAGCATAAACAAGAGGGTCAGGGGTCAGGGGTCAGGGGACAGGACTTGGTAGGCCCTGCACCCCCAACCCCCAGGCCCTGTCTTACTCGCCCCAATCCTCCGCCTCTTCGGGCGCGGCTTGCAGCCTGAGGGGCTCCAACCCCACCACCTCGAGCTCGGCTCCACAGGTATCGCAGACCACCAGCTCGCCCAGCTCGGGGTTGTTCAGTTCAATCGGGCTTCCACACTCTACACATTCGGCTGTCATGGTTTCTCCTTGGGTTGGTTGATTGCTATGCCTAAAGCGCCTGGCTTTCGGCTATCAGCCTAGTATCGTTCGGCATCTTCTTCGTCCTCGTCCAGTTCTGACCAGTCGGGCACAAAGCGGTGGCCGCACTCCGGGCAGATTGCCTCTTCCTCGCCTTCCCCCACCTCGAAGGTCAGGCCACACTCCGGGCAATCCACAAAAAGCCCCTCCTCGCCCTCTTCAATGACCACCACCTCGAGGGGATCGGTGGAGAGAATCTGTAGGTAGGCCCCACAGGACTCGCACTCAAAGTAGTCGTCGGGGGTGAGCTCCTCCAGGTCTTCGGCAGGGAGGTAGTTGGGCTCGCCGCACACCGGGCAGATCACTTCCAGGTCTTCCATAAATCCTCAACCCCACCAGTCTACCCCTCGGCGCTTTCCCCGGGAAACCGCCCGTACTTGCGGTAGTACTCTAGAATGCTCCCTTCCTTCAGGGCTTCCAGCAAAAAAGCAGGCGGGGGCCTGAGTCGGAAGGTTTCTGCTCCGCGCCGCAAAAGGCCCTGCTCGAAGTCCAGCTCTACTTCATCGCCGTCCTGCAAAGCATCCACCACCTCCGGGGCCTCAAAGGGCATGATGCCCAGGTTGACCAGGTTGCGGTAGAAGATGCGGGCGTAGCTCTTGGCAATGATGGCCTTCAGGCCCAGTTTGCGCAGGGCCTCTGGGGCGTACTCGCGGGAAGAGCCCAGGCCGATGTTTTTGCCACACACCAGGATGTCCCCCGGGCGATAGTTCGGCGCAAAATCGGGGCGAAAGTGGGCAAAGGCGTAGGTGTGAAACTTGTCTTCCCCCACCATGAAGGGCGCGTACTTGCCGGGAAGGATATCGTCGGTGTTGATGGCGTCGCCAAATTTCCAGACCCTGGGCATTATTTCCACTTCCTTTCGTTCCAGTAATCGGGGTGGTCTACCGCGAACACATCGGGCGGTAAAAGCCCCATCTGCCGGGCCAACCCGTACAGTTGCCCCCGGTGGTGCACCTCGTCCTGATAGGCGTGTTGCAAGAGCAGCCAACCGCGCATCCCTTCGTGCCAGGGGTTATCGGTAGCGAAGTCGGTAAGGCGAGATTCCAGCGCTTCCTGGGCCCAGGTTCGCGTTTGTTGCTGAACCCCTTCCAACCAGTGATGAAGTGTTTCAACCTTGTAAACGGTAAGGTGCTTGTGTAGCTCCCAGTCGGCATCGGGGCTCTCTTCCAGGGTTCCTTTGGGCTCCCACTGTTGCAAAAAAAGCCCCCGGGCTGCATAGAACTGGTGCGCTCCGATGTGATGGAACATTTCCCCTACCGTCCTCGAGCCCGGCCACAGGGTGCGCCGCAAGTCCGCTTCCAAGAAGCAGCCGAGCAGCTTCAGCGTGACCATCCGCACCCCGTCCCAGTGGTCGAGGAAACGCTCCAGGGTAGTGTAAACGGTTGTAACGCCGGTCATCTTGCCCCCCGAGCCTAACCCCCCAACAGTTCCTCCGGCGTGGTGATGTACCCCGCAATGGCCGTGGCCGCTGCCACCCGGGGCGAAGCCAGATAAATTTCGGCATCCGCCGCGCCCATCCGCCCTCTGAAGTTGCGGTTGGAAGTGCTCACACACACTTCACCCGGGGCCAGCACGCCCTGGTGGCGGCCCATACAGGGCCCGCAGCCAGGGGTGCCCAAGGTCGCGCCCGCTTGCAACAGGGTGAGCAGGGTGCCGTCGGCGGTGGCCTCCTCGAGCACCTGCGAGGAAGCCGGAATAATGAGCATGCGAACCCCCGGCGCCACCTGGCGGCCCTTCAGAATTTCGGCCACCTGGTGCAGGTCGTCGAGCCGCCCGTTGGTACAGGTGCCCACAAAAACTTGGTCTACCTTCTTGCCCTTGACCTTGGCCACTTCTTCCACGTTGTCCACGTAAAAGGGCACCGAGACGCGGGGGGTGAGGCTCGCAAGGTCAATTTCGACTTCCTTAGCGTAGACCGCCCCCTTGTCGGGGTAGAGCCAGTCGGGCACCGCGTAGAGTTCAAGAATCTCGCCGCTGGGCACCACCAGCCCGCACTTGGCCCCGGCCTCCACGGTCAGGTTGGCCAGCGTGAGGCGCTGGCTGCGGGTTAGGGATTCGGCCCCGTCCAGAAGGTGCATCTCGATGCTCATATAGGTCGCCCCGTCGGCGGTGAGGACGCGGATCATCTCGAGGGCCGCGTCCTTGGCCGTGGTACCGGGGGCCAGCGAGCCCCTGAAGGTTACCTTGACCGTCTCGGGCACCCGCAGCCAGGTGCGCCCGGAGGCTGCCGCCAGTGCGATGTCGGTTGCCCCCATCCCGCTGCCAAAGCAGGCAATCCCGCCGTAGGTGGTGGAGTGCGAGTCCGAGCCCAGGACAATGCCCCCCGGTAGGGCCAGCCGCTCCTCCACCAGAACCTGGTGGCAGATGCCCCGCCCCACATCAAACACCCGGCAGCCGTGGCGGTTGCCCCACTCGCGGATTTCTTTTTGGGCCTTGGCCACCTCCACATTGGCCGCCGGGGCCACGTGGTCTATCACAATCGAGACCTTCTCGGGGAAGCGCGGGGTGGCCCCAAGCTGCTCCAGCCGCTTGAAAAAGCTCCCGGCGATGGAGTCCACTACCATCACCTGGTCTACTTCCACCACCACCAGTTCGCCCGCCCGCACCGCGCGGCCCGCTCGTTTGGAAAGGATTTTTTCAGCTAAAGTCAGGTACACGCCGACCTCCTATCAGGAGCCTCTATACGAATGAAACCATACGGCAGTACACCGTGGTTGTGTTTGCTGAACCACCGTCCCATTTCGTAGCGGTGAGTTGCCCATAGGAACCTTTCGCAAAATTCTCAAGGACATCGGCATCTCGGTGGATGAATATCAAAAGCTCTGACATACCTTAGTCCAGGTTCTCCAGCCGTGCGGTGGGCACTTCCTCGGGCAGGGTATGGCGAGAAAGGCCTTGGGCCTCGGCAATCTCGAGCAAAAGTTCCTCAGGCTTCTTGCTGCGTCCAATCTCGGCGGTGCGAGCCTTGAACTCCTGGGCAATCAGCCTGGCCTGCTCCTTGCTGATTACAAAGTTCTCCACTTCCTTCAAATAGTAGTAGATCAGATGCCAGCCTGAAAGCGGGCCCAAGAGAAGCTGATTTTTGTCCACCCCAAAGTCGTGCAGGCTGTGGGCCTCGTAAACTTTTTTCTCGTTCAGTACTGCTTTCTGATGCACCCCTGCCGTATGGGTGCGGTTGGTGAGCGAGACCGGCTCGGTATAGGGGACCAGTGTACCCAGGATAGAGGCCATCAAAACGTTCAAGGGGTAGCACTGGCTGAGGTTGTACTGCGAGGCGATTTCGGGGTAGCGCTTGGACAGGTTGAACAGCACGCCCGTAACCGAGGGAATCCCGGAACGCTCGGCCAGACCCCAGATAGAAGCGTCCACGTAGCGTACCCCCGCCCGCACGGCGGCATTTACATTCGCCAGGGCCAGGCCCCGGTCATTGTGAAAGTGGCATTCGAGGCTCACCGCAGGATATCGCTCTTGCAACCGGGTGACTACGGCCACCACATCCTCGGGCTCGGCGATGCCGACAGTATCGGGCATACCCAGGGTGTTTACGTAGGGGTACACCGCATCGTAAAGGCAAAAAACGTCCTCGAGCGGGGTACGAAAGGCATCCTCGGCGCTAAAGCGGATATACAGGTCGGGGTGGGCCTGGCGGGTAGCTCGGATCACCTCTCGGGCCAGCGTCACCGATTCTTCCAGGCTTTTCTGCGCGTTGTGCTGTTGGGCCAGGGGCGAAACCCCCAGGTACAGGTTCAGACCGTTGCAACCGGCCTCCAGCGCTTTTTCGATGTCCAGCGGATTGGTGCGGCAGTGACCCAGGAAGTATAGCGGCTTTTCGCTGAGCGTTCGGGCGAAAGCAATCAGCTCGCGCACGTCCTCCGCCTCGGCCTCCCCCACCACCGGCGAGAAGAACTCGAAGTGCGTTACGCCCAGCTCAATCAGACCCGCCAGCAATTGCTTTTTCTCCTCGAGGGTAAAGCGGTACTTCTCGGTGTCGAACAAAAGTGGCGACTGCTGACCATCGCGGAAGGTGGTATCCACAATTTCAATACGGGAGTGGGTAGGCTCTGGCATAACATCCTTCATAAAAAAAATCGCCCGCAAGCGGGTGCGGGCCGGGATACGCAGCTGCGCGGACTAGCTCAGACTAGCCCCCCGGCACTGGGTTTTTTTGCACTTAAGATCATCACTGGCAGAAGTGTACGGGTGGTATACCGCGCTTGTCAAGATTGGTGTGGTTTGCCGCCAGGTAGCAGGCAACCCCTGTCCTCCTCGAGTCGGGGAAGCTACTACTCGAGCCTCCCCCGGGCTGGTAAAGGGTACAGGTACAGCCACCCATTGGATACCCAGTACCTTGTCTGTCGGGTTGAACTCCCAGCCTTCGGGAATGCCTCCCAGGACATACGAATCGAAAAGCGGCGGCTGGTCGCCAACCCAGGGGCAGGTATCGCGATAGATTAGAAGCATGACCCAACCCGAAATTGACCTGTTGCAGCATCAAGATTCCTGGCGCCTATGGCGCATCATGGCAGAAATTGTGGAAGGTTTTGAAGTGTTGGGGGAGTTGGGGGTACCGCTCGTAACGGTGTTTGGTTCGGCCCGCCTCGATTCGGAAAGCCCCTACTACCCCCAAGCGCAGCTCTTGGGACAACGGCTGGCCGAGGCAGGTTTTGGCGTGGTGACGGGCGGCGGGCCAGGGCTGATGGAAGCCGTCAACCGGGGGGCCTACAACGCAGGGGGCATCTCGGTGGGGCTGAATATTCAGCTACCTCATGAACAAAGGGCCAATCCCTTCCAGACCCATAGCTTGAGTTTTCGCTATTTTTTTGCCCGCAAACTGATGCTGGTGCGCTACGCCCAGGCTTTTGTGGTGATGCCGGGTGGCTTCGGCAGCCTGGATGAGCTGGCGGAGGTGCTGGTGCTGGTACAAACCGGAAAGGTGCATCCGTTCCCCATTTTTGCACTGGATAAGACCTACTGGAGGGGATTGCTGGACTGGATGAAAGGCACCATGATTCCCGCCGGGGTTGTGGATGCCAAGGATCTGGACCTCATCAGCCTGGTAGACACGCCTGAGGAAGTGCTTAAAGCGCTGACCGGCGCCAGCGGGAACAACCCTTGATACCGGATTCAAAAAGGCAGTTTACAAAACCAAAAACCCCACAGGTTGTCTTTTTGAATCCTAGAGCACACCCCTCCCGAACGGTCGGTGAAAAAAGCGTCTCCTTTCCAAGGGGCGGTATCGCCCTCCGCTACGCGGATAACTTCCAAGGGGCGGTATCGCCCTCCGCTACGCGGATAACTTCCAAGGGGCGGTATCGCCCTCCGCTACGCGGATAACTTCGGCCCTGTTGATTCGTTACCGTTCGGTAACGAATCAACCGAATCTGGTATTACGCACCCAAGCGTGGGCCGGGCCCGGCCCACGGGTGCTTGGGTTTCGAGTTTCCAGGCAGCCACTATTCTGTCCAGGACAAAGCTTTTTTGAAGTGGGATGGCTCAAGATATGTGAAGAGCGCTCTATATGTTCACAGTGCGGTGTGAATCGCCCGTAGCCGTAAATGCCGACCAGAAGTAGGGGTTGGGATACTCCTGGCGCAACACCAGTTGGGCCTCGCGCAGGGCCGTAGCCACCGACATGCCCGCCCGCAGGTTGGTATAAAAGGTGGTCATGAACCTGGCGGTAGCATCGTCGCGTACCGGCCACAAACTGGCAATCAAGCAAGGCGCACCGGCATAAAGGAACCCCCGCGCCAGGCCCATCAGTTCGTCGCCGCTGGTTTGCTTGGCCAGACCTGTCTCGCAGGCCGAGAGCACCACTAGCTCGGCCCCCAGGCGCAGGTTGTAGAGATCTCGGGCCGCCAGCCAGCCGTCGGCCATGCGCAGCCCGGAAAACATAGGGTTGTCGGGGCGGAAAGCCCCGTGCGTGGCAATGTGCAAGACTTCGGCCTGGGGTGCGGCCGCAAAGAAGTTTTGTAGCGTGGCCGCCTCACCCACAAACTTGTGGGGGGTCTGGGCAATCTGGCTGATCTGTTCCACTTCGAGGGTAGCCTGGGGAATGTTTTCGATAGGCACACCAAAAGCCACCAGCGAGCCAGGGTCGTGCCGAATACGTTTACGGCACAAGGCGTACACCGCCGCACTAGGCGAGAGGGAAAGCTCTGCACGGTCGAGCAGGTATTGTTCGCCATCATATAAAGCTGCAAAGGGCACCGCGTGGAGTATCCCGTGCGGAACGATAATGAGGGGCTGGCCGGAGAGTTGGAGCGGGAGGGGTTCGATGAGTAGCTGGTAAAGGGCATGGAGTTGGTCGTCTACCGAGCGCTTGAGGGCTTCCTCACCATATATCTTCAGCATCATGCCGCCTTGAGCAACCCGGCTGAGAAAGAACTCGAGCTGTTCGACGTGCTGCTGGACCTGCTCGAGGGTGCCCAGCCCCCGTACCGCCTCGACGCGATCCCCGTCCACCACAAAGGCCATCAGACCCTCGCGGGTGTGGAAGTACTCGAGCAGGATGGTGCCGGGCTCGAGGGTTTGCTGCAGCTCGTGCAGGCGAAGCTCTTGCACTTGTTCGATCAAGACGATTTCGGGCTGGAGGCGCTCAAGCTCGCGGATGAGCTGCGTGACCTGCTCCTCCAGAGCCAGCATTTTTTCCCAGTTGCTGCCACGGATTCCCGCTGTCGCTTCGGCTTCTACTGCCAGGAAGTGCTGGTTGAGCTCCTGGCGCGCCTGGGCGAGTTCCTGCTGCAAGCGTTCGACCTCGGGGTCGGCTGAGCTGCGCGGGCTTTCGCCCCCACGGGCCAGCAGGTCTACCAGGGCCCGTGACTTGGCGCGTTCGGCATATTCGAAGGCTTCACGGGGATGCTTTGTATCCAGAAGCAAGTCCACCAGGTCGCCGTAGACCTCCAGCTTATCGCCCAGGTAAGCCGACTTGAACTCGTCCACGCTGAGGCTGGCCCGCACGCCCTCGAGGCGCTCGATGGCGCGTTTGAAGTGCAGTTCGGCGGCCTGGGTGCGGTTCTCCAGCAGGGCCATCTGACCGCGCAGGCGTTCGATGCGGATGGTGAGATCGGGAATGCCCAGCCCCACGGCCAGTGAGGCGGCCTCTTCCAGGTAGCGCTTGGCCTCCGGGCGGTTGCCCAGCTCCAGCAGGGCTTCGGCCATCACGCTCAGACCCAGGGCTTTGGCCGAAGGCACCTCGCTCAGGGCCTCAATGGCCCGACCCGATATCAGCACGGCCTGCTCGAGGGCGGCCATCTGGCCCTGGCGGCCCGATTCCAGAAACAACGAGGCCACCGAAACATCCACCAGTGCCGCCTGGATGGCGTTTTGCAGGGACAACCAGCCCTCCCGCGCCCGTTCCAGGGTCTGGCGGGCTTCCTCGAGTCTGCCCTGCTTGGCCTGGGCGCCCCCCAGGGTGGTCAGGGCCTCGGCCTGCTCCATCTGCATACCCCGCGCCGCAAAAACCTCCACCAGCTCCTGGGAGAGCTTGCGGGCTTCCGATAGCAGGTTTAGATCGAGGTGAATGCGGGCCTCCTCGAGCTGGGCAAAAGCCGCATTGGGGTTACCATTGAGCCTGCCATACATGGCCCGCACCCGGCTCAAAAGGTCCAGGGCCTGGTTCAGCCGGCCTTCCTTTCGGTAAAGCAGGGCCAGATTCACGCTGTTGCCGATAAAGTCTTCGGTCAGGTTGTGGGTGCGAAAAATGTCCAGGGCAGTCTGGTAATGGGCCACCGCCTCGCGGTAGCGATCCTGGGCCTCGTAAATCAGGGCCAGGTTGCCGTGGGCCTTACCCTGGCCTACCACATCCCCCACCCTCGAGAGTTGTTCCAGCGCATTCTTGATGGCGCTCTCGGCCTCGAGCATCCGGCCTGCCCGGTAGTGAATAATGCCAATGTTGATGCTCACCAATGCTGCATCGCGAAACAGCCCCAACCCCATAAAGGCCTCACGGGTTTCTTCCGCCAGGGCCAGGGCTCCGCTCATGTCGCCCATAACCGCCAGGGCCTGGATCTGCCGCATTCCAGCGCGGGTCGCATCTTCCTCGTATCCCAGGCTTTGCAGCCCCTTGCGGGCTTCTTCATAGACGGGGATAGACTCGGCAAAATTGCCGCGTACCGTCAGGCCTACAGCATAGGCCCACAGGGCCAGCGGGCGGGCCCTGGCGTCCTGGACATGGGCTGCGGCCTCTACAGCCCGTTCCCCTGCCAGCAAAGCCCTGGCGGTATCCACGTCTTTTTGACGGTCTACTTCCGCCTTGAGAATCTCGATTAATTCAATCGCTGGCATGGTCTGCTGTAAACGGGCCTGCCTTTTGGCTGGATCAGGCTCGTCCATCAGATACCGGGCCAGGTCAGTGGTATTCATAGCCGCAACGTCCCAATCTTAAGGGGAATTGCTAAATAAACACAATTTTGGCGGTTTACATACAGGCTCAAGCGGCCGAATCTTCGCTCAGGAAGCTCCTGATAGAAAGCAAGGCCTCTACCACCACGGGGTCGAAACGCTGCCGGGCCTCTTTGGCAATATCTTCCAGGGCTTCTTCGACGCTGCGAGCAGCCCGACCTTCCACAGGTTGTACCGCGGCTGTAAATTGCCTGGCCACTTGCAGTACGCGGGCAGCCCTGGGAATTGATTCACCCGACCAGCCCAGCGATTGATCCCTTCCGTCCCAGTGGCTCTGAACAAACATCAGCACCCGTGCGGCTTCGCGCAACAACCCATCGGGCATCTGCACATCCGGGGAGCTTTCTATTTCGCCCAGGGCCATTTGCAGCAAATAGCAGCTGGCTTGCAAGACCTGTTGTTCTTCTGGCCCCATTTTCAGCGCCTGGGCCAGCCGGTTTGCAAGGCGGAACAGAGGCGTGTTGATTTGAATAAATTGCTCCTGTCCCTGGGTAAACAGTGGGGTGCGGCCCTTGCGCAAGGCCTTGTCCTTGTACATCTGGTCGTCGGCAATGCGCCACAGGTTCTGAATATCCGATACATCGGTAGGATAGACCGCATAGCCCAGACTGACCTTCAGAAAAGTACTATCGGAAACGCGAATTTCCTCCAACAGCGCGCGGTAGCGCTCTGCTGTGCGGAGCGGATTGAGGGTGCTGGAACCCTCGATGATCAGAGCAAATTCATCGCCCCCCAGGCGGTAGGCCCGGTCACCGGCCCTGGCCCTCGAGCGCAGCACCCCACCCAGCCGCACCAGCACATGATCGGCATGTATGTGACCGTAGGTATCGTTAATGGCTTTGAAGCCGTCCAGGTCGAGCAGCACCAGTACCACCACACGGCCATTGGCCCGGTGGGTGAGCTTTTCCAGGTCGCGCTCAAAGGCCCGGCGGTTGCCCAGCCCGGTCAGGGGGTCGGTGTAGGCAGCCCAGGCCAACTCTCGCCGCAAAGTCCACTCAACCCGCACCACCCCAATGGCTGCCGCCATATCGCTGAGGAGTTCCTGGGTCTGGGCATCGGGCAACCAGTGTTGCTGGGTGCTGAAGAGCAGCAAGGCACCGGCTTCGCGGCTATGCCGCAGGATGGGCAGGATAAACAGGCTGCGCAGCCCCGCTTCTACCAGTTCGGGGCGGTGGGCAGGATACAGGTCGTAGCGGGGAATGCCCACCTGTTGACCGCCACGCAGGCGTTCGCCCAGCTGGCGGGTAATGGCTGCTTCTACGGGCAGCCCCGAACCCCAGCCTGCCTGAGCAATGGTGCGAATGGCGTGCCCTTCGAAGGTAATCAGGCGGGCCCCTTCCGCCCCAGAAAGGCGGGTGGCTTCCTCGAGGGCATCCTGCAAGCCCAGCTCGAGCGGCTGCTCGTGCGAGACCCGAAACAAAGCGTTAATCGCCGATAGCCACAGCGACTGGCGCTCCGCCGCTTCGCGCAAATACACCTCGCGCAGGATGGGCGCCACGCCTGCCATGTACTGGCTGACCCAGTCAACTTCAGCCTGGCCCAGGGACCGGGCCGGAGCATACAGGTGCAGTACCGCCCACACCTGCCGACTGGCCACCAGCGGCAGGGTCAGGTTGACCGCAGGCTCATGGGCGGGGGCTTGCAGTCGGAAGGGCAGGGCACTGAAAACCCGGTACAAGAAATGCTCCTCGTGGTCTAAATGCGCCTTTCCGCCCAACCAACCTTCTGGCGAACCCAGATAGGCCGTCTTGAGCGAGGACTCCACTACCGCTTCGATTCCCTCGAGGGCAGCCTGGGCCACTCCCCGAAAAGCCTGCAAGCTAAAGCGGTTTTGACCATCCCGTACCCACAAAAAAGCCTGTTCAACCCCTGGCAGCTCGCGCAGCAGTTCCTCTAATCCCCACTCGAATGCCTGGTTAGCGCCAGCCGAAAGCAATCGCTCAATCAGTTGGGTAGAGACTGCTTGCGGTACGGGCCGGCCAGGTTTGGACTCCGAGGGTAATCGAGCCAAGCGCAGGCGACGGGGAGGGCGATCTTGAGACATATCAACACTCTCTGAATACACTTCTGACTAATTCCCGCCAAAATCCCACATTAGTACACATCTACCGAGCGCACCACAAACTGCTGCTCACCCAGGTTCATCTCGAGGTGGTAAACCCCCGTGGTAGGCACCGGCAAACGAAACATGCCCGATGCGCAGAGCTCCACTTCCTGCAACAAGCCCCCATCGCAGGCCATCAAGCGGGCCAGACCATTACTCTGGGTAGGTGTTACGAGCTTGCCAATCAAGAGCGGTTCGGTTCCCTCGACCTTGAGGCTCAGATCAAGGTAGTGGTTGTCCACCTTGTACAGCCTGCTCCACGATCCGCTCAGGCTGTGATTGCGCACAGCGCTCAGGGCGTTGCGCGAATCCATGACCAGGATGGCTTCGCGGCGGGTGGGTGTTTTATCGGTAATCACAGTATTCTCCTTTGTATGACTGCACCTAGTATCTAGACTTCACAATAGGGAAACCCTCGAGCTCTGGGGGTGCAAATAACCGTTACGTGGGAAAAAATTGCTTAATCCAACCCCCCAATTCGTTACTTTTTTTGTGCAGTGAACAGGCCACCGAAAAGCCAGCGGATCTGTGCCCATGCAAATCTTTAGATAGAAGTTTTTTGTGGAAATCTCAAAAGAATGCTGGGTCTGATGGCAAACACCCTTCCAGAAGTTCGTTTTGGCGGTCGGGGCAGGCCAGGCCCGGCTCCACACATAAACAACATTGCACGGGTTTAATCCGTGCAATGTTGGCATCAAGGCAACCTATAGCACTTCCAGAGCGCGCACCAAAAAGGTCTCTTCACCCAAATCAAACTCCAACACATGATCACCCTTCTCCTGAACACTCAAGCGAAAGGTGCCATATTCGCTGACGGGGCTACGGTTGCTCCCACCTGGCCCGTGCAGCACAACGCTCAGCGCTACCGGCTTGTGTGCCTCGGCAATTACCTGCCCCACCAGCACAGCATCCCTGCCCTCGGGCCTAAGCGATAAATCCAGGTACATATCCCCGGCCTTGTAGAGTCTGCTCCAGGCAGAATGGAAAGGCTGGTGACGCACAGCGCTGGTGGGTGTATTCCGGGAGTCCATGATCAGGATGGCTTCTTTATAGGGCATCGGGTTGAGTAAAATCATGGCTCTTCCTCACTTGCGGGTGACGGTGATCAGGTCAGCAAAGGCGGCTTGCCAGCCTGCCGTCTTGCGTATGAAAACTACGGCGCTGGTGTTATTGGCCCCGGTCTTGAAATCTAGCGAACGCTGAACCCAGTCCGTGCTTCCCGTTGCCGATACACCCACCTCTGACCCGCCAAAATTTCTTGCTCCCAGCAATAAGGATTCACCCGAGCCATCCACCTTGAGCCAGGCTGTAAGGGTGTAGGTGGTGTTGGGAGCCAGGCCGGTGATGGTTTGCTCTAAGCTGCCCGTACCATTGATGCGCGCGCCATTGGCCCCTGCAAAGAACTCGCCCCACCAGTCCACCCAGCTTATCGAGACAGCGCCGCTGGTCGTCCAGCTGGCAAAACTCCCCGACTCGAAGCTACCGTTGCGCACGAAGTCCAGCGTGCCGGTATTGGAAGCAGGGGAAAAGCCCGGCAAGCTGCGCAGGAAGCGCTCGATATCCAGGCGGCCCGCGCCGTGGCACCAAAGCCCGCCCAGGCCATCCGATACGCTGCACCAGCTCGAGTTGGCCTGGTACAGGTTGTACCAGAGGCTTTGGTTTTCCAGGCTGTCCTGGAAATAGCTCTTCAGGTCGCTGCGGGCCCAGTCATAGGTGGTCTCGCTATAGGCCAGGGCCAGCGCTCCAGCCACGAGGGGGGCGGCAAAGGAAGTACCCCGAACTTTGGCGGTGCGGTTACTTGGATAATAGCTCGTTACATCGTTGCCCGGCGCCCAGGTGAACACATCTGCGCCAAAGGAAGAGAATTTAGAGAGCTTGTCATCGCTATCCACGCTGCCCACCCCAATAACATTGCTCAACCACCAGCCCCAGCGACCCGGATAGGTAATTTCGTCTTTTTTCCCCTGATTACCAACCGAGGCCACCACCCAGACCCCCCTGGAGCCTGCAAAGTTGATGGCATCCACCAGCGGCTGGTACCATTCGAAGGCGCCAAGCGAGAGATTTATAATCTTTGCGCCAGTATTGACTGCGTGGTTAATAGCCAGAATCACATGATCCAGGTTGCCTTGCCCATTACTGTTCAGTACGCGAATGGGCAAGATGGTGGCCTTGGGCGCTACTTGCAAGACCAATCCTGCCGCGGCGGTGCCGTGGCCATAGGCACTGCCCCCGCTGGGCTCCATGGGGTTGTTGTCGTTTTCAATAAAATCGCGCCACTCGCTACTGGGCGCCAGGCGACCCACAAAGCCCTGGTGGGCGGTATCAATACCGGTATCCACCACCGCTACCTTGACCCCCTCGCCAAACTTTCGGGCAATGGCATGGGCTTGGGGCAGCCGCACCTGCATGAACACTTTGTTGTTTTCGCCTGGGCTGTCTGGAATGTTGCTTCCACCGGCCCAGCTATTCCAACCGCCAGCCCAGCTATTGAACCCACCCGCCCAGCTATTGAAGCCCCCGGCCCAACTGTTGAAGCCGTTGGCTCCAACCTCGGGTGAACTAAGGGCGCCGTTGGCCGTGGACTGCACCGAAACCCCCCTGGACATCAGTGCGGCATGCTCTGCAGTACTCAGCTTCAGGTGGGCGATGCCCTGGTCGGAGTACCACGAAAGGATCGTGCCGCCGTATTTTTGTTGGGTGGCTTCCTGGGTATCGCTGGCCGAAATCTTGACGGTAATGATGTAGCCAGGGTCGGTCGCACCCGCCGGTGGTCCCCCATTCAGCCCACCACAGGCCGAAAATAGCAAGACCGCAGCAAGTAACAACCCGGTGCGTATGCACCAGATCGATTGGCAAAATGTATCCTTCACTCGAGTTCACCCCCAAGGGCCACAGCCCTACTGAGGGTTAGCATGTGCGAAGCGGTCGACGCACAAGACCGAAAATAACCGTTACTTGGCTTTCGAGACTCTAAAAAGGGACAATGGTGAGTGTATTATGTCGTTCTGGTTGGGGTTTTAGTAGATAACGTCATTTTGATGAAAACCCTTGACCATAGCCCAAGTTGCGAAGCCCTGAGGTCATGTGGGTTCCGTTGAAGTCGCTGGCTGAGCCATGGCCGCGAGCAGGCCGACAAAACAACCCGCAAGGAGTTAACTAAACCTACAAGCTGGTGGAATGTACTGGATGGCCCGCCTATCGGCCTTGCCTTTGCAAAGGGTCGGGTTGACCATTCAATTTCGAATACCATGCTTTGAACTCAAGAAGGCGGGTGTAATACCAGATGCGGTTGATTCGATACCGTTCGGTAACGAATCAACCGGGCCGAAGGGAGTGCTCGAGGATTCAAAAAGACAACCTATGGGGTTTTTGGTTTTGTAAACTGTCTTTTTGAATCCGGTATGTTGAATCAACCCTACCGGAACCTACGTAGGCTCTGGGCTACTCTGGCCCTTTTAGCTTTTGGCAGTTGTACAGGAATCAACAAAGACGCAGTTTCTCGCTTTACCGCGCTTATATGAGCCAAAAACCGATAACGCCGACCTGGGGGAAATTAAGAAGCGGCCCCTCGAGGGGCCGCCCTTCCAGGCGTTAGCTTATACCTCCAGCCAAACCTGCCCCTCCTCGAGCTTGGCCTTGTACGCCTTGACCGGGCGTGGCGCAGGCAGGGTGGCCTTGCCGGTGCGCAGGTTAAAGCGGGCCCCGTGGCGGGTGCACTGGATGGTATCGCCCTCTATCGGGCCATCGGAGAGTGGGTTTTTGTCGTGGGTACAGATGTCCGAGATGGCAAAAACTTCCTCGCCGGTGTAGAGCAGGAGCACCGGGGTTTTCTCACCCTGTACCTTCACCACCAGACGGCCATTTTCGAACTGCTCCAGGGTAGCAACAGGAATCCACATAAAGAAGCCAAAGGTTATACCAGATTCGGTTGATTCGTCACCGTTCGGTAACGAATCAACAGGGCCGAAGTTATCCGCGTAGCGGAGGGCGATACCGCCCCTTGGAAAGAGAGACGCTTTCTTCGCCGACCGTTCGGGAGAGGTGTGCTCCAGGATTCAAAAAGACAACCTATGGGGTTTTTGTTTTTGTAAACTGTCCTTTTGAATCCGGTATTAGAGGCCAGAGGCCGAAGGCCAAAAGTACTGGGCTTTTAGCTTTCGGCCTTCAGCTCTGAACTATACCCTTACCTTTTCCTCGATGATGCTCTCGATGTACTGCCGCAGCGGCTCGAGGGGGATACGGGTGAGCACGTCGGTCATGTGGCCCTTCACCAGAATTTGCTGGGCCATGTGGCGGGGTAGACCGCGGCTCATGAGATAGAAGAGTTCTTCCGGGGCTACCGGCGCGGTAGAGGAACCGTGCGAGCACTTCACGTCGTTGGCCCCAATCTCGAGCTGCGGTACGCTATCGCTGCGGGCGTCCTCCGACAAGAGCAGGTTGCGGTTGGTCTGGTAGGCATCGGTTTTCTGGGCCCCTTGCTCTACCTTGATCAGGCCCGCGTACACCGTACGGCTCTGATCCTTGGCTGCTCCTTTGTAGAGCACATCGGAGTAGGCATGGTCGGCTACGTGGTGTTGCAGGGTGTAGTGGTCTACGTGTTCGTGGCCGGTGGTAAAGTACAGCCCAAGCATCTCGGAGGACGAACCCGGTCCCAGCATCTCCGACTGCACCTCGGCCCGGCTGATGGTCGCCCCCATGTTCACCACCAGGTCATTGAGGGCGGCATCGCGCTGTAGGTGCGCCCGCTGGCGGTGGAAGTGGTAGAAACCCTGGCCCAGCAGTTGGATGTGCGCGTGGCGCACCTTGGCTCCGTTGCCCACGATGATTTCGGTGGAGGAGGTATTGACGGAAGGGGCTACCTTGGCGGGCGAGATGTACTCCTCGATGTAGACCGCCTGACTGTTTACGTCGCCTACAATCAGGGTGCGTGAGCCCGAAAGCTTGCCGCCCTCCAGGTACTTAAAGACCCCGATGGGCTTATCAAACTCCACGTTCTTGGGAATGTAAAGGAATACTCCGTGGGTGAATAGAGCCGCGTTCAGGGCGGGAATCTTGGAGTTCTCGGGACGGTTTTTTTGCGTGCCCACCAGGTCGCTCCAGTTGACCGCCTTGAAGAGGTTCTCCTCCACCAGCCTGGGGTGCTGGGCTACGGCCTCGTGCAGGCTGGTGAAGATGACGCCCTGCTGGCGGTATGCCTCGGGCAACTCGACGTGCACCAGGTCGGCCCCTACAAAGACCGCGTATCCCGAGAGCTGGGCCTGGGCCAGACGCTCCTGTACCGCCTGGGGAATGGCCGAGGCCCGGCCAGTGGGGAGCTCGAGCGCCAGCTCCTCGAAGGGCACCTCGGTGATGTCGGTGTACTTCCACTCCTCGGTGCGAGTGGTGGGGTAGGGCAGCCCGGCAAAGGTCTCCCAGGCTTCCAGGCGCCTGGCACGAAGCCACTCGGGCTCGTTCAGCTTGCTAGAGACCTGCAAAACCAGGTCGCGCGAGAGGGTTGAGGTCAGTTCCATTAGCCCACCGACCCTTCCATCTCGAGCTCAATCAAGCGGTTCAGCTCGACGGCGTACTCGAGGGGCAACTCCTTGGCCACCGGCTCGATGAAGCCCCGCACAATCAGGGCCGCGGCTTCGTCCTCGGGCAGCCCCCGGCTTTGCAGGTAGAAGATCTGCTCGTCGTTGAGGCGGCTCACGGTCGCCTCGTGGCCCACGGTAGCGGTGTCGTCCTCAATCTCCATGTAGGGGTAGGTGTCGGTGCGGGACTCCTCGTTGATCAGGAGCGCGTCGCACTCCACGTTCACCTTCACGTGCTTAGCCCCTTCGTACACCTTAATCAGCCCGCGGTAGCTGCTGCGGCCCGAACCCTTGGAAATGCTCTTGGACACGATGCTGCCACCCGTGTTGGAAGCCGCAAAAATCAGCTTGCCCCCGGCGTCCTGGTGCTGGCCGGTGTTGGCAAAGGCAATCGAGAGGATGTCCGAGCGGGCCCCCTCCTCTACCAGATAGCTGCTGGGGTACTTCATGGTCACCTTGGAGCCCAGGTTGCCATCCAGCCACATGTGGTAGGCGTCCTTCTTAACCAGGGCCCTTTGGGTGACCAGGTTGTACATGTTGTGCGACCAGTTCTGGATGGTGGTGTAGCGGCTCTTGGCGCCCTGGTTCACCACAATCTCGATAACGCCAGAGTGGAAAGAGTCGGTGGTGTAGGTAGGGGCGGTGCAGCCCTCGATGTAGTGCATATCGGCGCCCTCGTCCACCACAATGATGGTGCGCTCGAACTGGCCCAGCTCGGCGGTATTGACCCGGAAGTAGGCTTGCAAGGGCAGGTCTACCTTGACCCCCTTGGGCACATACACAAAGCTCCCGCCCGACCAGACCGCTGAGTTGAGGGCAGCGTACTTGTTGTCCTCGGGGGGAATGACGGTAGCAAAGTACTCACGGAAGAGGTCTTCGTGGTGCTTGAGCCCTTCCTCGATGGAGACGAAGATGACCCCCAGGCGCTGCAGTTCTTTCTTTACCTGATGGTAAACCATCTCCGAGTCGTACTGCGCACCCACCCCGGCCAGCACCTTGCGCTCGGCCTCGGGGATGCCCAGTTTTTCGTAGGTGCGGCGAATCTCCTCAGGTACTTCTTCCCAGCTACGGGCGTCGCGCTTTTCGGTGGGCTTGGCATAGAAGTAGATCTCGTCCATGTTGAGCCCGGAGAGATCGGCCCCCCAGGTCGGCACCGGCTTGGACTGGTAGATTTCCAGGGCCTTCAAACGGAACTCGAGCATCCAGGCGGGCTCGTCCTTGTGGTAGCTGATGGCTTCCACCACGCGCCGCGAGAGGCCTTTTTCGGCTTTCCAGACGGGCTTTACTTCGTCCACAAAGCCGTACTTGTATTCATTACCAATGTCTTCAACGACAAGGTTATCTGACATTTGCGCTCCCTTCATGTCGAACCGATGGCCTATAGCTAGTGGCCACTGGCTTTTAGCCTGTTACTGCCAATTCCTTCACCCAGTCGTAGCCCTGCTCCTCGAGCTTCAGCGCCAGTTCGGGGCCGCCCGAGGTCACGATGCGACCATCAATCATCACGTGCACTGCATCGGGGATGATGTAGTTGAGTAGACGCTGGTAGTGGGTAATCAGCAGCGCGCCAAAGTTGGGGCCGCGCATGGCGTTCACGCCCTTGGCTACCACCTTCAAGGCGTCGATGTCCAGGCCGGAATCGGTCTCGTCCATGATGGCATAGGTGGGTTCCAGGACCATCATGTGCATGATCTCGTTGCGCTTCTTTTCACCCCCGGAAAAGCCATCGTTGAGGTAGCGGGTCAGAATGCTCTCGTCCCACTCGAGGGTCTGCAAGGCCTTTTGCAGCTTGCCGTAAAACTCCATCATGTTCACTTCGCCGCCCTTTTTGGCCTGCAAAGCCAGGCGCAGGAAGTTAGCGTTGGAAACCCCCGGCACTTCAACCGGATACTGGAAAGCCAGGAACAACCCGTTGCGGGCCCGCTCGTCGGCTTCCATCTCGAGGATGCTCTCGCCGTCCATCAGGATGTCGCCCTTGGTGATTTCGTAGCTGGGGTCGCCGGCAATGATTTTGCCCAGGGTGCTTTTGCCCGCTCCGTTGGGCCCCATGATGGCGTGTACCTGGCCCTTGGGCAGGATTAGATTAACCCCGTTCAGGATGGTCTCGCCGTCCACAATTTTGGCGTGCAGGTTGCGGATTTCCAGTTGGTTTACCATGCTTCTCCCCTTGTAAGTGGTTGACTGCGTCTTACTGCGAATCGCTCGCAATAAGAGTATAGGTTCTTATTTCAATAATGTATAGTAGTTTAGTCGGGATTCTGATTGCTCAGGTTACAAATTAACCTCTATAGATGGGGTTGCCGGGTTTGTAAGGTAACGCCACGGCATTCCTCGACTTGCTCCATTTGCTTCATCCCCAGGACGGGGCAGAGCGCCCTATCCCCAGCCGTCACGCCGGTCTGAGCAACAAGGTCAACCCCACTTTCCATCTTCGGGCAAAACAGCGCAGGTGGAGGCGATAATTGGTATCAGCCGATTTTACGCTTTAGACCAGCACTTTGAACTATGTTGGTGGCGATTTCCTCTATAGAAGCGCTGGTGGTATCGAAATACTGAATCCCCACCCGCTTGAAAAGCAGCTCGGCCCGCCGCACCTCGTACTCACACTGCTCCATAGAGGCATACTGGCTGTTCGGCTTGCGCTGGGTGCGAATCTGATGCAGTCGGGCAGGGTTGATGGTCAGGCCAAAAATTTTGTCTTTATACGCCTTGACCGGCTCGGGCAGGGTATCGCGCTCAAAGTCGTCCTCGGCCAGCGGGTAGTTAGCGGCCCGCAGCCCATACTGCAAGCCCAAAAACAAGCACGTAGGCGTCTTGCCAGCCCGGCTGACCCCGATCAGGATCACGTCGGCCATCTGGTAATGCCGATCCCCCAGGCCATCATCGGTGGCAAGCGCAAAATCTACTGCATCAATGCGGGTAAAATAGCTATTATCGCTCACGCTGTGCAGCCGACCTACCCGGCCTGTGGGGGGCTGACCGAGTTCGCGTTCCAGTTCCCCCAGGTAGGTACGAAATAGGTCAAAGTGCAGGGCTGGGGCTGTTTTGAGCTGGTCATTTAACACTGGATTGGCCAGGGTCGAAAACACAATAGGGCGTACCTGCTCACGCTCAAAAATCGAATTGATTTCGTATACCAGGCCATAAACCTCTTCTTCGGTATCTGTGAAAGGCCGCGTTACATAACGAAACCGCACGGTTTCAAACTGGGCCAAAAGACTCCGCGCCACCGACTCCGCCGTTAAGCCCGTATGGTCTGAGACAATAAAAACCGTTCGCTCCATAGCACGCTCCCGCAGGCCATCCCAATAACAGTGTAGTTTATGTGTGTAGCACTTTCTACACAGAAATTTGGGACATACCTACACCAAAACCAGCTACTCCCCTTCGCCCACAGCCCAAACTACCATCAACAGCAACGAGGTGCGTTTATGGCTTATATCCGTTGGTTCGAAACGCTGGGCATGAAAGACCTGGAAACCGTAGGCGGCAAAAATGCCTCCATCGGAGAGATGATCGCCAACCTATCTCAGGCCGGGGTGCGGGTTCCGGGGGGGTTTGCTACCACGGCAGAGGCCTTCCGCGAATTCTTGCGCCACAATCATCTGGTCGAGCGCATCAACACTGCCCTGAGCAAACTAAATACCAATGATGTAGATGAACTGGCCCGTGTAGGGGCCGAAATTCGCAGCTGGGTAGAAAACGCCGAGCTACCGGGGGCCCTGGAAGTAGCCATTGTAGATGCCTACATTCGCCTCGAGTCCGCCTCCCAGGGCGGGCTTTCTGTTGCGGTACGCTCCAGCGCTACCGCCGAAGACCTGCCCGAGGCCAGCTTTGCGGGGCAGCAAGAAACCTTCCTGAACGTAAAGGGCATTGAAAGTGTTCTCCTGCACGTCAAAAAGGTCTTTGCCTCGCTCTACAACGACCGGGCCATCGCCTACCGCGTCCACCACGGCTTTGCCCACGAAGAAGTGGCCCTCTCGGCGGGCATACAGCGCATGGTGCGCAGCGACCTGGGGGCCTCCGGCGTGGCCTTTACCCTCGACACCGAGTCCGGCTTCCGCGATGTAATTTTCATTACCTCGAGCTACGGTCTGGGCGAACTGGTGGTTCAGGGGGCGGTCAATCCGGATGAGTTTTACGTGTACAAGAAAGGGTTGGCCGAGGGCCGCAATACCATTTTGCAGCGCACCCTGGGCAGCAAGCTGCAAAAGATGGTCTACGCCGGAGAGGGCCGGGGGGTGCAGGCTGTTGATACCTCCTCCCTCGAGCGCCGCAGCTTCTCGCTCTCCGACACGGATGTGCTGGAGCTGGCCAAGCAGGCCCTCCTGATTGAGCAACACTACGGCAGACCCATGGACATCGAGTGGGCCAGGGACGGCCTGGACGGGCAAATTTACATTTTGCAGGCCCGCCCCGAGACCGTGCAGAGCCGCGCAAGCCGGGTTCTCGAGCGCTTCGAGATGCTGGAGCACGCCCCGGTGCTGGTAACCGGTCGGGCCGTGGGGCAGCGTATCGGCGCGGGTACGGTACGGGTCATCAACCACCCCCGCGAGATGAACCGGGTGCAGGAAGGCGACGTGCTGGTCGCCGACATGACCGACCCCGACTGGGAACCGGTGATGAAAAAAGCAGCGGCCATCGTGACCAACCGCGGTGGGCGCACCTGCCATGCGGCCATCATCGCCCGGGAAATGAACATCCCTGCGGTGGTGGGCGCCGGCAACGCCACCCAGGAACTGCGCGATGGCGAGATGGTTACCGTCTCCTGCGCCGAGGGCGACACCGGGCGGGTGTACGCAGGCACCCCCCGCTTTGAGGTGAAGCGGATTGAGCTTGACAACATGCCCGAAATCCCCACCAAGATCATGATGAACGTGGCCAGCCCCGAGCGGGCCTTCAGCTTTGCCAACCTGCCCAACGCCGGGGTGGGGCTGGCGAGGCTCGAGTTCATCATCAACAACGTGATTGGCATTCACCCCAAAGCACTGCTGGAGTTCGACCGGCTGCCCGAGGACCTGAAAAAAGAGATTGAACAGCGCACCGCCGGCTACAAAAGCCCGGTAGCCTTCTACCGCGAGAAACTGGCCGAGGGCATCGCTATGATTGCGGCTGCGTTTGCCCCCAATCCGGTGATCGTGCGGCTTTCCGACTTCAAGTCCAACGAATATGCCCATCTGCTCGGGGGTAGCCGCTACGAACCCAAAGAGGAAAACCCCATGATCGGCTTCCGGGGGGCCTCGCGCTACCGCAGCCCCGAGTTTGCCGAAGCCTTTGCCCTGGAGTGTCAGGCCCTCCGCGAGGTGCGGGAGGAGAAGGGCCTGAAGAACGTGTGGGTGATGGTACCCTTCGTGCGCACAGTAGGCGAAGCCAAAGCGGTGCTTGAAATCCTGAAGAACAACGGCCTCGAGCGGGGCAATGACGGCCTAAAGCTCATCATGATGTGCGAGGTGCCCTCCAATGCCATCCTGGCCGAGCGGTTCCTGGAGCTTTTCGATGGTTTCTCGATTGGCTCCAACGACCTGACCCAGCTCACCCTGGCCCTGGACCGTGACTCGGGCCTGGTTGCGGATTTATTTAGTGAACAGGATGATGCGGTGAAGTTTTTGCTCGAGCGCGCCATCGGCACGGCCAAAAAGATGGGCAAATACATCGGCATCTGCGGCCAAGGCCCCTCCGACCACCCCGAGCTGGCCCTCTGGCTGGTGCAGCAGGGCATCGAGAGCATCTCCCTCAACCCCGATAGCGTGCTCGAGACCTGGCTCTTTTTGGCCGAAAAGAGCCCGGCCCGGGTGGGTTAGAAAGCTTTCAGGGCTTTGCTGTGGATAGCCTGGTATTAAAGAATATCAAGCCGCGGGATGGCCAGAAGACCTGGCCTACTCCGGCTTGGCCTCTCGCCCCATCAAGCGGGAGAGTTCTTCTAGTGGGTCGCTTTTCAGGTAAATGACCCGGTAGACCGCCTCGGTGATGGGCAGGTCGGCCCCGGTAGCCTGATCCCAGGCGTGCAGGGCCCTCACGGTGTAGATGCCCTCCACCACAGACTTTTGGGCTTCCAGGTGGGCCAGGGTTTCTCCTCTTACAATCCGCTCTCCAGCACTGCGGTTGCGCGAAAGGGGGCTGCTGGCCGTGGCAATCAGGTCGCCCAGGCCCGAGAGGCCCATAAAGGTGCTCTCCTTGGCCCCCTGGGCCACCCCGAACTTGATGATTTCGCGCAGGCCCCTTGTAATCAAGGCTGCTTTGGCGTTGTCTCCGAGCTTTAGCCCGTCTACCATGCCTGCCGCCAGGGCAATAACGTTTTTGAGCGCCCCCCCAAGTTCCACGCCAATCAGATCCGAAGAGGTATAGACCCGGAAACTGGGGCCACTGAAAACCTGCTGTACCTGCTGGGCAAAATCAGGGTCTTTGGCAGCCACCACAGCGGTTGCAGGCAGGAAGCGTGCAATCTCTTCGGCCAGGTTGGGGCCCGATAGAGCAGCTACCTGGGTTACGCCCGTTACCTCTTCCACCACCTGGCTCATGCGCTGCAGGTGGTGATCGGTGAAGTGCAAACCCTTGATCACAGAAAGATAGGCGCTGGCTTTGGGCAGGCGGGCCAGGGTCTCCCGCAGGGCCTTGGAGGGAACGGCTACAACGGCAAATTGGGCTTGATGCAAGGCTTCTTCGGCATCGGCAGTCGGGTATAGCGATTCGGGAAAGCGAGCCCCGGGCAGGTACTCGAGGTTCTGCCGCTCGGCCCGCATGGCCTCGGCGTGTTCGGGCCGACGGGCCCAAAGATGAACCGGAAGCCCCTTGGAGGCAACCAGCAAGGCCAGCGCGGTTCCCCAGGACCCCGCACCCAGCACAGCAATGGGGCGCCTGCTTCCTTTGTCCGCTATGAGCGGCTCAGTCTGCGCGATGGTAGATGTGAGGGACATAGCTCAGTAAACCAGTGCGTCCTCAGCTACACAATGTACGGTCTGGATGCCCCGGTCCTGGCAAACATAACACGATAGGCTCCCCAGGAAGCGCCCTAAGGCCGCATTAGCACCAGGATCGAGAAGGCCTCATACCAAGCGCCTACCAGCAGGAAGAACCCCCCCAGGTAGACCGTAAGCCCCAGAGCCCGCAAACCAGCCCGGTAGCCTTCGCCGCGCAGGGTCTTGAGCATCAAAACCATGCCGCCAAAAGTGGCCAGAATGTAGGCTTGCAGCTCCACCACCATGGTAGGGAGGTGCAGCAGATAGTTGGCCAGGGGCAGGGCCACCGGACTCAGGGCAAAGCCCAGCACAAAATACCGCATGGCGTTAAAGAGCAGGGCCGGAATACCCAAAAAAAGCCCCGGTACGGCGGTGGTCAGGACAAGTCCGTTGGTGAAGTTCCAGTAAAAAATTACGAGGGCCAGGCCCAGGACACCGCCCCCTAAAGCGCTACCGAGACCAATCTGCTCGAGGGCACCTCCGACCAGCTCCTGCATGAGCTGCACCAGCCTGGGGTTGGCATAAGCCACCAGCCCCCCCAGGGCAAACAGGCCGTAAAGACCCAGGTTGATGCCCAGATACAGCCCCCGGTACTGCCGCAACAGACCCCAGCCCTCACGCCACCAACGGGCCAGCACATTGTCCCCCCGCAGGGCCACCAGCCAGCCCAGCGTAAACGCCACAAATAGCGCCCAGGCTGCCGGGTGCTTGAGCCAGCCCGGTAGCAGCCCGCCTTCCGGGGCAAAGCCAATCCGGGTGACCTCGTCACCCCGGATGACCACCCGCACCTCCCCACCGCGCCCGGCTACCGTGGCCGGAAACTTAACGATGGTTCCGCGGGGCGTGGAATCTTCCAGGGGCGCGTTGAGGTTGACCGATAGGTCGCGGGGAACCGGCGGAAAAGCCAGGCTGCGCTCGAGCAGCCGGATGGCCTCTTCGGTTGGCTTGCCAAGCGCTTGTGAGGGGTCCACCTGGTATTTGCCAGCCTGCCAGTCTTGTACAGCCTGACGGGCAATCTCCAGGTTGGACTGGGCCAGCGCCCATCCAAATAGCGCCCAAACCACAAGCAGCCACTTTCCGGCCCGGCTGAGCAGGTGCAAAGGCATACGCAACATATGCCCTTAGCCTACCAAGTCTGGCTAGACTTCCTGTAAGCGCTCACCCCGTTGGCACAGCGGGCAGGCCTCGGGGGCGTAGGTCGGAAAGTCGAGCTGTACCAGCGAGCGGTAGGGCACGCTAAACTCGGCCCGGCCTGCGCTTCGGTCCACGATGGCCCCCACCGCCACGCAGTGAGCCCCTTTAGACTCGGCGGCCTGGATGGCTTTCTGCACCGAGCCTCCGGTGGTAACCACGTCCTCCACGGCCAGAAATCGCTCACCCGGGTGAATGGTGAGGCCCTCTCGCACCCGCATGCCCCCCTGGCCGTCCTTTTCGGCAAAGAGGGCCCGCACACCCAGGGCCTTGGCGGTCACAAAGGCAAGGATGACACCCCCCATGGCCGGACCGATAACAAACTGAATATCCAGATCGTCGAACAGCTCCCCCAGCGCTTGCCCCACGGCCTCTGCGTAAAGGGGATGTTGTAACAGGGTGGTGGACTGCAGAAACTTAGGCGAGTGCCGGCCTGAGCGCAGTAAAAAATGCCCCTCCAACAGGGCGCCGGTTTCTTTATAGAGGCTCAGAACGTCCACAGCCCCCATGCTACCCGACTCGGCTTACACTAAAGCAGCATGAACGAGCACTTCCCCAACACCAAGCTGTACCTGCCGGGCGAAGATGCCCCGGAAAAGACCCGCCAGCTAACCCAAATGCCCCTCCTGATCCTGGTTGGCCTGACCGGCGTGGGCAAAACCAGCCTTATCCAGGCCCTGAACTACCCCGCCTTGCCCGACCGACGGGAGCTCGTTGACCGCTACGTTTTTCCCTTGTACGGCTATGCTCCTGGCCAACCGCTAGACCGCAGCGAACGGTTCGCCCTGACGCGGCGCTTTCGCCAGGAGCACCCCGGCGGGGTGGCGGAAATCCTGGCCCACAGCCGTGCCTTGCCTGCCTGGCCCTTGCTCTTCGATGGCTTGCGCGGTGAGGAAGAAGTTCGTTTTGCCCTGGAACACCTGCCCCTGAGCTACTTTGTGGTGCTCGAGGCCCGCGACCTGACCCGACTCTCGCGCCTGCTGACCCGGGGGGACGCCTTCGACCGGGTTCAAATAGACCAGAGCGACCGGGCCACCCTGCATGCGCTGGCCCAGGGGGTTTTGAGCGAAGGGGAGCTGCAGGAAGCCCTGGGCTGGAACGTCCCTTTCCAAGAACTCACCGCCAAGCTCAAGATTGTGGCCGAGGAGCGCAAAAACTACAACCCCGATGGCACCCGCCGGGCCCTCCAGGGCACACCTCGAGCCCTATTTCTGAATACCGAAACCCTGAGCCTGGCCGATGAAGCAGCGGCCATTCGGGCCTTTGTGGAGCAAGTCCATGCCTAGCATCAAGCGCATTACGCCCCGTCCCTTCCGGCTGCCGCTCAGGGGTACGCTGCGCTGGGGCCGGGCCTCGGAGCTTGCCGCCCTGGAGCACGTGCTGCTCGAGGTCGAGCTTTCCGACGGCTCGGTGGGCCGCGCCGAGATCCCCCCTCGTCCCACCATCTACGGCGAAACCCTGGGCACGGTTCTGGCTGCGCTGGACTACCTTTCCCCGCAGCTTATGGGCCTGGAAGTCGAGGATACCGAGGCCATCCAGAAAGTACTGGACAACTTTCCGGGCAACCTCACCACCAAAGCCGGCCTGGACATCGCCTTGTGGGAGGCCTGGACCCAAAGCGAAAACCAGGAACTATGGCAGGTCTTTGCACCAAACCACCCCCGGGTGCAGGTCAGCTACATCCTGGGCATTGCCGACAAAGCCGAGATGTTGGCCGATGCAAGGGCGGTCTACCAGGCCGGGGTGCGGGTGCTTAAGGTGAAGGTGGGCCGGGATCTGGAGGGTGACCTGGCCCGCATTGCCGCCCTCAAAGCGCATTTCCCAGACGTAGACCTGTATGCCGACGCCAACGAGACCCTCTCCCCCCAGGAGGCCGAGGAATACTTGCACAGGTGGGCCGGGGCCGGGCTTCTGTACGTAGAAGAGCCCCTGCCCATCGCCGAGGTGCTGGCCCGCAAGCGCCTGCACAAAGCGGCCATTCTGCCCCTCATCGCCGACGACTCGGCTTTTACCCTGCGCGACCTGTGGCGCGAGGCCCAGCTCGATACCTACGACATTCTGAACCTCAAACCGGCCCGCACCGGCTACACCCAGACCCTGCAGATGCTGGCCCTGAACCGCGCCGAGGGCAAGAAAGCCATGGTAGGCTCGCAGGCTTTGTCCAGCTTTGGGGCCTACCAGACCGCGCTGATGGCCTTCCAGGAAGGGGTGACGGAGCCCTGTGAGCTGGCTTTTCACCTCAAGGCCGAAGGCGGATTTTGCAACTTCCCCCCGCTCAAAGACGGGTGGCTATACTGGGAAGACCTGGCCCAGTGCCACTTCGATCCCCAGGCTTTTGAGTCCTACGCCCTGAGCTAAACATTTTTATGACCCCCATCCTGCTACCCGAACGGATTGTCCAGGTGTTGCGGGTGATCTGCCCCATCCTGAACGACGCCCGGGTGGAATGGGCGGTGAGCGGCAGTCTGGCCCTGGCGCTGCACGGGTTGCCGGTAGTACCCAAGGACATCGACCTCCAAACCGACCGCGTGGGGGCCGAACAGATGGCCCGGTTGCTGGCCGAGTACCTGGTCTATCCCCCCGGAATGCACCTGGGGGTTCGGCTGGTGCGCTCGTATATGGCTCAGTTCAAGATACAGGGCCTCGTGGTGGAGGCCATGGGTTATATGGAGTTCCAAACCCTGAATGGCCGCTGGAAACCCGCCCCCGACTTTCGGCACAAAAGGACTACGGTGGATTATCTGGGCCTGAGCATCCCGGTGGTTTCGCTCGAGTTCTTGCTGGCTTTCTACACCCAGCTCCAGCGCCCCGGCCGGGTGGCCCTCATCGAGGCCAAACTCAAAACCACAGCGGGGGAGGGTTAGTAGAGTTCCAGGGCATAGGTGACGACCGCACTGGTTTGCTTGAACCCCAGGCGTTTGTAGAGGGCCTGGGCGGCTTTCTCGTGGTCGTGGGCGCGTACCTGCAAGCTTTGGATTTGCGGGTTGCTAAACGCCCACTCGGCGGCAGCGCCTAAAAGCGCCCGGCCCAGACCCTTCCCCCGGGCCTCCGGCACCACCCCAATGTAGGCAATCTCGGCCTGGGTGTCGTCGAGCTCGAGCTCGGCCATGCCCACCGGTGCCTGGCCCTGTTCGGCATAGGCCATGAAGAGCTCTACTTCTGCGCCCAGGAAGTGCTGGCGCAGTTCTTCATCGGTCCAGTGCAGGCGCAGGCTCCAGCCATCGTCGGCCCGGCTGTAGAGGTCGCGGTAGACCTGGGGGTCGCAGGGTTCGGCCAGCTCGATCTTGTAGCCGGGGGGCACCGGATACGACAGATCGGTGCGGCCTATAGCGAAGAAGTAGGTGGTGTGCTCGGCAGAAAAGCCCACCTGCTCCAGCAGGTCTCGAGCGTAGCGGTTGCGGGCCTCGGGAAAAGCGTACAGGGTGGGATACCCCTCCTGGCGGGCTTTTTTGACCAGGTGCTCCAGAAGGGCTTTGCCATCGCCCGCACGGATAATGGGGCCCTCGAGGGCCACCCCGTCCCAGAAGGGCACCAGGGCCCCATACCCCTGCACCCGACCCGCCTCGAGCCAGACCCAGGCCTTTTCGTCCTCTCCGGCCATTACTTCCCACCACAAGCCTTCAGGGGTGCGGGCCTCCGGCGCCAACGAGCGGCGCTCCGGAGCTTCATCCATCCAGCAGAGCAGGTCGGCAAGCTGGGAAAGGTGGGTTTGCGCTACGGGCCGGTTCATCGTGCTTTCCTTTGCAGTAAGGGCGCTCAGACACGAGGCTTGCCTTAGGGCGCCCAAAAGGCGGTTTTCCAAGCCCGAAGGATAAGCGAAAGCGAAACCACCCTGGTTAACCGTATTGTACAACGCCGGTTTCTGTTAGAATCTTGCGAAACATAATGAGCGGTTTCACTACCTTCGTCATCAACCCGGCGGCAGGGCGTGGGCGGGTGGGCCAGATGTTGCGGCAGCTCGAGGCCACCATTCGCCAGCACGGCCGGTCTTCCGACATAGAAATCATCGTAACCCAGGCCCCAGGACACGGCATCGAGGTGGCCCGCAGCGCCCCTGCAGGCAGCCGGGTGATTGCGGTAGGGGGCGACGGAACCGTGCACGAGGTGGTGCGTGGAATCGCCGGCTCGGACAAGGCGATTGGGGTTATCCCGATTGGCAGCGGCAACGACTTCGCCCGTATGGTGGGCCTGCACCGGCATGACCTTGGGGCCGCCCTGCGCACGGCCCTACACGGAGGGATTCACCCCATAGACCTGGGCCTGGTCAACAACCAGCCCTATGGGGCCAGCTTAGGCATCGGCTTCGATGCAGCGGTGGCCCGCAAGGCCCTCTCGGCCCCTACCTTTCTGCGGGGCATGCCCCGTTACCTGTACTCGATTTTTGGGGTGCTCAAGGATTTGCAGCTACCGACCCTCGAGCTCATCCAAAACGGCCAGACCGTCTATCAGGGCCCCAGCTTGCTGGTAGCCCTGATGAACGCCTCGACCTATGGGGGGGGTATTCCCATCGTGCCCGACGCCATACCCACCGATGGCCTTATTTCGGCGGCGGTAGCCGGCGAGTTCAGCCGCCTGGGGGTGGTGGGGATTCTGCCCCGGCTCATTCTGGGACGACACGTGCACCACCCCCGGCTGCACTTCTTCCGGGGCGCCGAGTTCACGGCCCGCTTCGATCGTCCCGTCCCCGCCCATTCCGACGGCGAGCTTATCGAACCTGCCACCGAGTACCGCGTACACATGGTTCCGGGGGGCTTGAAGGTAATCCGGCCGTAGTTCTGTCGAGTTTTTGTAAAATTAGTGTTGTTGTCAACAGCTCAACCGGTGACATATAACCAACCCTCCATACCGACCCCTGGTACATTGGAAACACATAGGGCTTGGAGCCTCTTATGAAAGGATTGGACATTCGGTGAACGAGGTTAGTTGGAAGCTATTTGCGCCGCTCTCGATTGAAGGGGCCACGCTCTTGATCGAACATCAGGATTTGCCTTCGGGCATGGCTGTACGCCTGGGGGGGGTCGGGGGCGTGGTGCTCAAACCTCAGGAAGCCCAGGAGCTCTTGCTCAACCTGCTCACCGGCGAATCCTGGGTGAGCAGCCGCCTGGTCTGGGCGGCCCCTCGGCTGCACATCGGGCAAAAAGGCTACAATCTGAGCGAACGGGCCAAGCTGGCCCTGATCGAAGCGCTACAGTCGCTATTGGTGGAATCCCAGGGCGTGGCGGTCAACCCCATGCCCAAGGAAACCTGGCAGCGCTCGCTCCTGGAAATCACCCAACAACGCTTTACCAGCGTGGAAGAAGCCCTGCCCAAGCTGGGGGAGGTTCTGATTTCCCTGGGCTTCAAGGGCATCTGCTTGTGGCTACGCGACAGCAACGAGCGCACCCTGAGGCTGGTCGGGCAGTACCCCGAAGCTTCACCACCCGAAGATCTCCTGCCCGAGCGACACGCCGTATATTTCCAGGTGCTGGAGCGCAACCTGCTCATCGCCGCCGACGATGCCCGCCAGGACGCCCGCATGACCGAACTGCGTGACATCCTGGTAAGCCGGGGTCTGGGCGCGGTCTTGCAGGTGGTCTTCCACGGCGAAAGTGGTCTGCGGGGGGTCATGTGGATCGAGAGCATCCAGCCCCGCAAATGGAGCAACGCCGATGAGACCCTGGCCCTGGCCATGGCTCAGGTCATCGAGCGCATACTGCGCCCCCTTAAAGACGACCTCAAAATCCAGACCCCCGAGCGCAAGTCGCTGGCGGTTAAGAAGAGCGAGTTTGAACTCAACCTAGCCCAGGCCCTCTCGCTGGCCCAGCGGCACGGGCGCTCACTGGCCCTGATGCGCATCCGAATCGAGGGCATGAACAAGGCCCAGACCGAGCAGGCTGCCCGCGAAATTGCCTATACCCTGCGCCAGAGCGACTCTCTCGCGTACCTGGGCGACCAGGGTTTTGCCCTGCTGCTTTCCGAGGTGCGCTGGACGGCGGGGGCCAGCCGGGTGGCCCATCGCTTGCTGGGCCGCCTGCGGGCCGCACTGTCAGGCCTGAAGGTGGGCATTGGCATCGCCATGTTTCCCCAGGACGCCACCTCGGTGGAGGGGCTGTGGAATCAAGCCGAACAAGCCTGCCAGAAGGCCCTCGAGACCGGCGGCGGCATTCGCCTCCTGACCCCTGGCGCCGCCGAGCTACAAGAAGCCCTATCGCAAGACGGCCTGACCCTGCACTTCCAGCCGGTTTTCAACCTGAGCGACCTCGAGCTCGTAGCCGTGGAGGCCCTGGCCCGCTGGCCCAAACCCAAGGGGCTGCACCAGGCCGGCGAGTTTCTGCCCCTGGCCGAGCAGGTCGGTCTGATGAGCGCCCAGGATCGCTGGGCCCTCGACAAGGTGCTCGACCAGGCCGCCCTCTGGAAGCCCTCCGGGGTCAACGCCCGCTTCAGCGTGAACATCTCCTCCGAAACCCTGGTAGACCCCAACTTCCCCACCGTCTTACAGGAGATGTTATCGGCCAAGCGCCTGCCGGCCGACATCATCATCATCGAACTGCGCGAGGAGGCCATCCTGAGCGACCTCGAGACCGCCAGCCGCAGCCTCGAGATCCTCAAGCACCTGGGGGTCTCTATCGCCCTCGACAACTTTGGCACCAACCCCCTCCCGCTCACCCAGCTCAAACGCCTGCCGCTCGACTGGATCAAGCTCAACCCGGCCTTATCGGCCTCGGAAAACGCCCCGCTGGCTAAAGCGGCCATTGACATGGTGCACGCCGTGGGAACCAAGGCCGTGGCCAAGGGCTTGGAAGAACAGTCCCAGCTCACCCGCATGAAGGAGCTCGGCGCCGACTACGGCCAGGGCCATATCCTGGGCTGGCCCGTCCCCGCCGAGGATCTGGGGGCCCTGCTGGTGTGGGGCATTGGTACCTGATATCTGCTACCATTGACCCTGTGACCGAAGGTGCGGTGCTGGTACTGCGGCTGCTACTATGGCTGCTGCCCGGCCTCCTGATGTTTCTGGCCGTGCGCGGTTTTCTGGCCGGGCGCCGCCGCGTGGCCCTGGGCCTGTTGATAGGTGGGGTGTTGGCCGCCCTGCTGGTCAAGCCCTTTCCGGTAGGTTTTGCCTTTTGGGTAGTTGGTGGGCTGGCCGGACTGGGTGGGGGGCGCAACCCCAAATACGCCCGCGAGTTGCGTGCACGCATCGAAGAACAACAAAGGCGATAGGGTTGCAAATGCTGGCTCTTCTGGTTCCAGGCTAAAAGCTCAAAGCACCCACCATGCCTCGATGCTCAAAGGTAACCGGGCGCCCGACCGGGACCTGGGGGCTCGCTATACTGAAGCGTTATGGCACTCTTGCAAGACCAAACCTCGCTGCTTTCCCTGCCCATTGAGCAGCTCCCAGGGGAGGGCTACCGTCGGCGGCAACTGGCGGGCTGGCTCTACGAGAAAGGCGCCCGCCAGTGGGACGAGATGACCGACCTACCCCGGGCCCTACGCAGCGAGTGGGCCGAGCGCTTCCGCATCTCGGAGTTTGCCGATGTAGCACCCTATCCAAGCCAAGACGGCTCGGTGAAGTACCTCTATACCCTGCTCGACGGCCAAAAGACCGAGGCCGTCTACATGCCTTACCTGAACCGCAAAACCATCTGCATTTCCAGCATGGTGGGCTGCCCGGCGGGCTGCACCTTCTGCGCAACCGGCAGGATGGGCTTTGGGCGTAACCTCACCACAGCGGAAATACTGGATCAGATTTTGTTTGCCGCCCACCACCAGGGCCACGCCCCCCGCGAAATTCGCAACGTGGTGCTGATGGGCATGGGCGAGCCGCTTCTGAATGTAGAGAACGTATTTGCGGCCATCGAGCGGATGCTACACCCCCAGGGGCTGGCCATGAGTCCGCGCCGCATTACCCTTTCCACCGTGGGGATTCCACGGGGTATCTACAAACTGGCCGAGTCGGGGCTGGGGGTGCGCCTGGCCCTATCGCTCCATGCCCCCGACGACGAAACCCGTCAGCAGATCATCCCCACCGCGCACCGCTACCGCATCGCCGAAATTATGGACGCCGTGCGGCACTACTACGCCCAGACCGGCCGACGGGTCACGCTGGAATACACCCTGCTGCGGGGCGTCAACGACCATGACTGGCAGGCCCGTGCGCTGGCCGGGCTCTTCAAAGGCCTCAGTGTCCACATGAATCTGATTCCCTGGAACCCCTGGGAGGGCGCCCCCCATCAGGGCACCCCCAAAGCGCAGATTCTCAAGTTTGCGGCTACCTTGGAGCAGCAGGGCATCCCTACCTCGGTGCGCTGGAGCCGGGGGCGGGATGTGGGAGCCGCCTGTGGGCAACTCGCCCTGAAACAACCTGCCTGAAATATGTCGTAAGTCGCATGTCGCAGGCCCACCTGCTTCGAGCTTTTTGACACCTCGAGCGAAGCTTGAAAAGAGCCAATCCCCGGTTTACTCCCCTAACGGCTTTCATGCAAAACCCATACAATGGGCGGCGGTATGAACCGAAGCCTCATTCTTATTGCCGTTGCAGTGCTGGCCCTGCTGGGTGTGGGTGCCTATCTGCTGTTTGGGCAACGCTCCGGTGGTCAGGCCAGCGTGGGCAACGGCACCCTATGCACCAACCAGCCCCCTGCCGCTACCGGCCTCTCCAACGAGGGCATTACCACCCTGCGCATCGAAGACCTCAAGGAAGGCAGCGGCCCCCAGGCCATCACCTCCAACACCGTGCGGATGCAGTACATCGGGCGTCTGGTGGACGGCAAGCAGTTCGATACCTCCTGCCAGCCGGGCCGCACCCCCTTCGAGTTCACCCTGGGGGCGGGTCAGGTAATCCCGGGTTGGGACTCGGGCATTGTGGGAATGCGCGTTGGCGGTCAGCGCCGCCTGATTATCCCCGCCAACCTGGCCTATGGCGACCGCAGCCCCAGCCCGGACATTCCCCCCAACTCGGCTCTGATTTTTGATGTGGAGCTGCTAGAAATCAAGTAGCCGAGGCCTGCAGCAAGCCGGGCTGACCCGCCGTTCGCAAAAGCCGCAAGTATACTTGGAGGATGGGTCGGCACCCCTTAGGTGCGAACTTGGGGCGGCCGTAAGGCTCGTGGGGAAGGATGAGTCCATGAGGTTTGTGGTGCTAAGTGGACAGAGCGGCGCCGGGCTCACCTCGGCGCGGATGGCCCTGGAAGACCTGGGCTACTTTTCGGTAGACAATATACCGCCCCAGCTTTGGGGCGACCTGCTCAAAACTGTAGAGGCTCGAGGCATCCACAAGGTGGTGGTGGTGCTGGACATCCGGGCCCGCGACCTGCTGGGTGAGGTAGAAACAGTACTGAGCCAGCTTAAGCCCTTTATTATCTACCTCGAGGCCAAGTCGGACATCCTGCTCAAGCGCTACAACCTTTCGCGCCGCCTCCACCCCCTGGGCATGGGCAACCTGCTGCGCGAAATTGAAGAAGAGCGCCTGGCCCTGGCCCCCCTGCGCGACCGGGCCGACCTGGTGATCGACACCTCCGAGCGCACCCCCCGCCAGCTCAAGGAGGCCCTCGAGGCCGCCCTGGGCGAAGAAGAAAGCTTTCTGCTGCGGATTTTCTCCTTCGGCTTCAAGTGGGGCCCCCCGCAGGACGCCGACCTGGTGCTGGATGTGCGCTCCCTGCCCAACCCGCACTACGACCCCATCCTGAAATCACGTCCCGGTACCGATCCCGAGGTAGCCGCTTATGTCTTCGCCGATAAAAAGAACGAGCCCTTCTACCGCACATTGCTTGCTACCATTGGGCTTTCGGCGGATGGTGCGCGCCAGAGCGGGCGGGCCGCCTACACGGTGGCCATCGGTTGTACAGGGGGCCAGCACCGCAGTGTGGCGGTCGCCGAACGGCTGGCCCAGGAACTCTCCGGGCGTTTTCGAGTGGAACTAGAACACCGTGACCTGGAAAAAGCCATGGTTGCTTGAGCGAGGCTGGCAAGGATGATCTGGAACAAAGCCAAACGCCCCAACCTGCGTACGCTTACCCAGGGTCTGCGAATCAATCCTGCTGATGACCGTTTCCTCAGTACCCTGCGCTGGCTACTGCCGGGCATGCGGGTCAAACGGTATGCGTTGCTGGCCGCCCTGGGGATGTTGTGCATGTTCACAGGGGTGGTGCATCTCTCCTGGCAAACCTCGTTCTTGCCCTGGTTTTTGCAGGCTACGCGTTGGGCCGGTTACTTTTCCATCCCACTATGGATCTCGGGTGGGCTGTGGCTGTTGGGTGGCCTGATTCTGTTCTTGACCGGTCTGCGCTGGATGAACCGCAGCATGCTCTCGGCCATCACCGACCCCGGCTCGGTCTCCAAGCAGGTCTACATCCGCAGGAAGCTCGAGGCTGGCCCCCGCATCGTGGCCCTGGGCGGTGGAACGGGGCTTTCACGGGTGTTACGCGGCCTCAAGATGGAAACCGCCAACATTACCGCGGTGGTTGCTGTCACCGACGACGGAGGGTCTACCGGCCGACTGCGGGTTTCGTTTGGGGTGCCGGCGGTAGGCGACCTGGTCGACTGTCTGGCGGCCCTTTCCGACACCGAAGGGCTACCCGAACTGATGGAGTACCGTTTCCAACGTGGCGATGAACTTAAGGGCCACACCTTCGGCAACCTGATGCTGGTCTCGCTCTCCGAACTCAACAACGACTTTGCCAAGGCCATGCGCCAGGCCAACCAGGTGCTAAGACTCCGCGGAGCGGTCTGGCCCGCTACCTTCGAGACCGCCCGGCTCTGGGCCGAGCGCGAAGATGGCACCCGGGTCCAGGGGGAAACTGCTCTGCGCGAAAAATCCGGCCGGATCCGCAAGGTTGGGCTGGCCCCCATCGGGGTAGCGGCCATGCCCGAAGCTGTCCATGCCCTGCGAAAAGCCGATATGATTGTGCTGGGGCCGGGCAGCCTTTACTCCAGCGTCATCCCCAGCTTTCTGCCCAGGGGCATCCAGGTCGCCATCCAGCAGTCCCCGGCCAGGCTGGTTTACATTGTCAACATCATGAGCGAGCGGGGCGAGACCGAAGGCATGGATGCCTACGACCATTTTCAGGCCGTGGTGCAACACCTGGGCCGCCAACCCAATGTGGTGCTGGTTAACAATGCCCGCATTCCCGAGAACCTGCTCAAACGCTACCGGGCCGAGGGCCAGACGCCGGTACGCTTCAACCCCAAGCGCTTCGAGGGCCTAGGGGCGCAGATTGTGGCCGAAGACTTTTTGGAGCCCGGCTTTGCCCAGCACGACCCCACTCGTCTGGTCAAGGCCTTGATGTCCTTACGGTAGTCATGATAAGCGCATGGGAAGCGTATCTATCTGCCCTTGATAGAGCGTCAAGGACAAGGTAGGGTATGACCTTGTGAGCCGCTCGAGGTTCACAGGGTGTCTATATTTACCTACATCGCTGGCATAGTTGGGTATTGCAGGGAAACCCATCCGCCATGATCCCTCTTCTCTTTTCCGATCCTGTTGGCGACGACTACGGCCTGGGCTATGTCTACCCGCGTACAGCACTCTTTGCCGAGGCCGGTTTTGCCGACCTGACCGGCTTTGAAGCCCTTCGCAATGGGGATAAGGTGGTGCTCCGAGTCAGGCTCCACCGCTATCCCAATCCCAGCAACGCCCCTCATGGTTTTTCGTTGGCCACGATCGGGATATACATTCACACCGAGGCGGGCGGCAACGAAGAACTCCCTGGCGCAGGCTTCAAAACCCCCGCGGGACAGGGTTGGAACTGGGCCTACCTGCTCACCGGTTGGAAGGCCGAAGAGTACCAACCAGGTGGAACCGTGCAGGCCGTACCGGTTGTTAAGAATGGCGATTGGCTCGAGCTCTCCCCCAATCTGCCTCCAGGGGACTATGGCTACTACGTAGCGGTAGGGCTCTACGACCCCTTCACCCCCTGGCACTTTCGTCCGATCCGCCCCGGAGGGGGCACATGGACAATCGATGGCCCGGCAGGTGCGCCCGCCGCCGTAGATGTGCTCTCGCAAAGCCAAATCCAGGCTTATCAACGTGGCGTCTTACCACCTGTGCGTGCTATCCAGAACCGCATTCCCTGGGCCGTTCTGAGCGCTGCAATGGGGGTGCTTTTTATTTTGCTGGCCTTTCGCTTCCCACGAAGATGAAGCCAGAGTCAGGGGGTCAATGGTCTGAAGCCGATTGTCTATAGTCCATTGCCGATAGTCACATCTCTGTAATAACTCCAGAACAGCACACGCTGAAGACGCGGGTTGCACGATGGCAAAGCCGCTCCACGGCTGCGCCATATGGCACTTGGTACAGCCCACCTCACGAAAACCATAGCCCTTACCCAGACATCCTAAAGAGGTGTACCCTGAGCTATGCGCGACCTCCTGCTGCGGTTGGTGCTCAATACCCTGACCTTGTGGATCGTGACCCAACTCTATGGTGGCATCTATTTTGCCAGAGGCAGTGGTCTGGGGGATTATCTGCTAGCTGGGCTGATTTTTGGCCTGGCCAACGCCCTGCTCAAACCCATTCTGCTGCTACTTACCCTGCCGTTCAACATTCTGACCCTGGGTTTATTTACCCTGGTCGTCAACGCCGTGATTTTGATAATTGTGGCCAGTCTGACCCCGCTGGATGTGCGTGGGTTTGGCGGCGCGCTGATTGGAGCCCTCCTGCTCTCGGTTATCAGCTTTGGGCTCAACTTGCTCATCGGGCCTTCAGATCGGCGCAGGGCAAGGTGAGCACCGGAGGCAGTCACCTTACAGGCATAGGCCGAGCCCGGCCCACGGGTGCTTGGTTTTCGGGTTTCCTGGCAACCAAAATGGGTTTGGCGCTGTTTTCTACACTGTGGGGATTGCCGGTTTCTTCCCGAGAATCGCTCTAGCGTGAGCCGGTAATATAGCTTTCCAATTCGGCAATCATGAACTCCTGCTGGGTCATGATGGCTTTCACCACGTCGCCAATGGAAATGACGCCAATCAGCCTACCGTCCTCTATCACCGGTAGATGGCGTACCCGGTTACCGGTCATCAGGTTCATACAATCGGCTACGGTGGCATCCGGGGTAACGGTAATGAGGTCGTCGGTCATGACCTCGCCAACCAGGGTATCTTTGGAAATGCGGCCCATCAGGACAATCTTGCGGGCGTAATCGCGCTCCGAAAAGATGCCCACCAGTTGGTTGCCGTTCATCACCATGAGGGCACCCACATCATAAGCAGCCATGCGCTCCAGCGCCTCAAAAACCGTGGCGTCCGCTGGGATTGCGTGCACCATATTGCCCTTGGCCTGGAGCAATTGCCGTACCGTGCTGGTCATCCCACACCTCCCAAAAGCTGTCTATACAGACTGGGTTACAGAACCCAGGTCAGGTTCAGCGGGGCAAAAAACCACAACCACATCTGCCCTATCGTCTCTGAACGTTAGGGGTATTTTACCCTGTTCGTCCCATAATCCAAATAGTGGCCTACGAGCCCCCGCGCACCGCTCTATCGAGGTCGGGTCTGGCTTCGCGCACCGCCAGCGAGAGGGTCAGGGCCGGAATCAGCAACAATCCCAGCACGCTCAAGCTCTCCAGCACCCCAAAGCGCTCAATGATGGGCCCCACCGCCCCGTAGAGTAGCCCGGCAAACCCCCAGGTGAAGCCCATCAAAAGCCCCGAAACCGTAGCCATCTGGCGCGGTTCATGCTCCTGGGCCATCGTGACTGCCACCGGCACGCCCGCGTTCATCAGGGCGCCCGTAACGGCCAGCAAGGCCACGTAAAACCAGTTTTCTGGGGGCACCACCAGCAAGGCGATGTAAAGGGGAATTGCAAAAAGCATGGTGCTTACCAGCACGTTGCGCCGCCCCAGCCGATCCGACAAGGTTCCACCCAAAAAAGCGCCAACGGTGGCTGAAATGCTGTAGATAGAAAGCGTCAGGGCCACCTGAGCATCGGAGATACCCCGCTGAGCAAACCAGAAGGGGATGGTGGTCGAGAAGCTCATGAACACAACGCTGCGGAGGGTCGAGACCGCCCACAAACGGGCCACATGGCCGCGAAACACCCGCTGCAAGTCACTAAAGCTCGAGGGTTTGGTTTGCAGTCGAGTGGGGGGTGCCTGGCGCAGCAGCAAAAAAGCAGGCACCAGGGCCAGGGGAATGAGCCAGGCCAGGGTTTGCAATCCCCCCTGGTTTACTGCGGTGAGCGACACAATGGGTCCCAGCGAGATGCCCACGTAGCCCCCCGTGCCAAAGAAGCTCATCCAGAAGCCGCGCCGGGCAGGGTCGGCATACTGTCCTACCAGGGCGGCCCCCGCCGAGTGAAACAAAGCCGAACCCAGCCCCGACAAAGCCAGCACCACCCCCGCCACCCAGAGGTTTGGGAAAAACCCCAGCAGCCCACCCCCCAAAGCCATTAACAATGGCCCCAATGCAGCCAAAACGCGGCGATCATAACGGTCAGCCACCAGCCCGGCCAGGGGTTGCAGTAAGCTGCCGGTGAGGGATTGCAAGGCCACCAAAAGCGAAACCGCCCCGTAGCTCACGCCAAAAGCCGTCTGGAGTTTGGGCAGCAGGGGGGTCAGAAATGCACCGAATAAGTCGTTGGTGGCGTGAAGCCAGGAGAGCAAAAAGGGCAGCACCCCAAGAGCATACGCTGACTGGCGGGTCAGGAAAAGCGACCTGAGAATCAAAGACCTCCTGGTGTACTGTCACAGGTCGCACGCCCCAGGTCTCAGGTCAAAAATTGGCTCAGGGCTGAGGTTTATACGCTCGAGCGGGGCTCAGGGCCAGAGTCAATCAAACCGTGAGACAGCACAGGTGTGACGGCATAGGCGTTGACCACTGTGCATCAAACATGCTGCTTATTTTTTTGGCTATCAGCCGCCGACCATAAGCTATCGGCCCGTTTTCAGGTTGCCTGTCTCAGATTGTCCAGCACCTCCCAGTCCCCCGGTTCCACCCCATACAGCAGGGCCAGATAGTAGCTGGCCCAGGCCACGCGGTACCAGTAGCACAGGGCTTTGGCCAGGGTGCCTTCGGCTTCGGGCTCGGGGAGTTCGATCAGGGTGTCTACACGGTTTTCCAGAATTTCCTGGGCGTAGCGCTTGCGCTCATCGTCGCCTACCAGCACGGCGGCGATGGGGTCACCCTGCTCGTGGCGGGCCTCGAGGCCCGTTACAAAGAACTCCAGCGCCGAGGGGGGAGGGGTAAACGAAAGGCTTTTACCAATGCGGCTAAAGATTTGTTGCAGGGCCTGGCTCAGGCCCGGATAACGCTCGGGAACCACCCACATGGGGGTACGTTCCAGCAGGGAGTAGGCCAGAAACTTGGCCGGGTTTTTGCTCAGGCCCACCTCGGGGCGCAGGCGCTCACGCTCCAGGAGCAATGCCTGGTCTACGCGGGCTAGCTCGGCTTGCTGACCCGTGGCCAGCAACAAAAAACGTAGATAGCGATAGCTGGCGAGGGGATGGGCCAACACCTCCACCTCGACGTTTTCCCTAAAACCCAGGCGCACAATTTCAGCACCGCTCACCGAAGCATAGAGGCCCGCGCCGGCAGCGCCGCCGAAATCGTAGCCGCCCTCGAGCACAAACTGTGTGCCTGTGGCAGTGAGCTCCTGGGCAAAGTCTTGTGCAAGCCGCGCTGCCCACCAACCCTCCCCAAACCCCACCACCCCATAAGGCGGCGCATAGCGCACCTGGGGAACTGGCCCGCTGCCCACCAAATCGCGTAAATCGAAGGCCAGGCCCAGGCGGTCGGCCAGATAGGTTTCCTGTGAATCGAGGTCGCGCATTCACTTTAGTTTACCGGCCTGTCAGACCACAAAAGGGTTTACGGGGCTTGACCCGCCGATCAAAACAGTTGCAAAGCTCGAAGCCTGCCAGCCTACACAAATACAGGCCACCGAACATAGGTCGGCCGAGAAACAGCGAGGACAGCATTTTACGCTTCACCGGCAAATAAGGTAGCCTGAGCCTCGCATGTCACCCTGGGCCGTCCTCACCGCCGCCATGACCGCCGGAACTGCGGTTTCGCTCATCGGACAGGCCTACCCCACCCTGGCCCCTTTCATCCGTGCCGATCTGGGGCTTTCCCTGGCAGCTGTGGGCCTGCTGAATACCTTTATCTACCTCGGCACCATGCTGGGCTCGCTGCCCTCGGGCTGGCTCACCGACAAGCTCGGCAGCCGCACGGTGATGATTGTCGGAACCCTGATAGGGGCCGGTCTGGCGGTTGCTGTTGCGGTGTTGGCCCGGTCCCAGTGGATGTTCATTCCACTTTTGTTCCTAGTTGGGTTGGTGGTCGCCTCGGCCACCCCGGCAGGTGCACAGGCGGTCGCCCAATCGTTTCCACCGGAGCGGCGCGGGCTGGTGATTGGGTTACGCCAGATGGCCGTTCCCCTGGGGGGCGCGCTGGCCGCCGCCATCCTGCCCGCCGTCGCCCATTTCGCCGACTGGCGCTGGGCTTCAGTGGTGGCAGCTCTACTGGCGGTTGTGGCAGCTCTGGTTGCAGCTCGACTCTACTACGAAAGCCTGCCCACCAAAGCTCCGCCCAGGGGCGCCCACCCTGCACTCACCCAGGTGCTGCGCGAACGCAACATCCTGCTGGCGGGCATCGCGGGCGTCACCCTGCCCACCGGGCAGTTTGTGATGATTACCTACCTGATTTTGTTCCTCAAGGAGCGGTATGGGGTCCCCGAACTCACCGGAGCCGTCCTCCTGACCGCAGCCCAGTTTGCCGGCGCGTTTAGCCGGGTGTTCTGGTCGTGGTTATCGGACAAAATGGGCGGACAGCGCAAACCCTTGTTGGTGATGATGGTGGGGCTGGCCGGCCTCTTTGCGCTGGTGCTGGCCTGGCTTCCATCTGGCACGCCACTGCTACTCAAAGCCTTGATTGTGGTGCTGTACGGCGCCACCGCCCTAGGCTGGCAAGGGCTGCATTTTTCACTCTTGACCGAACTCTCTCCCCCTGGCTGGGAAGGCCGTGTGGTAGGGTTTGGCCTGATTTTTACCTCGATTGGCATCGCCTCCGCGCCCCCCCTGTTTGGCTTGCTAGTAGATTTCAGCAACAACTACGCCCTGGGCTGGATTGCCCAGGCAGCCGTATTTGGGATTGGGGCTTTGTTGCTATCCAACATAGTGGAGCGACCCCGCAACCAGGGTTAGAGTGATTAACTGAAGGAGCACCGCGGTCTCCAAAGAGCATCACGCACTGTACAGACGTTGCCGCCGGCAAACTCGAAGCACAAGTACCCCTGTGCTAGGCTCGGCCCAAGCTTGGATACGTCAAATACGTAGACGCATTCACGTTTTCTTCAACGACAAAAACAGCAAAAAAATCAGATAGAACTCCGGCTCAATCCGAGTACGGGGTTGGATGCCGCACCCAGCGGTGTGTGCGCAGGCGGGCCATTAGCTCCTCGGGCAAGCGGGCTCCGTCACTACAAGCCACGTTGGCCTCCACGTGCCGCACCTTGCGCATTCCCGGAATAATCGTGGAAACATCCGGGTTTTGCAGGATGAAGCGCAAGGCTAGTTCGGGCAGGGTCATGCCGGGCGGAACCTCTAGCTTGAGTTTTTCTACGCGCTCGAGGGTGGGCAACAGGTTAGAGGGATGGAAGTAGCGGCTGCGCCAGTCATCCGGCGGGAAGGTGGTCTCCTGGGTCAGGGTTCCGGTCAACGAACCTTCGTCGAAGGGCACCCGGGCAATCACCGCAATATTAAGTTCGCGGCAGACCGGAAAAAGCTCGTCCTCGGGGTTCTGGTCAAAGAGGTTATAAATCACCTGTACTGCGTCAATCAGGCCCGTCCGCAGCGCCGCAATGGCGTTGGCGGGCTCCCAGCGGTTGATGCTGATCCCCCAGGCTTTGACCAGACCTTCTTCCTTTAGCTTTTGGATTTCCCGCTGCCAGCGCTTATCCAGCGCCCAATGGTCGTTCCAGACATGGAACTGCATCAAATCCAGTGAAGGCAGTCCCAGGTTTTGCAGGCTCCACTCGGTGTAGTGGCGGATGTGATCGGGCGGGTAGCACTCGTCCAGGGTGTACTCGGCCCTGGCCGGCCACTTGAAGTTTTTGGCAGGGATTTTACTGGCGGTATAAAGCTTTTGGTAGGGGTTGGCCCGCACCAAATCGCCCAGCATCCCCTCGCTTTTGCCATTGCCGTAGGCCCAGGCGGTGTCAAAGAAATTGACCCCCAGGTCTACTGCCCGCTGGAGGGCCTGGCGCACCTCGGCTTCGTCGGAGCCCGTCCAACCGGCCAAACCCCACATGCCATAGCCAATCTCCGAGACCTGCCAGCCTGTGCGTCCAAAAGTTCGGTATTGCATGAGCCCATTCTTACACGAAGTTGCCACAGGACTCCTCGAGCGCAATGCGGCCTGGAGACAAGTTGGACGGATACGCTATTCAGACCAGGTAGGTCTTGAACCAGTTCAGGGTCAGGTTCCAGGCATCCTCGGCGGCATCCTTTTTGTAGTTGGGGCCGGTATCGTTGTGGAAGGCGTGGTTGGCCCCTTCATAGATTTTGATCTGGTAGCGGATGTTGGCCGCCTTGAGGGCTGCTTCCAGGGCCGGAATTCCGGCGTTGATGCGAGCATCGTTGCCGCCATAGATGCCCAACACGGCGGCTTTGATGTTGGGGACTTTGGCCAGGTCGGGTGCGGGCCCATAGAAAGGCACCGCGGCCTTAAGTTCGGGTACCTCGGTGGCCATGCGCCAGGTTAAGCCTCCGCCAAAACAAAACCCAGTCACGCCGAGTTTATCGGTCTGTACCCCCTGGGTGGCCTTTAAGACCTTGAGGGCTTCTTGCAGGTTGGCCATGTGCTCATCCCCTCCAGCCTGGGCCAGGTAGGCAGAAATTTGAGCAGCATCGGTAATTTTGGCCGTGCCACCGATTTTGGAAACCAGATCGGGGGCCAGCGCGATGTAACCGGCTTTGGCCAGCCTGCGGACCACATCCTGGATGTGGGGCTGCAACCCCCGATTCTCGTGAATCACAATCACGCCTGGATGGGAACCCCCACCGGCAGGGCGGGCCAGGTAAGCAATCTGATCTATCTCCCGGGCCTTGTAAACAAGCTCGCGTACCTGGATGGCTGGGTCGGTAGGGCTTACCAGCGGTTGAGCTTGAGCCTGAGGGGTTTGGGCGGGGGCCTGTTGGGCCTGGGCTAGCTCGCTCAGGCTCACCCCGGTAATTCCAAGGGAAGTGAGCAGGGCTTTGGCGCCCGGGATACCCCCCCCGAGCAGCACCGTGCGGCGCAAAAACTCCCGGCGCTCGAGCTCCCCCTCCCGGTAGTCCTCGGCAAACTCCTCTACCACATAGCGGAACAGATCTTGACGAGACATGGCTTTATACCTCCCAAGCCCAGTCTCGTGGCTTTACCCGGTGCAAAGCCCTGTTCCATGCACAAATGTGAATCTCACAATACCACCCGCTATAAACAAATCCCTGCCCTCCAGGGCAGGGTCGACGGCTGATTGCCGCAACCTACCGAACCTTTAACAATTCGGCTAGTTGGGCATACAAGCGTTCTTCTTCGGGGCTTGGGCTGGTCGGAATGGTGATACGGATTTCGGCGTACTGGTCTCCCCGGCTCTTGTCCTTGCGGGGCCAGCCCTTACCCGCCAGGCGCAGCTTGCGCCCAGCCTGGGTACGTTTAGGAATGGTCATTTCGACGGGGCCATCCAGGGTCTGTACACGCACCTTACCCCCTACCACTGCAATGGGGGCCGGCACATCCACGAACGTGTAAATATCGTCGCCTTCCAGGCGCATCTCGGGCCTGGACTGCAGTTTGATGTGAAGGTACAGATCGCCCCCGGCGCGGCCCTTGCCGGCCAGGCGAATTTTCTGGCCTTCCCGCACCCCCGGCGGAATGCGCACGGTAATACGCTCGGGGCCTATGGAGATGGTTTTTTCGCCGCCTCGGTAGGCCTCCTCCAGGGCCAGGGGGAGTTCGGCTTCCAGATCGCCTCCCACCCGGCGCGGGCTTTGGCGGGTGGCCTCTGCAAACAAGTCGCCAAATCCGCCGCCACGCCCGGCAAAGTTACCAAAAAGCTGCTGGAAGAAGTCAGAAAAATCACCCACATTTCCGCTAAAGCCCCCAAACCCGCCCTGTTCTGTTGGGGGGCCTTGCCAGTGTCCGCTACCGGCGGCTGTACCGTAGGTATCGTAGAACTTGCGCTTTTCCGGGTCGGACAAGACCGTGTAGGCTTCGTTGATTTCCTTAAACTTGTCCTCAGCTCCGGGCTCTTTGCTCACGTCAGGGTGGTATTTGCGGGCCAGCTTCTTGAACGCCTTCTTGATTTCGTCTTCGGAGGCGTTTTTAGTGACCCCGAGAATTTTGTAGTAATCCTTGTAGGCCATAGCAAGCTTAGAGTCGAGCGAAGAGGACAGAGGGCCTTAGTTCTTCTCGCTCTCTGCACTTTGCTCGCTGCTCTCTGCCTCCTTTACTCCGTTTCCCACCACCACCCGTGCAGGCCGCACCAGCAAGTCGCCATACCTGAAGCCCTGCTGGTACACGTGCATTACCTTGCCGTCCTCGCCTTCGACTGCACCGATGGCCTCGTGATAGCGAGGGTCAAACTCGGCTCCCACACCCGGCACGCTCTCCACCCCCAGGCTTTTCAGGTTGCGGGTAAAGTTTTCCAGAACGGTCTTGACACCGGGGATCAGATCTTCGGGCTTAACACTGGCAAAACCCAGGGCCCGCTCGAGGTCGTCCAGCGTTCCCAAAAGCGAGCGCACTGCATCGAATTTGCCGTTGCGCTGGGCGGCTTCGAGTTCTTGTGCCATGCGCTTCTTGTAGTTTTCAAAGTCGGCGTAGAGGCGCAGGAACTTGTTTTTGGAAGCCTCGAGCTCCGCCTTCAAAAACTCCACCTCGCCGCGCAAGCGCTCCAGCTCCGGCAGTTCGTTGGACGCCTCCGATACCTCCGGGGCAGGCGATTCGGCCACGGTTTCTTTATTCTCCATACACACCTCAAAATAACCCAGAGGCTGAGGGGCCAGGGCCCCCCAACCCAGCGCGTTCAGTCCGCAGGCTTGTAGTCAGCATCAATCACATCGTCCGACTTGGGGGTGCTGCTCGAGGCTTGCGCGCTAGGGGCGGCAGCGCCCTGTTCGTAGGCTTGCAAGGCCGCCAGCAGCTCCTCGGTCGCACTGCGAAGATCGGCATCGGAGCCGTCGCTATCGACCAGGCTCTTGGCCTTGCTCACAGCAGCTTCCAGCCGGCTCTTGGCTTCCGGTGTGCTTTCCTTTTCGGTCATCACCCGCTCGGCCTGGATGCGGGCGGTGTCGAGGTTGTTCTTGAGGTCGGCGTGTTCCTTGCGCTTGCGGTCGGCCTCGGCGTTGGCCTCGGCTTCCTTCACCATGCGGTCAATTTCCTGCTCGGAGAGGGTGGTGGTGTTCTGGATGGTGATGGAGGCTTCCTTACCGGTGGACTTTTCCTTGGCCGTGGCGTGCAGGATGCCGTTGGCGTCAATGTCGAAGGTAACTTCGATTTGAGGCATACCCGCCGGCATGGGCGGGATACCGTCCAGACGGAAGCGGCCCAGGCTCTTGTTGTCGGCGGCCATGGGGCGCTCGCCCTGCAGCACATGAATCTCCACCGAGGGCTGGTTGTGTTCGGCGGTGGTGAAGATCTCCGACTTACGGGTGGGTACGGTGGTGTTGCGCGGAATCAAGACCGTGCAAACCCCACCCTTGGTCTCCACCCCCAGCGAGAGCGGGGTCACGTCCAGAAGCACTACGTCTTCTACATGGCCAGTGAGCACCCCGGCCTGCACGGCCGCCCCCAGGGCCACCACCTCGTCGGGGTTGACGCTGCGGTTGGGTTCTTTGCCCAGCATTTCCTTCACAATCTGCTGCACCGCCGGGACACGGGTCGAGCCCCCCACCAGGAGCACCTCATCAATCTGGCTGGCGTTCAAACCCGCATCGCGCAGGGCCTGCTCCACGGGGCCCCGAATCTTCTTGAGGAGGGGCTGGATGAGTTCTTCAAACTTGGCCCGGGTCAGCTTGCGCTCCAGGTGTAAGGGGGTTTTGGAAACCGGATCCAGACCGATGAAGGGCAGGCTGATGGTGGTCTCGGTGACTGCCGAGAGCTCGATTTTGGCCTTTTCGGCGGCCTCGATCAGGCGTTGCAGGGCCTGGCGGTCGGCTTTCAAGTCTACGCCACCAGACTCTTTCTTGAACTCCTCGGCCAGCCAGTTCACGATGGCGTGGTCGAAGTCGGAGCCGCCCAGGTGGGTATCGCCGGCGGTGGCCTTCACCTCGAAGACCCCCTCGCCAATCTCGAGCACCGTCACGTCGAAGGTGCCGCCACCCAGGTCGAAGACCAGCACGGTCTCGTGGCCCTTCTTGTCCAGGCCATACGCCAGCGCGGCGGCGGTGGGCTCGTTGACGATGCGCAAGACCTCGAGGCCCGCAATTTTCCCGGCGTTGGCCGTGGCCTCGCGCTGGGAGTTGTTGAAGTAAGCCGGCACGGTAATGACGGCCTTGGTAATCTTTTCGCCCAGCTTCTTGCTGGCATCGTCTACCAGCTTGCGCAGCACCATGGCCGAGATTTCCTCAGGGGTGTAGAGCTTGCCCTGGATATCTACCCGCACCCCGCCATCGGGGCCCTTGACGACCTTGTAGGGTACGCGTTTGACCTCGTCCTGCACCTCGTCCCAGCTACGCCCGATGAAGCGCTTGATCTCGAATACGGTGCCCTCGGCGTTCAGCACGGCTTGCCGCCGCGCCACCCGGCCTACGAGCTGGTCGCTGCCCTTGTACGCCACCACGCTGGGGGTGGTGCGCTCGCCTTCGGCGTTCTCCAGCACTACGGGCGTCCCGCCTTCCATGATGGCGATTACGCTGTTGGTTGTTCCTAAGTCAATTCCTACGGCTTTTGCCATATATCCTCCGCTAGCCGCACTAAGCACGGCTTACTAATCTATAGGATAGCTTTTGTTAATCATATAGTCAATAGAGTTGAGTGAGGCATTATCAAGTTTGGATTTTGAATTGTTGAAATAGGGGTCAGGAGGCCTCTAAGGCAGTACGTGATTTACGGCATTTTCCCATAACGATGGTGAAATAAGGTCTGATACCAGATTCGGTTGATTCGTTACCGAACGGTAACGAATCAACAGGGCCGAAGTTATCCGCGCAGCGGAGGGCGATACCGCCCCTTGGAAGTTATCCGCGTAGCGGAGGGCGATACCGCCCCTTGGAAGGGAGACGCTTTCTTCGCCGACCGACAGTGAAGGGCCATCGGCCCCCGGCTAGCGCCGGTACTCAAGGGAGGGGTGTGCTCTAGGATTCAAAAAGACAGCCTCTGGTGTTTTTGGTTTTGTAAACTGTCTTTTTGAATCCGGTATGAGGTGGAATAGGCGCGTATGCATGACCCCGTTACACTCGATCAGGGCATCCAACCCATCTCCCCATTCTCCGAGTTCCGTGCCAGCGCCACCGCTTTTTTGGAAAAAGTACGCTAGACTGGACGACCCATCGTGATTACCCAGCACGGGCGGAGCGTTGCCGTACTTTTGGATGTGCGGGCGGAGCGTTGCCGTACTTTTGGATGTGAGCGAAGATGCCCGGTTTGTACGATTCCCAGGCTACAAAGGCTACACAACCCAGCCTTGCGTGAGTTGATTTTTGAGCAGGAATATGGCCTGGTGTACCGAGTGCCTGCCAGTGAAGTTCATGTGCGGGCCGTGCGCATGCCCGCTACAACCTCGAGCCATAAAACCTCAAGCCCAACACCTAAACCATTCCACTCGAGTTGAGCAAGAGGGAGTAGGTGAAGGTGGCCGGGATCAGGCAAAGTTTTGACCCCGAAAAACTGCTCGATTCGACCCAAGCCTCTATATGAGCTTTCCCTGAGTCGGTATGCAAGGGATGTTGGCGCCCTAAGTTTCAAGGTACGTTTGACTACCTTTGTCGCCCGAGTAGGGTGTAACTTAAGGGGACAATGAACCGTTTGCCGTTCAACCTTTGGTTTATCTTGCTTGCTGCTATTCTGATTGCCTGGGCCTTTAGCCTGACCTCCAATCAGCAGCCCACCAATCAGGTGGCTTACACCACCTTTCTCAATGAAATTGACCAGGGCCGTGTAGCCAAAATTGCGGTGGATGGACGGCAGCTAAACGTAACCCGCCGGGAAGATAGCGACCAGTACGTCACGTATGCTCCCAGCCCCATAGACACCACCACCATCCGCGAGTGGGGCGACAAGAAAATTCAGGTCGAAATTGCCGCACCCAGGCGGGATAACCCTTTGCTGGGCTTCTTGATACCGCTGCTTTTGATTGGTCTGCTGGTGGCCATCTTTTTCTTTTTCTCCCGCAACCGAGGCCCCTCAGGCGATAACGCCTTCAGCTTTACCAAGAGCCGGGCCAAGGTGCTGACCGAAGCCCCCAAAACCAACTTCAAGGACGTGGCGGGTTGCGAGGAAGCCAAGGAGGAGCTCAAGGAGATTGTGGAGTTCCTCAAGGCTCCGGCCCGCTTCCACGAGATGGGCGCCCGCATTCCCAAAGGGGTGCTGCTGGTAGGGCCGCCCGGCTCGGGCAAGACTCATATTGCACGGGCTGTAGCGGGCGAGGCCAAGGTGCCTTTTATTGCTGCTTCGGGCTCGGACTTTGTGGAGATGTTCGTAGGGGTGGGGGCGGCCCGGGTGCGCGACCTGTTCGAGACCGCCAAGCGCCATGCACCCTGCATCATCTTTATTGATGAGATTGATGCGGTGGGCCGCCGTCGCGGGGGCGGGGTAGGGGGTGGTAACGACGAGCGCGAGCAGACCCTGAACCAACTGCTGGTAGAGCTCGACGGTTTTGAGAAAGAGACCAGCATCATCATCATGGCGGCCACCAACCGCCCCGATGTACTTGACCCGGCGCTGCTACGCCCGGGCCGCTTTGACCGGCAGGTCGCCATTGACGCACCTGATGTAAAAGGTCGCGAACAGATCCTCAAAATTCACGCCAAGGGCAAGCCGCTGGCCGAAGACGTAGACCTGGCCCTGCTGGCCAAGCGCACCCCGGGCTTTGTGGGGGCCGACCTGGAAAACCTGCTCAACGAAGCAGCCTTGCTGGCTGCCCGCGACAGCCGTAAGAAAATCACCATGAAAGATCTGGAAGAAGCCGCCGACCGGGTCATTATGGGACCGGCCAAAAAGAGCATGGTGATTACCCAAAAGGATCGCGAGGTAACCGCCTACCACGAGGCCGGGCACGCCCTGGCCGCACACTTCCTGGAGCATGCCGACAACGTGCATAAGGTGACCATTGTGCCGCGTGGGCGGGCCATGGGCTTCATGATGCCCAGCCGCCAGGACACCCTGCACTGGAGCAAGAAGCGCCTAACCGACCAGATTGCCGTTGCTTTGGCGGGTCGCGCGGCCGAAGAGCTGGTGTTTGACGATGTAACCACCGGGGCCGAGAACGACTTCCGCCAGGCCACCGACCTAGCCCGGCGCATGATTACCGAATGGGGTATGCACCCCGACTTCGGCACGGTGGCCTACCAGGTGCGCGAGGACACCTATCTGGGCGGCTACGATACCCGCCAGTACTCCGAAGACACCGCCAAGCGCATTGATGAAGCCGTACAAAAACTGTTGAAGGAACAGCACGACAAGGTTTTGCACCTGCTGACCGAGAAGAGAGATGTGCTGGAGCGCGTCACACAGGCACTCCTCGAGCGCGAGACCCTGAATGCCGAGGAGTTTGTGCGGGTGGTGGAGGGCGAGGCCCTGGAGAGCCTCGAGCCCCCCAGCGAACCGCCCAAGGACAAGGAAGAAAAAGAGCCCCCGCGTATCGTGCCCAAGATTAAGCCCAACCTGGGCGGGGCCTGAGAGCCGTGCAGATACCCTCACGGGCCGAAGCCGAGCAACTTTTACAAGCAGCCGCACAGAGCAATCCGGGCCTGTGGCCAAGTCATGTCCGCTATGTGGCTTTAGCCGCCCAGGCCATCGCGGCCCATCACCCCGAACTGGATCCCGAGGTGGCGTATGTGTTGGGGCTCTTGCACGATGTTGGCCGTGGCAAGCCGGGGCGCATCCGGCACATTGTGGAGGGGTATAACCTGCTTTGCCACCTCGGTTATCCCGATGCTGCCCGCATCTGCCTGACCCACGGCTACCCCCTCAAGACGCTGGACGCTGATGTAGACCCGCCCCATAAATGGGACCTGAGCCAGGAAGAAGTGGCTTTTGTACGGAGCTTCCTTGAACACACCCAGTACACCGAGTACGACCGCCTGATCCAGCTCTGCGACTCGCTGGCCCTCCCCACCGGGTTTTGCACCCTCGAGAAACGCCAGTTTGATATTGCCCTGCGCTATGGTGTGAGCGACTGGTCGGTGCGACGCTGGCAGGCGTATTTGGGCCTGCTCGAGCACTTCAACCAGGCCATCGGCAGGACGGTCTATAGCCTGCTGGAGGGCATTGTGGAGAACACCCTGGGGTTCAAGCCATAACAGGCATCGCCCTTTCCCCTACCGACCTTTCCGGTAAGCTAAAACCATGCGGCTGTACTGGGAACAACCCTATGCCAGCGAGTTCGAGGCCCAGGTAGTACGGGCCTGGAGCGAGGGCACAAAGCACTATGCAGTGCTGAATCAGACCCTCTTTTACCCCACCGCTGGGGGCCAGGCCTGCGATACCGGCACCCTGGACGGGGTGGCAGTGGTGGAGGTGCTCGAGGACGCCAAGGCCACCGGCCAGGTGATTCACCGGCTGGAAAGCCCCCTCTCCGAAGGGCAAACCGTGGTGGGCAAACTCGACTGGGCCCGCCGCTACCGGCACATGCAGCGCCACACTGCCGAACACATGCTGGGGCAGGCATTTTTGCGGGCTGCTGGTTGGAACGTGGTGGCGGTCAACATGCATAGCCCGGTCTGCACCATGGACTTCGACGGCGAACCCGACGAGGCCGTCGTTCGCCAGGCCGAGGCCCTGGCCAACTGGGCGGTGTATGCCAACACCCCGGTACGCACCTACTTTATCGACCACACCGAGGCCGAGACTCATGGCCTGCGCCGCAGTCCCAAGGTAACGGGCACCATCCGGGTGGTGGAAATTGAACACTGGGACAAGGTGGCCTGCGGGGGCCTGCACGTGGCCCACACCGGCGAAGCGGGCCCCATCAAAATCACCAGGCTCGAGCGCTACAAGGGCGGTACGCGCATCTACTTTGTGGCAGGTTGGGAGGCTCTGGAGCTTTTTGATCAGGAACACCGCCTGCTCGCGCGGCTGGGCGAGAAGTTTAGCTCGGGGCTTTTGGAGCTGGAAAAACCCATCGAGAACATGCGCAGCGAGTGGTACCGGGTACGGGCCGAAAATGCCGCCCTTAAGGACGAGCTGGCCGAACGCCTTATGCGCGACCTGTTGGCCGAGTTCCCCGGCCTGACCATTGCGGCAAAGGTTCCCAACTCTGTGCTGGACATGGTAGGCAAGCGCCTGGCCGAGTGGCCGGGGGTGCTGGCCCTGCTGCTTGCCGAGGCCGAGGACAAAACCCGCTATGTGCTGCTCAAGCATCCGAGCCGCAGCGAGGACTTACAGGCCCTCTGGGAGGCCGTGCTTAAGCCCCTGGGCGCCAGAGGTGGGGGGGCCTTGGTCAAGCTGGGGGTGCTGCCCCTGGCAGCCCTGCACAAGGCCCTGGAGGGCTTCCAGAAATACCTCTCCAGCCATTCGTGAATTACGATTCCAGGCTCATTTTGGGCATCATCCGGCGGAGCGGCTCCGGCAGCCACCAGTTCCACCGGCCCGCCAGTACCAGTACCGAGGGCACCAGCACCAGTCGCACCAGGGTGGCATCCAGCAAAACCGCCACCGCCAGACCCAGGCCAATGGTCTTGTTGGCCACCACCTGCCCAAATACAAAGGCCGAGAAGACAATAATCATGATCAGGGCCGCACTGGTGATTACCCCGGCGGTTCGCTCCAGGGCATAACGCACCGCCTGGGGGGTGTCCAGCCCGGCCAGGTGGGCCTCCTGAACGCGGGAGAGCAAAAAGATTTCGTAGTCCATCGAGAGGCCAAAAATTACGGCAAAGAGCAGGATGGGGAGCGAGCTATCTATGCCGCCCACATCGGTAGGCGCCCCCACCAGTCCGGCGCCCAGGCCCTTCTGGAAGATCAGGGTGATCAGGCCGTAGGCCGCCCCCACCGTGAGGGTGTTCATCAGGATGGACTTGAGGGGAATCAAGAGGCTGCGGAAGGCCACCGCTAAAAGCAGAAAAGTAGCCACAAAAACCGTCCCGATGGCTGCTGGCATGGCCCCCACCAGGGCCTGGGTGAACTCCATGGAGCCCACCGGTGCACCGCCTAGCAGCACCTGCCGGAAACCGGCATTTTTGGCTTCTTGTTTGAGCCTGGCGTACCACTCGGGGATGCTGGGCGCATGGACGGCATCGCGCGGAATAACCGTAAGGCGCAGGTAGCGGCGGTTCTGGCTCACGTACTGAGTGGAGAGGCCCACCAGCTCGGCAAAGCCACCCTGACTCGAGAGCCGCCCGGCCAGAAAAGGCGAGACTACCAGTCGCACCTCGGGCCAGGCCGAAAGGCGCTGCTCGAGGTCGCGCCAGCGGGCCCGGTTCTCCGGAGTGAAGCCTTCTTCACCCAGATCCAGGAGGATTTCAAAAGCGTCCAGGGTACCCCCGAGCCCCATCTGTCGGATCAGCTCGAGGCCCTTGCGCGACTCCACATTCGGGCCCAGTCCGAAGGCCCCGGTGTAGCCCAGCTTCATCTGAGTGGCCGGCCAGGCCAAAGCCAGGAGTAGCCCCGCCACCCCAAACGCCCACATCCAGGGACGCAGCATCACGCCCTGGGCCCAGCGGCCCCAGAAGGGGCTCACCTGAGCGCTGCTGGTGGGTTTGAAGGCCAGGCGACGCGGAGAGTTCACCCGCTCGCCTAAAAGCGAGAGGATGGCCGGCAGCAGGGTAATCGAGGCCAGTACCGTCAGGGTTATGGACATCACCCCACCCACCCCCATCGAGCGGATGAAGGTCAGGTCGGGCACCAGCATGGCCCCCATGGCAATGGCCACCACCAGCCCGCTCGAGGCCACCGTCCGCCCGGCGGTCTGGGTGGTGATGGCTGCCGCCGTCCGCGCCGAGCGCCCCGAGGCCAGCTCTTCGCGGAAGCGATTGACCATCAGCAAGGCGTAGTCAATACCTGCCCCCAGCGAAAGCATGGTAATAACCGAAAGGGCAAAGCTACTCACCTCGCCCAAATACGTAAGGAAAAACAAGCCGGCCAGGCCGGTGGTGATGGCCACCACCCCCACCATCAGGGGCAGACCGGTGGCCACCAGGGCCCCAAAGGCCAGCAAAAGCACCAGCCCGGTCAGGGGCAGGGCCATCAGTTCGCTGCGTTTGACATCGGCTTCCAGCAGGTGCAAAAAGTCTTTGGTGACAGCAGTGGCCCCGGTCACGTAAAAGCGAATCTCAGGGGTCTGAGCTGCACGGGCCGCGCGCCGCAGGGCTTTAATCACGGCCTCGCCGTTCTCGAGGCGGGTATCCAGCAAGGTAGCGGTAATCTTCCCGTCGGGGCTCTGTTGCTGCAAGGGGCTAGGCGCATCGTAGCGGTGGAGGCGCACCACGCCCTCGAGGCCCTCGATGCTGGCAATGAGTTGGTTGTAGATCTCCCGAAACCGGGGGTCGCTTTCGGGCAGGCTGGACTCGCTCACCAGCACCGTACGGTCCGTCGAGGGCAGAGCAAAGTCCTCGGCAAGTAGTTGCAACACCCTCTGGGCCTCGCTGTTTTTCACATCGCTGGCGTTGGCCGCCAGACGCCCTGGAACCATGCGAGCCGCCGGAATAGCCAGCAAAACCACCAAGAGCCAAACAAAAATAACCTGTAGCGGATATCGCGTCACGAAGCGGCCAAGACGAACAAACATAAATCAGGACAACCCCAAACTTGCTCAATATGCTCCTTCCTTCACAAGAAGACAAGAGCCGATGCCGCAATTAGGCCCTCCTATGCCTATTGCCGCAAGATCTCCCCTTATACCAGATTCGGTTGATTGGTTACCGAACGGTAGCGAGCCAACCCAACCGAATTTATCCACGTAGCGGAGGGCGATACCGCCGCCTGGAAAGGGAGACGCTTTTTTCGCCGACCGTTCGGGAGGGGTGTGCTCCAGGATTCAAAAAAAACAACCTGTAAGGTTTTTGGTTTTGTAGACTATCTTTTTGAATCCGACATTACCATCAAAGCGGATTCTTGAGCTATCCGGACAGAACCCTGATAGGAGCCTGTACCATGCTTTTTAGCGCATAAAGAAGCATACTATCAACAAGATGGACTTTTTAATTGCAGCGCTCTTACTCGGCCTGGTGGTTTATTTCCTCTTTCGGGTGCTGCGGGGAGTACTGCCCGCTCGTCTGTGGGCCCGCTTCCGCTTTAGGGGAATGCGCCTGGTGCCCCGCCAGGCAATCGAGAAATGCACCGTCTGCAAGGAGGTGCTCAACCCGACAGAAGTGGCCGCCCTGCGCCAGGGCCGGCGCAAATGTCCCGAAATGGCCCGCTGCCCTTACCAGCGCAGCCGTTGGCTGAACTAAAGGCAAACCTCGAGCGTGGTTGGGCTGATGGCCGATGGTCTATAGCCAAATAGCCAAAACAACTTCATGGCCCCCAGGCCCCCTAACGCCCATTGTAAGGGCTGTCCCTGTGGTACCTCAAAGGTCATTATCAGGTAGCTCACACTCGCCTACATTTAACCCAACCTTGAACCACATCGCTATAGAGTGAAGGGGCGTGCTTGCAGACTTGCATTGAGCGAAGGAATCTATGGGAATCGCGAAATTGGCATTGGGTTTGTTGGGTTGGGTTCTACTGGCGGGGGCTGCTGCTGCCGAAGTCAGAAACCCCTCACGGTACGTGTTTGTGGTAGATGTTTTGGCCTCGATGGTTGGGCGGGAGAATGGGCGCACGGTGATCTTCCCGCAGGTGCAACGCGAGTTGATGCACTTTGCTGAACGGGTCGCCGACGAAACCGAGGTATACCTGGTGCCCTTTAGCAAAGAGCCCCTGAGCGTGACCCGATTTGTACTGCCGCGCGAGCGCGAGGAGATGTTGCGCTTTATTCGCAGCCTGCGGGCCGAAGGCGGTTCCAGCTATATCTTTGGGAGCCTGAAGCAGGTCTATGGCGAGCTTTGCAACGAACCTCGAGCCTTCTTTCTCTTCACCGATGGCCTGGACAACTCGGCAGAACCCGCCCAGACGCCGGAGCAACAAAGCCAGTGTCCCCTTCACCTGGTGGTGCTGGCAGCACTGCCCAAAGGCTTTTCCGAAGCCTGGGCAGGATTACAACTGAGTAGCCTGGCCGGCGAACCCTCGAGGCAGCCTCAAACGAACCCTATCATTCCAGAAAAGCAGGCCTCGAGCGAAAAAAGGGCCCCGACCGAAGCATCCGGTACGCCTGCTCCAGGAGACCCACCCTCCAGCGCAGAGCCTGTCCAGGCTGGAGTACAAAAGGAATACGGCGAAGAACCAAGCCCGGAGCCCGCCCCAGCTCCTGCACCGGCCAACCCTGGAACCAGCCCAGTCTCTCCCGAGCCCCGCCCCATACCACCCACACCCCAGGCCCAGCCGCGCCCAAAACCTGCAATGCCGGCTCCATCAGCCCGATCCCCGTCAGTGCCCACCCCACCTGCCCGACCTCCGGCAGCGCCGGCTCCGTCCAGGCCAGCCCCACCAGGGAAAGCCCAAAGACCCAGCCCCCCG
>NZ_QWKY01000129.1 GCF_003574035.1 Meiothermus hypogaeus | reverse complement strand
AAAAGCTCAAAGCCTTCCTCCTGCCCCGCCGTCATTACGCTTGCCTCTCGCAACTCAAGCAAGCCCTTTTGCATGCCTTAGGTCTACTGGGGGCTGTAGAGGTAAAAATCTGATGTGGAGATACTTATGTCCGGAGGAATTCCAGCAAGGCCTGGGTGGTAGCGGTGGGGTTTTCCTCGCAGAGGAAGTGGCCCGCCTCAATGGCCTTTCCCTGCACATCCAGGGCATACTCCCGCCAGGCCACCAGGGGATCGCAAGTACGGTGAACTATGCCCTTTGCGCCCCACAGCACCAGCAAGGGGCACGCCACCTTGTGGCTATCGGCGGCGTGGTGCTCGAGGTCTATACTGGCCGCTGCGCGGTAGTCCTCGCAGGTGGCGTGGATGGTGGCGGGGTCGTGGAAGCAGCGCTCGTACTCGGCCAGGGCCTCGGGGGCAAAGGCCGCCAGGCCCGTTCCCCAGCCGCCCAGCTTCTGGTGCAAAAACCCGATGGGGTCGAAGCCAATCAGGCGCTCGGGGAAGCCAGGAGGCTGGGCCAGGAAAAACCAGTGGTAGTAGGCCAGGGCCAGCTCGCGACTGAGGTGGGCAAACACGTAGGGCGTAGGAGCAATGTCCAGCACAGCCAGTTTTAGCAGCCGTTCGGGGTAATCGAGGGCCATGCGGTGGCCCACCCGCCCGCCCCGGTCGTGCCCGACTACGAAAAACTGCTCAAAGCCCAGGGCCCGCATCACCTCGACCTGGTCCTGGGCCATCTGGCGCTTGCTGTAGTGCTGGTGGGCCGGGTCGCCCGGCGGCTTCTCGCTATCGCCGTAGCCGCGCAGGTCGGACGCCACCACCGTGAAGTGCTGCGCCAGCAGGGGGGCCACCTTGTGCCACATGGCATGGGTCTGGGGGTAGCCGTGCAGCAGCAGCACCGGGGGGCCGCTGCCGCCTTTGACCAGGTGAATGCGTGCGGTGGAGGTCTGGACATCCAGGCTTTTGAAGCCGTCGAACATGGGTCACCTCCGAAAACGGTGCGGGGAGCTATCACCCGGATTCAGGCAGGTTGCGCTGCCGGGCCAGGGCCAGTTCTTGCGTGCCGAGCTCGAGCAAATCCCCCGCCTTGAGGGCTACCTGCTGCCCAACCTTCAAACTTTGCCCGTTGAGCCGGGTGGGCCTGGCCCGTACCACGAGCTTCAGCCCCTCGTAGCTCAGACGAATCTCGGCGTGCTGGTCGGCAATGCCGGGCACCTGTACCTGGCAACCTGGGGCCGAGCCGATGACCGCATGTTTGAGCGGGAAGGGCAGGGGATACGAGCCCTGGTTGCCATACAAGACCCAGGCTTCTTTGGCCTCGGGCGGTAGGGCTCCGCGCATCTGAAACAAAAACTCGGTGGCCCCGAAGCCCAGCCGGTCGCCTGGTTGCAGCACCTGCCGGGAGGTGCCCTGCCCGTTGACCAGAATGGTAGCGCCATCCCAGACCCACTGTCCCTTTTCCTGCCGCAGCACACCGGCCTTGAGCGGCAGGTCGCGCTCGCGGTAGAGGCCGATATCGTTGGCATCGGAGCGGCCTACCGTGACCACCGGCTTGGCCAGAATATATTCCTTCCCCTCGTACGGGCCGGTGGTGAGGCCCACCAGCCAGGCTGTTTTGAAGGCTTGCTGGGCCCATTGCACCATCAGCCCAATGGCTGCTCCCAGGACTGCGAACCCTACCAGCCGGGCCAGGGTGCTGCTGCCACCCAGCAGCCACTCGAACACCAGGCCGCCCAGAAAACCCCCTGCTGCGCCCCCCAGGGCGCCCCGCAGGGCTTTGGCCCTCGAGCGATCCGCCAGCCCCAGGAAAAGCCCGGCCCCAGCCCCCAGAATGGCCCAACCCAGACCCCGGCCGCTGCCGGTTACCAGAAGCAACTGCCCCAGCAATGCCGAAACCCCACCCAACAGAGCAGCGCCAAAGGGTACCCAGCTCAGGTCGCGGAACCAGCGCCCACGCAGGGTCAGGATGTTCTGGCCCACCAGCAGCACCAGGCCCAGCCCCAAAGCCACCAGGCCCCCCCACAAAAAGGCTTCTTGTAAAGCCCGGCCGGCACCGATGGGTGCGCGGTTTCCAAAAAGCTGTTTGATGGCCTGCTCGGCCTGGCGGAAGGCCTGGTCGAACTGTCCGGAAGTGGTGGAGAAGACCAGCTCGCGCGAGCCCGTGAGCTCGGCCAGGAAGCGCAGGTTGGCGTCCTCGGTGCCCACCGCTACCAGCCGGATACCCTGAGCCCGAATGGACTCGGCCACCCCAAGCGCACGGCGGCGGGCCACCGGCTCGGGCATGAGGGTGCTGCCCGGAACCCCATCGGTAAAGAGCAGGATGCTACGGGATACCACCTCGGTCTGGCCCAGCGCCTCCAGGCCGGCCTGCAAGCCCTCCGCCATCATGGTGCCCCCCCCGTCCTGAATGCGCTCGAGGGCCTCGAGCAAAGCCTGCCGGTTGCTGGAAAGGGAGCTTTCCAGGTGGGCCTGACTGCCAAATCCCACCACCGCAATCTGGGTGACTTGCAGGTTTTGTCTGAGCACAAAGTCCCGCGCGGCCCGCTTGACCTCGGCCAGCTTGTTTTGTTCGTCCATGCTGCCCGAAGCATCGATCACCAGAGCAATAGCCGCCGGTGGAGCGGCTTGGGAGGCCTGGGGCGCGGGGGGTATCAGGAATTCCCCCAGGAGGCCGCCCAGCAGTGCGCCAGCGGCACCCAGGAGGGCAAAGGTGCGGGGGGTGGGTCTCATCTCAAATCGGACTAGCCCGGCGGCAGACGATGAGCGCGGTGGCGTTGTCGGGGGCACCTGCGGCCAGTGCTTGCTGCACCAGGGCTTCGGCGGCGGCCTGGAAGCTACCTGCCTGACTCAAAATCTCGGTCATTTGGGCCTCGTTCACCTCGCCCCAGACCCCATCGGAGACGAGCACCAGGGCTTCGCCGGGCTCGAGCACCCCTGAAACCTGCCCGGTGGTGGCTTCCAGGGTTTCCACGTAGCCCTCCTGCGGCTGGCGCAGGTTGCCCAGCGAGCGCAAAACCTGGTTGCGGTCGGGGTGCTGCATGGCCTCCTCGCGGGTAATCATATGGCTGGACACCAGGGCGGCGACCAACGAATGGTCGCGGGTGAGCTGCTGAAGCTGGCCCTGGCGCCAGAGGTAAACGCGGGTATCGCCCACGTGGGCCACGGTGTAGCGAGCCCCCCAGAGCATCACCCCGCTCAGGGTGCAGCCCCCATCCAGGCCCGCCAGGGCCTCGAGCACAGCCTGGTTGGCGGCCCAGACCAGCCGTACCCCCCAGTCGGACTGGGCCTGCGGGTCGTCGAGGGGGTGGGGCAGGTTGCCCCCAATGAAGGTCTCGACGGCGGCCTGGCTGGCCCGCTCGCCGGTGGCCATGCCGCCCATCCCGTCCGCAACGCAGGCCCGGAGCAAGAGGGTGCGGCCAAACTCCGACTGGACGCGCTCGAGGCGGTAGGCGTAGGCGTCCTGGTTGTAGTGGCGGCTGGGATTAAGGCCCACGCTGGTGGCCTCGCCGAGCTCGAGCACCACCTCCACCTCACTGGGGCGCGAAAGCTTTTTGAGCAGGGCTAGGGCCTCTTTGGGGGTGGCCCGCCCCGGTAGGGGGGCCAGCATCTGGGCCAGCGCCTGGGGTACACCCGGTAGCGGGATGCCCGAGAGCAGCAACTCGCTGGGCCCTTCGACCGGCAGCGCCGTGCCGGTGAGGAGTTCAAACAACAACGCCCCCAGCAGGTACACCCCGGTCTTGCTGCTCTGGGGCGCTTCGGCTAGCACCTCCGGGGGGGTGTAGCCCTGCCGCCAGACCTGGGGCGCTGGCTCGCCCAGGCGGGCCAGCCGGGGCGGCAGGGTGAGTTTGAGGCCCTGGGGGGTTTGCCGCAGGGAATGGGGCTCGAGGTCTACCAGTGCCAAGCCCTTGAGCTCGAGGAAGTACACCAGCTGGGCCAGAGGCTGCACCACCCCCAGGGCCTCCGGCAGCGAGAGCTTGCGGCCCACAGGCTCGCCCTCCACCGCCTCGATGGCCACCCCTTCGGGGCCGGTGTAGACGAGCCGGGGCAACAGGCGGTGGCTCTCGAGCCCGGTCAATGGGCCTGCGTCGGCCCTGGGTTTGACCCGTATTTTTTCTTCGCCCCGTCTGGCGTTCATCCAGCCCCCCAGGTAAGGGCTTTCTACCTGGAAGGTCAGGGGGCCCCAGGTGTGGGAGGAGCCGCACTCCAGTGCGCGGTTTTCCACTGTGGAAGGCAGCCAGGTCTCCTCCAGAAAATCCTCTACCGGGGTTTCTCCCGCCGGAGGCGGCACTTCTTCCTCGGGGGGCAGGCCCATATCGGCGTGGGTCATGCCCTCGGCCTCGGCCTGCAAGACCTCCTGGGTTTCATCCTCGCCGGGGCGCTTGTCCGGCATGGCTAGCCCTCCTGGAAGACCACAATTACATTGCCAAAGGCAATCTCGTCGCCGTTCTTAAGTTCGGCGGGTTCTACCAGGCGGGGGGAGTAGGCCTCCTGCCCGGCCCGCTTGATGAACACGCCGTTGGTGGAGCCCAGGTCACGCACCTTCCAGACCCCCTCAAAAAACAGCTCGGCGTGGCGACGGGAGATGTTCTCGGCGCCCGGCACGCCGGTCAGGTCAATCTCCACCGGGCCGGTGGAGGCATCGAAACGCCCCACCACCAGGCGCGGGCCTTGCAGGGGAATGCTTTCGTTGGTAAGGGCCCCAAAGCGCTTGAAGACCAGCTTGGCCGGGCGGAAGAGGGGGGCTGGCGGCGGGGCGGTGGGGGCCTCCGGCGCGCTAGGAAGGGCCTCGGGCTGCGCGGGTTCGGCGGGTATTTCAGGTGCAGCCTGGGTTTCAGTGGATTGAGGAGCCGATGCCTCGGTGACCACGGGCTCGGGCGCTGGAGTTTCGATTACCACGGGTTCTGGGGTGAGCTCTACCCCGCAGCTTTCGCAATACTGGGTTCCATCGGGATTCTCGGTTCCGCATACCTTACACACGATCATGGATTACGCTCCTCTCTTTGCCGTTCGCGGGTCAAGCGAACGATACCACCAAAACTTAGAATCAGCACGGCGACCGCCAGACCACCGGGCTCCAGGATTTCCCCCTGGGCGGGGTTGGCCCAGCGAAAAGCCGCCACCAGGCCCAGCACCACCGCCAATGGGATGCTCTGGCGCTCCAAAAACAGCACTCCCAAATAAACTGCCCCCAGAAGGACGGCGGCCAGGGCGCCTTGCTCGAGCGAGATCAGTTTTCTGTACAAGAGCAAGCCTGCACCCCCCAACACCAGCAGCGGCAAAAGCCAGACCACCTGGGTCACCAGAAAACTCAGGGTGTAGAAAACGCCCAGCACAATTGCGCTATAAAACCCTGCCCGCAGCCAGGGAAAGACCTCGGGATAACCCGGCACCCAGGTGTTGAAGTCGCGTAGGAGCTGTTCGTCGAGGGGCTGCAAGAGGGTTTGCAGGGTGGCAGGGCGCACCTCGAAGAACACATAAAACAAGGCTAGAAACGCCACCAGCGTGAGCAGGTTAAGCCTCAGGTTATAGAGCCTACTAGCCAATGGTGCAGGTGCAGGGCTGGGGGTGGGGCTGGGCTGGGGCCCAGGCA
>NZ_QWKY01000128.1 GCF_003574035.1 Meiothermus hypogaeus | reverse complement strand
TGCGCAGCCTGACCTTCTTGTTCATGTGCGGGCTCTGCTCGATGGCCCTCAGCCGCTCATCCTCTTCGCTGCTCAACTCAATGTACCGAAAGTTTCCCATAGTAAAAGTCTATCGTGAGTGTACTTATCAGGTCATCATCGGGGTCTACCGAAAGGGGCCTGCCCTTGCTGTACGACACCAACTCAGCCTTAGCCTTCAGGGTGTTGATCATCGCTCCAGCTTGAGCAGGGCGAATAATGCCTTTGAACTTGACATAGCGGCTTACCCGGCGCAACTCCGTAAGCTGTGCCTTAGAGGTTAGCAGGGTAAACCGCCCATTTCGCCACGCCCAGTACACCCGTGCCACGCGGGACGTTGGGGCAATCAGGGTAGCGATGTAGATGTTGGTGTCAAAGACCACCCTCATCGCTTTTTGCGGGCTTGTCGTACGGCATCTACCGCCATTTGGACGGCTTGCTCCTCGCTAATCTTGCTGGCTTTGGCCCCAGGTTTACTTACCTCGGCATCCCAATCCGATAGCTGTACGGCCTCATCTAGGATTTTCTCTAGCTCCTTGACCCACCTGCGCCCCTTGACCCGCTTGAAGGCCTCGAGCTTTTTACTGATTGCTTCGGGTAAAGCCGTAGCCATATCTTGAGGATAGCATGCCCCGACGCGGCAAAGGCGAAGGTTCCATCTTCCAGCGCGAGGGCGGGGGTCCGTCCCCATTGCTGAACCTTAAGCCTTGGGAAGCGGACCAGCTGACATCCTCCCTGGACTTCAGTCCTTGTCATTACCCACATCTCAACCCTGTATGGTTTGAGACGATGGAACTGCATCCGGAGGATCCGGTTCAATGGGCCAGCCTGCACTTCGCAGAGGCCGAGCTAGGCGACGCACGGCGGGTAAAGCGGGCTGAGGGCATGGCCGTGGCGATGCTTCGGGCCCCGGGGGAGAGCCTACCCCGGCTGTTCATGCACCCCCGTGAGGTCAAGGCCGCTTACCGCTTCCTGGACAACCCTCACGTCGACCCGGAGGGCCTGCACGCCGGGTACCGTCAGCGGGTGAGGGGAGCCATGCAAGCCCCGGGCACCTGTTTGCGGATTGAGGACAGCTCGGAGTTCTCCTACTCCGGGCGCCAGCCCGTCGGGGGGCTGGGCTTCATCGGCAATGCCCGTGAGGGGTTGCAGGGTTTCGTGCTGCACAGCGTGCTGGCGGTGCGCGGGTGGGGCAAGACGGACACGGAGAAAAGGAAGCATCCTGGGGTGGAGGTGCTGGGGTGGCGGGGCAAAGCTACCGCGTGCGCCTGAGTACCGGCGTTGCCGGGGGGCTACGGCCCTTCACTGGGAGAAGAGGGGTCGGGGTAAGGAATCGTCCACCCGGCGCAAGCACCGGCCTCGGGAGAGCGAGGGCTGGATCCATAGCGGGGACCGGCGGGGCCGCCCGCCTTCCGACCCCCGGGTGCTCTGGGTGCGGGTGGCGGACCCCTACGAACTGCGGGCGCAGTGCCGGGAACGGGGCCAGGGCTTGCTGTTCCCCCGTTCTGAAGAACGAGGAGGATGTCAGACCTTTAGCACGTAGGCTGTGTAAGCCCGCCCTATTATGGGTGGACGTAATGGCCTTCAGCTAGGGCCCAGGCGTGGGATACCTCACGGTACCGCTCATCCACAGGTGGCCCAGCCAGATCGCCCAGGTCAGGTTACCGGTCAAAACAACCAGTCCACCGAGTGTGGTGAGAGGGGATCCCTGACCTCCGATCCAAAAGCCAACAACCACCAGCATCAGGCCTGCACCCGCGACCATCAACACCCAGGCCAGCCCGCGGGGCAGGCTCGAGCCGATCAGCGCCAAAATACCGCTCGACACCAGCCAGACCCCGATGATCGCGTTGGCGCTGAGCACGGCACGGAGGGTTTGTCCGAAGCTTACTTGGCCGAACACCAGCAGCGCCGAGAGGGTGGCCGCCGTGAGCATGGCGAGGACACCGATGATTGTGATGATTAGGCTCGAGGGTGCAGCCACCGAGCGATGCAATTGATGGAAGGCCAGCGCAACCGGGATTAAGGACAGGGCGAAGAAGACGCTCGAGGCATCGTTGACCTTTCCGAAGGGTGCGTAGCCCGCAAACAATAGGGCCAAAGCCAAGGCCCCGACCACATTGGATATGGCGTTTAGATATGCCGACCAAGCGGCGAATTGAAACGGGATTGGCTGAATCATGCTCGCCTCCATATGAACCGCAGTATCCCCTCCACCGACCATCACCGCGACCGTGCATGCACGTAAGGGTGCATGTTTTGAACGAGACACTAGATATAGTCGGGCCGATACCCCGCCAGCCGCCCCACCGGCCCCAGGGTTTCCATAAGCACCCGTTGTAGAAAACGAGGTGGGTTGGTAGGGCGAAGAACCCGGTCGTAGGCTTTTAGCAGCACCGCAAGCTGGAGCACAGATTTAGGTATACCGCCATCACTCAGCTTGCCGTCTCGGGCGAGGGCAAAATAGGCTACGAAAAAATCCTCTATGTTGAGGGCAGGCCGGAACTCTTGGATGGCGTGCGCCTCCACCTCGCCGTCGTTCCAAAAGTGGTGCGCCACCCCAGGCGGGATGACTATCGCTTCGCCCGGTTTGACGGTTCGTTCCACCCCGCCCACGCGAAAGCGCAGCGTACCTGTGAGCACCTGGCAGCGGCTTTCCTGAAAGGGGTGGGTGTGCTCCGGCTCGGCGGCGTTATGGGCGGGGTGAAAGGTCTCCATCTGGAACAGCGCGCCGCCCGTGTCTTGAGCCGTCTGCAAAAAGACCGAGCGCTGACCGGTGCGCGGGTTCAGAATCTGGGTTCCACGGGTCGCCATAGCCTCACCATTCCTCCCTTCTCCAGGCTCCGCCGAGTTGTACTTCGAGAGGTCCCTCCAGGCGGAACCAGCCTTGCCGCAGTATCCGCGGGGCGTGGCGCCGCCGCAACCGTGCGCGCACGTAGACGCACAGCTACCCGAGGCTGCCTGGGTTACTGATGCTCGCCGCTCAAGCCCTGCTCCAGCGCCCAGCGCACGATCTGGGCGCGGTTCTTGAGCGCCAGTTTGAGCAGAATGTTGGCGATGTGCTTCTCCACCGTGCGTTTGCTCAACCCCAATCGAGCGGCGATCTCCCCGTTGGACAGCCCCGCGCCGATCAGAGCAGCTACGTCTCGCTCGCGCCGGGTCAGGTCGTGCGAGCGGGACTTGGCTGCCCGAAAGTCCAGACCGAGGGCATAAGACACCACCTCCTCGAGCCGCATGGCCCGCCCTTTTTCGGTGGCGGTCTCGAGCTCGAGTTCGCTCAACTCGGCCCGCACCAGGGCCGCGTAGTGCTCGTCCTCGAGGGCGTCGGCCTGGTCGCCCGAGTCGAGGTTGACCGTTGCTTTGCCCTGGCTTCCCGCGAAGCCCTGCAAACAGGCGCTATCTCGATATAGCCCCACTGCCGCAGCCAGGGCTGCGAAGCCCAGCAACCCGCGCAGGATACTGGGGCGGTGGTCGCGCTGAAGTTGCGCCTCCAGGCTTTGCCGGAAAAGCGTGTAGGCCCGGCAGGGATCGCCCAGCCTCAAGCAGGCGTAGGCCAGGTGGCGCTCCAGGTTGGGCAGGTCGCGGCTTGCGCCGGACTGCCGGAACAGCTCGAGGGCTTTTTCCATTTGGGAAACGGCCGGAGCCAGCCGCCCGGTGGCACGGGCCAGCTGGCCCAGGGCGTCGAAAACCAGCGCCGCGTCATACGGACTGCCCGTTTCTACCGCTATTTCCAGGGCCTCTTCCAGATGGCGCCGGGCGTCTTGATGACGGCCGATGTCGGTTTCGATCATGCCGCTCACAAGCAAAGCAAAATAGATGACCCTGGCGGTGTTCGTGCCGTGCTTTCGCTCGTGCTGGATGCCACGCTCCAACAGGGCCAGGGCAGTCTCCCAGTCACCCTTGACCTTAGCCACCGTGGCCAGCCCTACCAGGGCGAAGCCGAGTTGCGGCCAGCCCACCTCACCGGCAGCCTCGCCCAACGCCACCGCCTGGCCCGCCCAGTCAGTTGCCACAGCGGCGTCGCCGGTCAGCAGGGCCACCAGAGAGGCCCCCACCAGGGCGTTCATGCGCTGGGGCAGGGGCATCGAGACTACCTCCTCGAAACCGAGCAGCCGCTCGTACCAGGCGAACCCCTCGCGGAAATGGCCCCGCCCATCCCAAAGAACGGTCAGGTGGCCTACCAGGCGCAACCCCTCCTGAGCGCGACGATGCCGACAGGCCCACTCCAGCGCTACCCGCAAGTTCTCGTGCTCGCGTTCCAGCCAGTCCACCCAGCGCTGCGGCTGTGGTCCCTCGATTTGGGGAGAGATTTCGGCGACCATCCGCAAAAAACCCCGCAGGTAGTGGCCGTAGGTCTCCTGCCATGCGCCGGAAGCCTCGAGCTGCTCGCGGGCGTACTGCCGGACGGTCTCGAGCAGGCGGTAGCGGGCCTCCTCGGCCTCGAGGGCTTCTACCATCACCAGCGACTTACCGATGAGCGCGGTCAGCAGATCAAGGATTTGGGGGGCCTCGAGTTCACCCCAGGCACAGCAGGCCTCGGCGGTGACCAGGGTGAAACCTGAAGCGAACAGGCTCAGCCTTTGCAACAGGACCTGCTCGGGGGTGGAGAGGAGCTGGTAGCTCCAGTCCATCACCGAGCGCAGGGTGCGGTGGCGCAGTTCGTGGGGCATGGGCGAGGTCAGCACATCCAACCACTGCTCGAGGCGCTCTCGGAGCTGCCGCAGGCTCAGTACGCCCACTCGAGCGCTGGCCAGCTCAATCGCCAGCGGAAGGCCGTCCAGGCGGCGGCATACCTCGGCGATGAGGGGGGCGTTTTCGGGGGTCAGGGCGAACTCCGGGCGGAGGCTCCGGGCACGCTCGACAAACAGCCTCACCGCCTCGCTTTGGGCCAGCTCCGCCAGGGGCCGACCTTGTTCGGGCAGCGAGAGGGGGGGAACCGCGTAGCGCACCTCTCCCGCCACGCCCAGCGGCTCCCGGCTGGTGGTGAGGATCTTTAGCGCCGGGGCAGCCAACAGCCGCCCGACCAGCTCGTGGCAGGCCGCCAGGAGGTGCTCGCAGTTGTCGAGGATCAGCAGGAGGTCTTTGCCTTCCAATTTCTCCAGCAGGGTCTGGGACAAGGGCAGGTCGGGCTGCTCAGCGACCTCGAGGGCCTTGGCGAGCGTTTGGGGGACGAAGCTGGGGTCTCCCACCTGCGCCAGTTCTACCCAGCACACCCCGTCCCCAAACTCATGCTCGGCCTCCGCCGCGACCGTGAGGGCCAGGCGGGTCTTGCCCACGCCGCCGGGGCCAACCAGGCTGAGCAAGCGGTTGGCCCTGAGCAGTTGCCAGACCTCGGCAATCTCCCGCTCGCGCCCGATGAAACGGGTGACCACGGAAGGCAGCGCCGGGTGGGTGACCGGGCGCACGGTAGGGTTGGGAGAATGCGTCGGCATGACTTCACCAGCGGGGGCTGCAAACCCTGTGGGTATTGAGCCATTTTACCTCGGAGGAATACCCCTATCCCGGACGGCAAGGCCAGACCCAGGCTTTTATCATATTCAGTATGAACGAGCCAAGAGAAGCAAAAGGTATACCCAGCCCAATACCGTACTTGATGGAAGTACCCGACTTGAGAGCACATAACCGTAGGTATGATAAGAAATCCCTCTGATCCATTCCCTCATCATCCTCCCGGCCACCAGTGGAAGAGGGTATGGCTCCGAATAAGGTCCGGCTGGGTCTGCAGGTAGGCACAGCGGGCTTCCACTTTGCTCCACAGTGCCTCTTCATCCTCCACCTGCCCATTGGCCACCACCCCATCAATCAGCCCCCAGGTTCGTTCCACGGGCTGCAGCTCAG
>NZ_QWKY01000127.1 GCF_003574035.1 Meiothermus hypogaeus | reverse complement strand
GAGGGGGGCCGGGGACGGGTAGAAGGGGCGGACGCCCGTGGGGCCATAGTAGTAGACCTCGAGGCCGCACCAACCATCGGCGCGGGCCGGTACGGTGGCGTTGGCGTGGATGGATACAAAGAGGTGTTTGCCCTCGGCCAGAGCTACGCGCTGGGCCAGGTCGGTACGCTTGTCGGGGGAAAAGGCGGTATCGCTTTCGCGGGTCAGGGTGACCTCCACCCCGGCCTCTTGCAGCAGGCGGCGCACCCGCAGGGCGACCTCGAGGTTCACCGCCTTCTCCACCACCGGCCCCATGGCGCCTGGATCGGGCCCGCCGTGCCCGGCATCCACCACCACCGAAAAACGCCGTCCATTGGCTTTGACAAAGCGGAAGGCGGGGTTGGGGGCGAGCGGGCTGGTGTCGGCATACGCGCCCGAGAGGTCGATCACCAAGCGTTGCCCATCGCCCTCCAGGGCTGCCAGGGTCATGGTTTTATAACCCGAGCGGGGGGTAACGCCCTGGGGGGTGAGCAAGAGCAGCACGGCTTTGTCTTCGTGCTGCTCCAATACGTAACCGGCCAGTTCGGGCTGATTCACAAACTGGATGCCCGGCGTGACACGCAGGCCCGGCAGGGTCACGCGCAGCGCAGCCCCCAGGGGCTCAATCTGGTAGCTGACCCCATTGGGCAGATCCAGCACCACCCGGGTAAACCCCGGCTGGTCGCCGATGCGAACGGGGGGCAGGTCTTGACTCCTGACCCCGCCAAAGAGCAGCAGCAAAAAGAGCAGTACGGGAAGATATAGCCTCAAAATAGCTTCAGTTTAAGCCTGCTTCAAAGCGCAGGATGAGTTTTTGGCGGGCGGGCTTCATAAAAAGGTGCAGGGTGGGCAGCGCTGGCTCACGCCTGGTCGAAAAATGCAACCTGGGTTGGGTATGGTCTGGGGCCTAAACTGTTAGGCTATTTGGAACAAGGAGGTTGTGTGTTAGACGAAATACTGGTGGGTGATGTGCTGCGCCGCGCTCGGCTGGGTGGGGCCGACTTTGCAGAACTCTATGTGGAGCGCTGGCGGCGGCGGGCTTTGCGGGTGCTTTCGGGTGAGGTTAAGGAGGCCACCAGCGGCATCGAGTATGGGGCCGGGTTGCGGCTTTTTTACGGCACCGAGGTGGTGTATGCCTACACCAACGACCTTAGCCCCGAGAGCCTTGTGGAGCTGACCGAAACCCTGGTCAAGCTCAAGGGCAGCGCCGGGCAGGTGGACGCCCAGGGCCAAGGCGGCCTCGACTTTCGCAAGGCGGTGGCCCAGGGTCTGCACGCGCCCGCAATTCCCTTCACGGCCAGGGACAAGCGTTACCGCCTGGAGCGCATCCGCGAGGCCGAGGCGGGGGCGCAGGTGAGCCCGCAGATCAAACAGGTGCAGAGCAACCTGATGGAGTGGGAGCAGGAAGTCCTGGTAGCGAACAGCGAAGGAAAGTGGGCCGAGGATCGCCGGGTGCGAACCCGCCTCTATGTAACCGCCATCGCCCAGGACGAGAGCGGGATGCAGACCGGGGTGGTGGGGCCGGGGCTTAGCGTGGGCCTCGAGCTCTTCGACCGCTATTCCCCTGCCGAGATCGGGCGCAAGGCCGGTATGCAGGCCCTGACCAACCTGCGGGCCAAACCGGCCCCGGCTGGCAGTATGCCGGTGGTGATTGGCAATGGCTTTGGCGGGGTGATTTTTCACGAAGCCCTGGGGCACCTGCTGGAAACCACTTCTGTGGCCAAAAAGGCCAGCGTGCTCTCCGACAAGCTTGGGGAAAAGGTGGCCTCCGAGGTGGTGACCTACATAGACGACGGCACCACCCCCCACGGCTGGGGCTCTTCCGAGTTCGACGATGAGGGCCTGCCCACCGAGCGCACGGTTCTGATCGAAAACGGCGTGCTGAAAAGCTACATGGTGGACAGGCTGGGCGGAATGCTCACCGGCTACCGGCCCACCGGCTCAGGCCGCCGTCAGGACTACACCTTTGCCCCTACCAGCCGGATGCGAAACACCTACATTGCCCCCGGCAGTACCCCCAGGGAGAAACTCTTCGAGGGCATCGAGTACGGCCTATATGCCGCTGACATGGGGGGTGGGCAGGTGCGGCCTGGTTCGGGCGAGTACAACTTTGCTGTCAAGGAGGGCTACATTATCCGCAACGGTCGGATTGAAGAGCCGGTGCGGGGGGCCATGCTGGTGGGCAAGGGCCCCGAGAGCATAAAGCGCATTGTGGCGGTATCGGACGACCTCGAGATGGGCCCCGGTATGTGCGGCTCGCTTTCGGGCAGCCTGCCGGTGGAGGTGGGCCAGCCCCACTTGCTGATTTCGGAGATTGTGGTAGGAGGGCAAGCTTGAACCGGGTTTCGGGACTGGTTTCTCTGACCCCTGACCTCTGCGCCCTGAACCCTGAATTCTGGAGGAATGCCAATGACCTTTGAAGAAGCCAGAGACTACCTGTTGCAACAAGCCAGGAAGCTGGGCCTCGAGGCCGAGGTGCTGGCCACCCACACCCGTGAACTCACCATTCAGGCCCACGGCGGCAGGGTGGAGGAGATTACCCAGGCCACCCAGGGGGGTATAGGGGTACGGGTGGTGGTGGAGGGCAAGACCGGCTACGCCTACAGCGAGGAGCGCACCCCACAAGCCCTGGACTGGGTGCTCCAGGAGGCTCACGAGAACGCCCTCTTGCAGTCGGAGACGGGCGGGTTCTTGCCGGCTGGCAGTGAACTGGGCCGCCACGACCTCCTGGGTGAGGGGCTTTCGGCGCCCTTGGAGCAGAAGCGCCAGGCTGCCCTGGAATTAGAAGCAGACTTGCGGGCCGACCCCAGGGTCAAGCAGGTGCAGATGACCCGCTACTCCGAGAGCGAGACCCAGGCCACCCTGGGTTCCACACGAGGGGTTGCCGGAGCCTTTCGCAACGGCTATGCCTTGCTTCTAACCAGCGCGATCATGGGCGAGCAAGGTAGCCTCAAGCAAGGATACGAGTACGAGCTTTCCAAGGAGTTCCACGCCCTCGAGCCAGGCCGTACCGCGCAAGCCTTCCTGCAGAAAACCGGCAGGCTGCTGGGGGCCCGCCCGCTCAAAACCGGGCGCTACAAAGCCTATTTCGAGCCCAAAGCCTTTGGGCAACTCCTGGGGATGATGGGCTGGTTTTTGCTCTCGGCCAAAAATGTGCTGGAGGGCAAGAGCCTGCTCGCTGGAAAGATTGGGCAGAAGGTGGCCTCGGAGATTTTTACCCTGGTCGATGACCCCACCCTGCCCGGCGGGCTGGCCTCGCGCCCTTTCGATGCCGAGGGGACAGCGGCCCGGCGCACGGTGCTAATCGAAAACGGCATCCTGCGAACCTTTGCCCACAACAGCGAGACCGCCCAGAAGATGGGCATGGAGAACACCGGCCATGCCGCCCGCAGCTACAAAGGGGTGCTGGGCATCGCACCAACCAACCTTTTTGTGCAGCCGGGCCAGGGTGTCAAAATGGATGAAGGCATTGTGGTAACAGACCTGATGGGCCTGCACGCCGGGGCCAACCCCATCTCGGGCGAGTTCAGCCTGCAAGCTTTGGGCCTCAAGGTGGAGGGGGGCGAGATGGCCTACCCGGTGGAAAACTTTACGGTGGCGGGCAACTTCCTGGAGCTGCTGTCCAGGATTACTGCGCTGGGGACGGAGCTCGAGTGGAACCCCATGATGGGCATTGTGGGTTCTCCAATGGTCGAGGTGGCGGAACTATCCTTTGCAGGAGCTTGAACCAATCTTCAGTTGCATTGCTCGCTTGACCCCACTGCGTAAATACGGTCATCAAGAGCCACGCTGCCCTGTTGGGGTACACGCAAGACGTACTCGAAGCTTTTGCCATTGCTGGCCTCGAGGTACAGAATGGGTGTGCCGATGATGTTGGCGATCAGGTTCCACGTCCCCGAGTGCCCGTCGGTGTCGGTGGACTCGATATAGCCCGCAGGATTGCTCAGGAAGCGCTCGGTCTTGGTGTTGAAGGCGTACTGTCCGTTGGAGCAGAATACGTAAGTCTCCTTGGTATTGGAGCTAAAGCTGGCGCTGCGGCTGGGGTTGGGGTCGCGGCTCCAGGCGCTGTTGCGGCTCTTGAGGGTCAGCAGCACCCCGCCCAGCTCGCGCTTCCAGGCCTCGGCCTGGGGGGTTGCAAGCTGCGCTGAGGCTAAAAGCCCATCCGCCACTTTTTTGAGGGCGGCTTCGTCCTTGGGAGCGGCCAGCCCCACCACCGCCAGCAGGTTGCCTGCCGGGCCTTGTTTGGCGCTGAAGTAGAAGCTTAGCGGCCCCTGCGCGGTGCGAGCGAGGGCCTGAGCGCTAAGGGTGGATTGGGTTTGCTTGGGCTCCCCCTTGAGCTCTAGCTGCATCCCTTGCTGGGTCAGGGCCTCGAGCAGGTACTCGGCAAACGCCTCCGGGGCCGCCTCTGATAAGGCATAGACCGCCAGGTAGTCCTTTTTCGCACTGCTCATCACAAAGCCCTCGGCCTCGGGGCTGTAGCCGCCTTGGTATCCCGGCGGCACCACAAACGAGACCCCCGTCCAGGGCGAGCTGACCCGCGTGCCCGCGGTGTACTGCTTGCCGCTTTGCAGCGGCACCCCCTGGGCCAGCCCGAAGGCCAGCCCGAGGGTGATCACGATCAGAAATCCTTTCACCCCAGCCCCCTAAAACACCGTGATCATGAACGACCCTGACTGGAGGTTCCCGGTGGTGATGCTTCGCACATTACAGGTCAGTTTGTTGTTGCCTGCTCCAGCGCTAAATTCACAGTTCACAATCTGGGGGTCAAGGCCTGTGGTTCCTGACACTTTGTAACTGCTTACCTGCCAGAAGCGGTCACTAATGTCAAAGCCTAAATCCAATATGCACCGCCCCGCCGTCCCCCCCCCCTCCACAGTGATGGTTCCGGTCACCTGGTTAAACGACCGGGCTACGCTGGGTGAGGCTCCGCAATGGATTAGGGCCGAGGCCTTGACTGTGCCGTCCGCGGTGCGGGGCTGGGAAATATCACCGGTCAGGTTCATGTCGCCGTTGGTCTGGATGGTGACCAGATTGCCGCTGCCCTGGCGGTAGATGTGGAGTACTTCGCGGGCCGCGATTTCCCAGAAGTTGGGGCTGCCCTGCACGCTCAGGCGGAGCTGGCTGAACTGCCCCGGGCTGGTTTCGCGCACCTCGAGCTGGGGTGCGCCTGTTGATTCCAGGGTCAGCGGTAGCTTGGCGATTTTTCCCGAGGTGATGGCTTCTTCGGCCAGCTTCCCGGTGGTAACCGCCCCGTTGACCAGCTTTGCCGTCGCGACGGCATTATTCGCCAAGCTCAGCGGGTTGGCGGCGGTTCCATTGCCGGTCAGCGTACCGTCCCGCGCCACCTCGGTCAGACCTGCCCCGCCCTGTACGGCCACACAGGTCGGGTTACCGTTGCTATAGCCACCCAGCGCCTGCCCGGCAGGGCAACCCTGGTCGGCCATCTTGGCAGCACTCACGGCGCGGTCGGCCAGCCGAGCAGTGTCTACCGGGGCCTCCAAGGCTTCGATGGCCGAGCGCAGAACGCTGAAGTTGGTGTTCACCTCGCTGGCCCGGATGGGGGTTCCGGCGGTGAAGTTGGTCAGGTTGCCCACCGACAGCCCGTACAAACCCGCTGCCACCAGTACTGCACCTAAAGAGAAATAGAAGATGTTCCGACCTTTCATATTAGCCTCCCTACTGCCAGTTCGCCGAGTCCCACCTCGAGTTGTCCCACACCCCGTTTTGGCCTGCCTGAGGACTGCCCCCACAGGCCACCAGTACCCACACCAGCGCTGCTAAGTATCTCCACATCAGATTTTTACCTCTACAGCCCCCAGTAGACCTAAGGCATGCAAAAGGGCTTGCTTGAGTTGCGAGAGGCAAGCGTAATGACGGCGGGGCAGGAGGAAGGCTTTGAGCTTTT
>NZ_QWKY01000126.1 GCF_003574035.1 Meiothermus hypogaeus | reverse complement strand
CCAAGGGGCGGTATCGCCCTCCGCTACGCGGATAACTTCCAAGGGGCGGTATCGCCCTCCGCTACGCGGATAACTTCGGTCGGGTTAGTTCGTCACCCTTTGGTGACGAACTAACCGAATCTGGTATAAGTTGTAGAAACTGTGCCCTGGCAATCAGGCTTGACCGGCCCCCTGGCCTAAGGTTGTCCAGCCCTGGGCCGGATCCCAGGGGTACACAATCCAGGCGTCGGTCTCGGCAGCGTAGTAGTCGGGGGCGTCGCCGGGGAACTGGCTTTTGCTGGGCTTGTAGTGCAGCACCGCCACCTGCGGCTGACCGCCTGCCATCTTGATGCGCTCCCGCACCGCTACGGCGGTTTTGCCCGAGTCCCAAACATCGTCCACAATCAGAATGCGCTTGCCGTAGAGCAGGCTATCGGAGGGAAACTGCAGAAAAACGGGGTCTTTGATGGTCTCGCCCACGTCGGTATAAAACATCACCGCCGCGGTCAGGATGTTGCGCTGGTCGGTGGCCTCGGAGACCAAACAGGCCGGAATCATGCCGCCCCGGGTAACAGCCAGAATGCAGTCGAAGTCGTTGGGGTTGACCTGGCCCAGCAGCCTGGAAACCAGGTTGGTGATGTCCTGCCAACTCAGGTACTGTTTGCCCGAATAGCCTTGGGATTCGCTCATAGGGCTCCTTGCCTCGATCTTGCGCTCTTGGGGGTCTGGAGGACTCGGGGGGCACGCTGTCCGGTCTAGCTCGCGATGGGCTTATCCAGCTCAAAAGCGCTGTGCACGGCCCTTAAGGCGGCCTCGGCAGATTGCAAGGGAATAATGGCGGATATCCGTACCTCACTGGTAGCGATCATGTCGATGTTGGCCCCCACACTAGAAAGTGCCTGGAACATGCGGGCCGGAATGCCGGGGGTGGAGGCCAGGGCTACCCCCACAATGGAAATTTTGCATACATCACGGCGCAACTGAGCTTCTCCGCCAATTTCGGCCAGAACGGGCTCGAGGGCCTCCATAGCCTCGTCGGCAAAGTCCTGGTTGACGGTAAAGGCCATCTGGGTACGGCTGGCCTCGTGACCGGGAACCCCCTGGATAATCATGTCCACGGCCACACCTTTGCGGGCCAACGCTTCAAAAACTTGGGCCGCAATGCCGGGCCGGTCGGGAATCCCTACCAGGCCAATCTGGGCAATTTCGTCGTCGAGGGCCACCCCCGTCACTGGGCGATCGAGTTCCATGCCATCCTCCGTAACAATGGTGCCAGGGTTATAAGAAAAGCTGCTACGCACATGGATTTTTACTCCGTAGCGTTTGCCATAGTAAACCGACCGTGGGTGCAGCACCCGCGCCCCCAGGGCGGCCATTTCCAGCATCTGGTCGTAGCCAATTTTGTTGAGCTTCTGGGCCTCCGGAATGGCGTGGGGGTCGGTGGTGTAAACCCCTTCGGTATCGGTGAAGATTTCGCACTCGTGAGCCCCTAAGGCCGCCGCCAGCGCCACCGCGGTGGTGTCGGAGCCCCCCCGCCCTAAGGTGGTGAGCTCGCCCTCGGGGGTGGTGCCCATGAAGCCTGCCACCACCGCCACTTCTCCCCTGCCCAGGGCTTGCTGGATCAGGGTGGGCTCGACCCGCAAAATGCGGGCATCGCCAAAGCGCCCATCGGTGGTGATGCCGATCTGGTGCTGGGTAAACCCCCTTGCGGGTATGCCCATGGCGTTGAGTTGCATCGAGAGCAACGCCACCGACTGCTGCTCGCCAATGGTAGTGAGCATATCGAGTTCACGTTGGGGAGGGCGTTTATTGACCCGCTTGGCCAGGGCAATCAGCTCGTCGGTCATGCGGCCCATGGCCGAGACCACCACCGCAATCTGGTGGCCTTTCTCGAGGTAATGGTGGATGCGCTGGGCAACCTTATGGATGCGCTCGAGGTCGCCCACGCTTGTTCCACCGTATTTCTGGACAATCAGCGCCATAACTAGCTCAGAATGCTAACATGCCTGCACCCGATAGCCAATAGCAGATAGCCGATGCCCAAAGCAAAACCGGGCGGTTGTAGGGAGCTTGGCCCAGGCGATAAGCTACATACAGAGGTCGAAAATATGAGCGTCTTTCCAGAGTGGTTCAAAGCCTTCAAGCAGGTAGAAATCTGGCCCAGCATGGACATGGCGGTGCTCTCGGGGCACAAGGGGCAGGTGGGATTTGCCCAGGTGCAGGAGGAAACCTTTGTCCCCGAGCACGCCCACGACGGCCAGTGGGGCGTGGTGCTGGAGGGTGAGGTGGAGTTCGTGATGGGCGGCGAGCGAAAGGTCTTTCGCAAAGGCGATTATTATCATATTCCCGGTGGTGTGCCCCACAGCGCCAGGCTGGCCGCAGGTACCGCCTTTATCGACGTCTGGGAGAACGAGCGGTTTCCAGCAGAGCGGCTCAAGTAAAACCACAGGTGCCTTATGTACGAGAACATTCTGGTCGAAACCCACGGACGTGTAGGCTTGGTGAAGCTCAACCGACCCAGGCAACTCAACGCCCTCAATACCGCCACCCTCCGCGAACTGGCCCAGGCCGTTGGGGCCTTCGAGCAGGACGAGGCCATCGGCGCTATGGTTATCACCGGCAACGAACAGGCCTTTGCCGCCGGGGCCGACATCGCCGAGTTTCAGCAAACCAGCCTGGCCGAGCTGATGCAGGGGCTCCGGGCCGATCAGTACGAGACTCTGCGCAAGGTTCGCAAACCCCTGATTGCGGCCGTTTCGGGATTTGCCTACGGTGGGGGCTGCGAACTGGCCATGCTCTGCGACCTGATTGTGGCCTCCGACACCGCCCGGTTTGCCCAGCCCGAGATCAACCTGGGCATCATTCCGGGTGGCGGGGGCACCCAGCGCCTCACCCGCCAGGTGGGCAAGTACCTGGCCATGGAAGTGATTCTGGCCGGAAGGGTGCTCTCGGCCTGGGAAGCCTTGCAACATGGTCTGGTAAACAAAGTAGTACCGGTGGAGCTGTATCTGGAAGAGGCCCTCGAGCTGGCCCAGGCCATTGCAGAGCGGGCCCCCCTGGCGGCCCGACTGGCCAAGGATGCGGTGAACCGGGCACAGGACATGAGCCTGGAGCATGGACTGAGCCTCGAGCGCAGCAATTTCCTGATTGCTTTTGGCAGCGAGGACAAACACGAGGGCACCACGGCTTTTGTGGAGAAACGCAGGCCGGTATGGAAAGGTAAATAACCGGCCCATCAAGATTCATTGTGGAGGCAGCATGAGCGTCTTACTCAAGGAGTTCCAGGAGGGCATCCTGACCCTCACCCTGAACCGGCCCGAGGCCATCAACGCCCTGACCACAGAGATGCTAAAGGAGCTGGGCAAGGTGCTTGCCAGAGAAGCCCCCGCGCCCGAGGTGCGCGTGGTGGTGCTGCGGGGCGCAGGGCGCGGCTTTTGCTCGGGCCAAGACTTACGCGAGTTCGAGGGCCAGCGCATTTCCTACAAGGCTCACCTGCGCAACTACCAGTCGGTGGTGGAGGGCATGGCCAGCCTGGAAAAGCCGGTGATGGCCGCCATTCATGGCGCGGCGGCGGGGGCCGGGCTCTCGCTGGCCTTGGCTTGCGACCTGCGGGTAGCGGCAGCCGATGCCATCCTGACCACTGGTTTTAGCAAGATTGGGCTAATCCCCGACGCCGGCATGAACTACCACCTGCCGCGCATGGTGGGCTATGCCAAGGCTTTTGAACTCGAGGCCCTCTCGCCCCGCCTGGGGGCCGAAGAGGCCCTGAGCCTGGGCCTGGTCAACCGAGTGGTACCCACCGAGGCTTTCCCCGCCGAGGTAGCCAAACTGGCCGCCGAGCTGGCCCAGGGGCCTAGCAAAACCTATGGCCTGATCAAGCGGGCCTTGCGGCGCAGCGCCAGCGCCACCCTGGCAGAGATGCTCGAGTACGAGGCTTTGCTGCAAGAGGTAGCGGGCCGCACAGAAGACCACCAGGAGGGTGTGCAGGCTTTCTACGAAAAACGTCCCGCCCGGTACCGGGGAAGGTAGACTGTCCGCGTGATTCGCTACCTCAAAGGAACGGTGCTCAAAAAGAGCCAGAGTAGCGCTGTATTGCTGGTGGGGGGTGTGGGTTTGGAGGCCAGTTGTCCCGCCTCGACGCTGGCCCAGCTCAGCGAAGGGCAGGATGCCGTCCTGCACACCAAACTGGTGGTACGGGAGGACGACCTTTCGCTCTTTGGATTTAGCGACGAACGCAGCCTGGAGCTATTTGAACTGCTGCTCTCGGTCTCGGGGGTAGGGCCTAAAGTGGCCCTCAACCTGCTCTCCTCGCAAACCCCGGCCCTGCTGGCCAGGGCGCTGGCCGAGGGCGATTTGCGTTTGCTTACGGCGGCCCAGGGCGTGGGTAAGAAGCTGGCCGAGCGGATTGCCCTCGAGCTGCGCGGCAAAGTACCCGCCCACCTGATGGGCGAAGGGGGCGCCATCGTTCGCACCGCCCATACCGAGGAGGCCGAGCTGGCCCTGATCACTCTGGGTTTCCGCGAGAGCCAGGTGCGGAGCTTGGTAGCCGAAATTGCCCAGAAAAACCCCGAGGCAGGTACGCAGGAACTCATTAAGCTGGCCTTGAAGGCACTGCGCTAGGCGTCTGCCGAGCAGGTTGGTGGAATGTCAGAGTTATTAGAAATAGCGCTCCCGCATCTGGCTCAGGAAATCTTCGCTCAGATGTACCCCCGAAGCCGAGCCCAACACAGTATCAATGCCGCAATAGGGGCATAGCGCAGTCTGGCCTTCATCCACCCATTCTTCGATTTCGCTGGGGGTAAAAATACGCAGGCAGTAGAAGCAACCACACAGCTCGCTCTGCAAAACCTCCGCGCGGTGGCGGGTGGAATGCCGGTGGGCTTCTAGATATGTCATTGCGCCTCCAGCCAGGGCAACATTTCGAGCAGGTTCGAGACCTCGAGGTCGGCGGGGTGCTGGGGGTCTTTGGGCTTGAAGCCGCGCTCCACCCAGACCGATTTCATGCCAGCATTGGCCGCACCTGCAATGTCCCGCTCGGGGTTGTCGCCGACCATCACGCAGGCTGAAGGCTCCACGCCCAGCTCCGTGCAGATATGGTCGAAAATGCCGCGCTGGGGCTTACCAGTATCGAGCTCACCCGAAACCGCTACCGCCTGAAAGCGGTCGAGCAGCCCGAAGCCCTCGAGTTTCTCGCGCTGCAAATCGGGCACCCCATTGGTCACGATGCCCAGTTTGTAGCCCGCAAGGGCCTTCAGCAGTGGGTCAATCTCGGGATAGCGTGGGTACAAGCGCCGCTCGGAAAGGTAACGGTGAGCCAGCACCTCGCAGAGTGCATCGTCGTGAATATTTTGTGCTTCTAACGACTCGCGCCAGACGGCTACACGAAAATCTGGTACCCAGTCGTGCAGTGTTTTCAATGCGGGGTGGGTTTGCACCTCGTAGCGCGCCCATAGCCCTTCCCCCGCACTGTGGCCAATACGCTGGGTATATTCAAAAACTGGAGACGACTTCCACAGGCGCACCGCCATGGTTTCTGCCGTCTGAATAAGGTGCGGTATATCCAGGCTGTACCAGGAGGCGGCATAAAAAGCGCAGCTCCGCAAGGCGTGCAGCGAGACGGGGTGGTCGAGGATGAGGGTCTCGTCTAAGTCGAACAAAATGGCCTGAATCACGCCCCAATAGTAAGGTAACTGAGCAATTCCTGCACCCTGCCGGAAAGTTTTGTTAGTGCGCTTGCTCGAGCAGCACCCGCGCCCCTTCGCGCAGCGCCTCCTGCTCGTTTTGGGTCAGCTTGAGACCTTCCCAAAGGGCACTGAAGTAGCTTTCTTGCATGAGAGCGATTTCAATGGACATGATTTTTTCAAAGGCCGTGATGGCGGCCAGAATGTCACTGCCGCGCAGCGCGTTGCGCAGGTGCTCGAGGGTCAGCTCCTGCACAATGCCCACCGCCGGAATAAAGTGACCGGGCCGCACCCCCACTCTGGCATGCACCAGCCCGATGTGCATCCGGCGCAGGGCGTAATTGGCGTCATAAACGCCAGCAAAAATCTCCCGATACCAGACTGCAAAGGACCGATAAAGCCGCTCGACCCGGCCCGGCACACCCCACAGAATTTCGTGCATCTCGGGGTCGCGGCCCAGATAATCGTAGAAAGCCAGGGCCACCTCGGGGGCCAGGGGGCCTGCAATGGGCTCGAGGCTCCGCAGGGTTTGTACGTGCTGCTCAGTCAGCCCTGTGCGGCGCACCAGGGTTTGCAGCAGCTCTTCGGCCCTCATCCCTGGAATTCTACTTCAGGGATACCTTTAGCTCATAGTCAACAGACAGTTGGACTCATCTAAAGAATTCGGTTGAGTAACGAAGTGGTGTGATGATGGGTAAAAACCAACATTTTGGAGAGGATTGGTTTGAAAGCCGTTGCCAAGCAGAGAGGGAATGTTGTATTGGACGGTGACGA
>NZ_QWKY01000125.1 GCF_003574035.1 Meiothermus hypogaeus | reverse complement strand
AAGGGGCGGTATCGCCCTCCGCTACGCGGATAACTTCCAAGGGGCGGTATCGCCCTCCGCTACGCGGATAACTTCGGTCGGGTTAGTTCGTCACCCTTTGGTGACGAACTAACCGAATCTGGTATCAAATCGATCTAGCCCTATGGCAGGTCGTCCAGGGCTGGTGCTTACCTCAGGTTAAGCGCCGGACAGTCATCGATTTGAATAGCCATAGCCGGGCCGGGGGTTCGAATACGATACTCACCGGCACTGCCGACCTCGGTTGTGCTGGCAGTCAGGTTGCCCTGCTCGGTGTAAACGACGATACTTTCGGCGGCCCCGCTAATGCGGAGGCGGAGTTCGTAACTGGATAAACCCACCTGTTCAATCCGGGCATTGCAGGTTGTTGGTTTTGTAACCGGGACTGGCTGTGCTTGGCTAGAAACAGCTTCATTTTGTGGCTTGTTGGCCAGGTAGATAAAGTAAAGTACCAGGCTGGCCAAGATCATCAGGCGCAGAGGGTTGTATTTTTTATCGTCCATAGCAGAAAAATGCCTGTTCAGGCAAGCCCCCCTGAACGAATAGCCGATCCCAGATCCCCCCTACCAACCTCAGGGCAGGTACATTTGCTTGAGCTCGAGGATCTCGCGCCGGGCTTCGTTTACCTTGATGTAAAAGGGGGTGTATTTATCAAAAGACCAGCCAAAATTCCGACCCCCCAGGCCCTGGATGAGCTGCTGGGGGGTGGCCTGGAAGTATTCCCCAGCATTTTTGAGCAGCCAGATTTTGGTGCTGGGGGTGAAGCGAAAGGTGCGAATCAGGGGGTTCTGGTTGGAAACCTCGATACCCGCCGGACAGTCGTCTCGGTTGCAATCCTTCACCTCGACATAATCGAGCTTGACCGTCCAGACCCCCTGCATCTGCCGAAAATCGGTGATGAGGGCCTGACGATTTTGCCACTGGGCCAGCCCAACCCCCAGGGCCAACACGAGCAGAGCTAACAGTATGCGCATATTTTATCTCTCTCCCATTCTGCGGTAGCCAAACCACAGCGCCAGCACAGCCGGAATAAGGGTTGTGGCTACCACAATTAATAGCCATAAGGGGCCTTCTGCGCTCCCCAGGTAGTCGGACTGGCGCTGGGTAATAGCCAGGTACACGGGGCGGCTGGCCAGTACCACCAGCAGCCCCGCATGCAGCAGAGTAAGGCCCATATACAAAAAGCCACCGATGCCAACGGGCACCTCGGCAGGATTGGAGGCATCGAACTTGGGGAAGGCCGCCCCCAGGCCCACCCCCAGGCCAGCGGCTGCAATGGCTGAGGCCAGCGCCAAAATCAAGGAGATTTGGGTGAGGTTGTCGTCTAGGCCAATTACTCGAGGGGAGTATAAGCCCAGGGCCAGGCCCAGCGGCACCAGAAAGAACAGGGCCAGCCCAAACCGGGTCAACAGGAGGGTTAGCTTGGAGACCGGCCCGGTCTGGAGCATCCAGTAGGCGGGGCCCTCGAGGCTGTAGAGCGGATACGCCAGCCGCACCCCCACCCCCCCAATCACAAACCCCTGGAAGGCCAGGTGCATGAAACCCGCCACCAGCTGGAAGCGGGTATCGCCCAGGGGCAGGTATTGCAGGCTGGTGGTGTACAACAGCACCAGCACCCCCACCAGAATGAGCTGCGAGGCCTGGTTGGCATCGCGGAAGAACAGGCGCAGGTCGCGCACCCACAGCGCCAGGGCCACACTGGAAGCCGACCCACGATCCAGCAGGCCAGGGCGCAAAATCCCGCGTTCGCGCACGGTGCCCTCCAAAGCCCGCACCCAACCCTGCTGGTAGGCATAGCCCGCTACCAGCCCTGCCAGCATCAGCAGCCCTCCCGAGAGGGCCAGCAACAACCAGAACTGCGGCTCTACCTCGCCCCTGGAAAGCCCCTTGAGGGCCTGCTGGGCCAGGGCCGAAGGCAAAAAGGGGGCGCTGGGGTCGCGGAAGGTCTGGAGGAAGCGGTCGAGCTCCTCCGGGTTGGCAAAGTTGGTCTGGAGCAGCACCTCGGGGCGCAAAGCCCGCAGCAGGAAGATGAGCAGCCCCCCCAGCACTGCCCCCAGCGCAGCCGCCCACTCGCGGGCCCGGCCTGCGGGGGCATACCGCACCAGCGGGAGGGCTAACCCCACCCCCAGCACCACCGGAAAGGCGAACAGGGCCAGGGCCACCAGGGTTGCGCCCGCAAAGAACAGTGGAGGTGCGCCGTAATGCGCCCCATAAGCAAACAGCACTGGCAGCACCAGCAGGGTGGGGAGCAAGGCAGTGGTCACGAATACCTCGCCCACCTTGAACATAAAAACCCGGCTGGCCTTCTGGGGGAGGGCCAGGTGCAGGGGCAGGTCTTCGGAGGTGTAGAGCACCACCACCGCGTTGGGCAGCGCAGAAAGCACCACCGAGCTCGAGAGCACCAGCAGCAGGCTGCCCAGCATGCGCTCCACCAGCACATCGCGGGTAAAGGCCGCCGCCAGGCGGTTCACAAATGTATTGCTGCCAAAGAGTTCGTTGGAGATGAAGTTCAGAAACCAGCTTGTCCCTGCCCAGGCCCCATAGGCCAGCCCAGCCCCCAGCAACAGCCCCACCAGGGCCGAAGCCGGGGCCTGGCGAAAGCCGTTCCACAGAAGTTGCAAGCGCAGGGTAAACATCCAGCCTAAAGTGTAGAGCATCCAGGGCCAACCGTTGGTGCGTTTGCGCTGCCAAGCTCAAAGCATGGAGCTTTTAGCGTTTGGCTCCTGGTTTTCAGCCTACTGACAAATGCCCCTGGTGGCCGTACCGTAGACTGAAGCAAATGTTAGTCAAAGACGTGATGCATAGCCCGGTGCTGACAGTGGATGCTTCGGTAACCCTCGAGGCCGCCTACCACATCATGCTACAGCGCAACATTCGGCACATTCCGGTGATGAAGGAGGGCCGCCTGGTCGGCATGATTACCGACCGCGACATTCGGCTGGCCACCAGCCCCTTTGCTCCCGGGGGAGCTAAATCCACCGAGACCCCCGTCGAGCAGGTGATGACCCGGCCGGTGTTCACCGGCGAACCGCTGGATGCGGTCGAGGAGGCGGCCCGGGTCATGCGGGAGCGCAAAATTGGGGCCCTGCCCATCCTCGAGGGCCAGGAGCTGGTGGGCATCGTGACTGGGATTGACCTGCTGGATGCGCTTTTGCGCCTGACCGGGGTGCAAAAGCCCAGCGGGCGGCTCGAGGTCTGCCTCGACGACCGGCCCGGCGAGCTGGCCCGGCTGAGCGGCGAGCTGGCCCAGCAGAACATCAACATCCACTCCCTGCTGACCTACCCCTGTGGCGAAGGTACCGTCACCACGGTGGTGCGGGTGGGCACACTGGATACGCGCAAGATAGCCAGAGATCTGCGTCAGAAAGGCTACGAGGTGCGCTGGCCCCCCGAAATTCCTGGCAAGAGCTTATGAGCGTTCCGGTCGTATATAGCCCCCAGTACAAGCTGTACAACTTTGGACCGCAGCATCCTTTTAGTCCGGTGCGGCTCGAGATGCTCCTGGACTTGCTGGAGCACCTGGGCCACCCGTTGCATTTTGTCGAAGCGGCCCAGGCCACCCGCGAGGACGTGCGCAGCGTGCACCTGGAGTCGTTCGTGCGGCGCGTCGAGGCCGCCGGGCGGGGCGAACACTCGCCCGACTTCGACCACTACGGCATCGGCACCGCCGACACCCCCATCTTTCCCGGTATGGACGAGGCCACCCGCTGGCTGGTGGGGGGCACCCTTACAGCGGCGCGGATGATCTCGAGCGGCCAGGCCAAGGAGGTCTTGCAACTGGGGGGCGGTCTGCACCATGCTCAGAAAGACCTGGCCTCGGGTTTTTGCGTCTACAACGACCTTTCCGTGGCCATTCGCCACCTCACCAACCAGGGCCTGCGGGTCGCCTACATTGATATTGACGTGCATCACGGCGATGGGGTGCAGTGGATTCACTACGACGAACCGGGTGTGCTTACCTTCTCGATACATGAATCGGGCCGCTATCTCTACCCCGGCACCGGTCACACCCACGAAATCGGCAAGGCCCTGGGCACCGGCCGCAAGCTGAACATTCCACTGGAACCCTTCACCGAGGACGACTCCTACCTGGAGGTGCTGCAGATGGGCCTCGAGCCCGCCCTGCGCTGGTTCCGCCCCGACGCCCTGGTCATCCAGTGCGGCGCCGACGCGCACTACCAGGACCCCCTGGCCGAAATTCTGCTCACCACCCGGGCCTATAGCAAAATTTTCCCCCTCCTGCGCCAGTACGCCGCCCATTTCTCCAGCGGAAATGCCCTCTATACCCTGGGCGGTGGGTACAGCCTGGATGCCACCAGCCGCATCTGGGCCATCCTCTACCTGACCCTGCAAGGCCTGCCCCTGCCCGAGCATCTTCCCGAACCCTGGCTCAGGCGCTGGGGCACCCAGCTCGGCCACTTCCTCACCCACACCCTGCTCGACCCCGAGGGGGCTTATCCCGAAATTCCCCGCAAACCCGAAATTGAGCGACGCAACCGCCAGGTGACCGAGCGGATGCTGGAGTCGGTGCGCCCTTATTGGAACTAGGCGCACAGCAGCTCTGGTTACCGGCCTGTAGTTTGTGTAAAGATTACACAAGACAAGTTTCGCAAGGCGGGTAAAGATGCAACTCAAACCTGGCCTCTACCAACACTACAAGGGCAAGCACTACTGGGTGCATGGCCTGGCCCGGCATTCCGAGACCGAGGAGTGGTACGTGGTCTACGAAACCCGCTACGGCACGGAGCCCGAAACCTTCTGGGTGCGCCCGCTAAAGATGTTTTTGCAGGATGTGGAGGTCGATGGCAAGCCCATACCCCGGTTTCGCTACCTGGGGGAAAGCGGAAGCCCGGAACAATGAAGCTGTCCCAAAAGCCCTGCAGTTTCCCTGAGGTATTGGGACATGCCTTTTTGCCAAAGGGCCTGGTCCGCTTGATGGCCCAGGCATAAGGATAAGCCTTGCTCCGGCTACTTCAAGGGCTTTAGATACCAGCTCAGGGTGGGGCCACTATCGCGCAGGTGCTCGAAGCCGACCCGTTCCCAGAAGCGTTTAGCCTGTTCGTTGTTGCCATACACCACTGCGTAGAGCCGATCCATCCGGCCACGTAGCAGGGTCTCGAGCTGCTCCACGGCAGCCTTGCCCAGGCCCCGTCCTTGCAGGCTTTCATCTATCAGCAACAGGCTGATGGTAGCCGAGTGCAGATCGGGGTAGGCTACCTTGTAGTCGAGAAAACCTACCACATGATCCTCATGCTTCAACAACAAAGCCTGCCGCCGGGTGTCATGGCGCAGGGTCTCGAGCTCGCGCTGAATATCGTTGAGGGTAGGCGTGTCGCCCCCAATCAGGGCGATATAAGTGGGGCAATTCAAGTAAAGGCTATGCACAACAGAAGCCGAATCGGTACTAACGGGCAGGAAGTCGAGATGTGCAGAGACTTTCATAGTTTGCCTTGATTGTATTGGCAAACATTAGATTTGGTTGTAATTTGCAACCCAGGGGCTCGTGTAGTTAATCACGTGTAGGTACTCTTTGGCACGCCCATTGTCTGTGGGTGTGTGGGCGATCCTGCTTCCCATCACTACGACGCAATAAGTACATGGGTTGCACTTCATTGGTGTGTGGTTAGGGTACAGCGAAAACCCCAGGGCCGAAGAATGGCCCTGGGTGCCCGATCGAGCACACAATGCCGCTCCCCAAAACAAAAACCCTCGGTTTCCCGAGGGTTCTTTAGCCGAGATATCGAACTAAAAACGCTTGGCCGCTTCCACCACGTTTACATTGGCGGCCTGGGGGCCTTTACCATTCTTGCCCGGCTCAATCTCGAAGGTCACCACATCGCCTTCGTTCAGGGTGCGGAAGCCACGGGACTGAATAGCACTGTAGTGCACAAATACGTCCGGCTCACCTTCTTCACGCTGAATAAAGCCATAGCCCTTTTCCGCATTGAACCACTTCACTTTGCCTTTTTGCATACTGCTCCTTACCACGGGCAACCCCTGCTTCAGTACGTAACCCGGCCCAGGACCAAGGCGCTGAACTACCCAAAGACCACCCGCCCGCCTTTCGGGCCATGGAGACAGTACCTACCATAGCCAGACCTTGCGGACGAACAACATGGGCCACCTCAGAAAACTCCCAGACGCCTCAAGATAGCACTCCGAAGTGCTGTGTGTCTAGCACGTGTTAAAACTCGGAGCCCATCGCACACTTCACAGACTTTGCTGCCCGCAAACACGAGAATGCGTCTGGGTGCAGACGCATGTTATACCGGATTCAAAAAGACAGTTTACAAAACCAAAAACACCAGAGGCTGTCTTTTTGAATCCTAGAGCACACCCCTCCCTTGAGTACCGGCGCTAGCCGGGGGCCGATGGCCCTTCACTGTCGGTCGGCGAAGAAAGCGTCTCCCTTCCAAGGGGCGGTATCGCCCTCCGCTACGCGG
>NZ_QWKY01000124.1 GCF_003574035.1 Meiothermus hypogaeus | reverse complement strand
CCTTGTCGATCTGATCGTAGGCCTGTACCTCCACGTTGGGGTTGGCCGCCGCCGCCACGAAGGTAATCGCCGCCGTCAGGGTGGTCTTTCCGTGGTCTACGTGTCCGATGGTCCCCACGTTTACGTGAGGTTTGGTGCGCTCAAATACGCCTTTCGCCATATCTGGTTATCTCCTTATGATCTCAGTAGTTGGGTTTACAGGGTTACCGGCCTTCGACCTCACTGACCCTTAATCAGCTTCTGAGCAATGTTCTGGGGAACCTGCTCGTAGTGATCGAAGAACATCGAGAACTGGGCCCGGCCCTGGCTCATCGAGCGCATATCGTTGGCATAACCGAACATCTCGGCCAGGGGAACGTAAGCCCGCACCAGTCGAGCATTGCCGCGCTCTTCCATACCCTGGATCTGCCCCCGGCGGCTGTTGAGGTCGCCGATGATCGAGCCCAGGAATTCTTCAGGGGTGATCACCTCGACGCGCATGATGGGCTCGAGGATGGCCGCACCACCCTTCTCGATGGCCTCCTTGATGGCCATGGAGCCAGCAATCTTGAAGGCCATTTCAGAGGAGTCCACCTCGTGGTAGCTACCGTCGTAGAGGGTGACCTTCAAGTCCACAATGGGGAAACCCGTGAGGGGGCCAGACTGCATGGCCTCTTCAATCCCCTTCTGCACGGCCGGGATGTATTCGCGGGGCACCACCCCACCCACGATGGCGTTGATGAACTCAAAGCCCGAGCCACGGCCCAGGGGTTCAGCCTTGATCTTGACGTGACCATACTGGCCACGCCCACCGGACTGGCGTACAAACTTGCCTTCGACATCCACCGGGCGGGTGATGGTCTCACGATAGGCCACCTGGGGCTTGCCCACGTTGGCATCTACTTTGAACTCCCGCTTGAGGCGATCCACGATGATCTCCAGGTGCAGCTCGCCCATGCCAGAGATGATGGTCTGGCCGGTCTCGGGGTCGGTGGAAACCCGGAAGGTGGGGTCTTCCTCGCCCAGGCGCGACAGGGCCACGCCCAGCTTGTCCTGGTCAGCCTTGGTCTTGGGTTCAATGGCCAGGTCAATGACCGGCTCGGGGATCTCGATGGACTCGAGGATAATCGGCTCATCGCCATCGCCTACCAGCGAATCGCCGGTAATGGTCTCTTTGAGACCCACCACCGCACCCAGCTCGCCCGCCTTCAATTCCTCCACCTCTTCACGGTGGTTGGCGTGCATCTGGAGCAAGCGGGCGACCCGCTCCTTCTTGCCCTTGGTGGTGTTCTGCACGTAGGAACCCGACTTGAGGGTACCCGAGTAGACCCGGATGAAGGTCAGGCGGCCCACATAGGGGTCGGCCATGATTTTGAAGGCCAGCGCGGCCAACGGGGCGTTGGGATCGGCGGGACGCTCGACCTCCTCCCCGCTTTCGGTCTTGCCCTTGATGGGGGGAATATCCAGGGGGGAAGGCAGGAAGTCTACGACCCCATCAAGCAGCAACTGCACCCCTTTGTTCTTCAGGGCCGAGCCCAAGAAAACCGGGAAAATCTCGATGGCGATGGTGCCTTTGCGAATAGCCCGGATGAGCTCTTCCTCGGTAGGCTTTTCCCCCTCGAGGAACTTCATCATGATGTTCTCGTCGTAGTCGGCCGCCGCTTCGACGAGCTTCTCGAAGTATTCGGCCGCCTGCGCCTTCATGTCCTCGGGGATTTCGACCTCTTTGATATCGGTGCCGAGGTCGTTGCCATACAGGTAGGCCTTCTGGCGCAGCACATCAATGATGCCTTTGAAGGTATCTTCGCGGCCAATGGGCAGTTGCATCAGCACCGGCTTGGCGCCCAGGCGTTCCTTCATGGTGTTAATCACCAGCCAGATATCGGCCCCGGTCTTGTCCATCTTGTTGGCAAAGGCGATGCGGGGCACCCGGTATTTGTCGGCCTGACGCCAGACGGTTTCAGACTGGGGCTCCACCCCCTGCGAGGCATCGAAGACCGCCACCGCACCATCCAGCACGCGCATGGAGCGCTCCACCTCGATGGTGAAGTCCACGTGGCCGGGGGTATCGATGATGTTGATGCGGTGCTCCACCCCCGTACCGCTGTGTTTCCAGTTGGCGGTAGTGACGGCTGCCGTGATGGTAATACCACGCTCGCGCTCCTGCTCCATCCAGTCCATGGTGGCCGCACCTTCGTGCACCTCACCGATTTTGTGGATGCGACCGGTGTAGTAGAGGATGCGCTCGGTAGTGGTGGTTTTACCCGCGTCGATGTGGGCCGCAATCCCGATGTTGCGGAAAAGTTTTAGGTCAAAACCAGTCTTGACGGACATACTTACCACCGGTAGTGGGCGTAGGCTCGGTTGGCTTCGGCCATACGCTCGACGTCTTCCTTCTTCTTGACCGCCCCACCCTTGCCCTCGGCAGCTTCGAGCAGCTCGGCAGCCAGGCGCTGATGGGCCTCGCGCTCGCCCCGGCTGTTGAAGGCATTAACAATCCAGCGAATTGCCAGGGTTTGCTGGCGGCGAGGCGATACCTCGACCGGAACCTGGTAGTTGGCCCCACCTACCCGGCGGCTGCGCACCTCGACACGGGGCCGCACGTTATCCAGGGCAGCCTTGAAGACCTTGAGGGGCTCCTGGCCACTTTTCTCCTGGATAATTTCGCAGGCATCCTTGAAAATTCGGGCTGCTAGGTTCTTCTTGCCATCCCGCATCATGCGGTTGATGAGCGCCGACACCACCACATCGCCGTAGAGGTGGTCGGGCTCGAGCTGGCGAACTTCAGCTTGTCTTCTCCGCGACATAACTCACCTATTTCTTACCCTTGGCCGCCGCGCCCTTGGCATCGGCCTTGGGCCGCTTGGCCCCGTACTTGGAGCGGCTCTTCTTGCGATCTTTTACGCCCTGGGTGTCGTAGATACCACGCACGATGTGGTAGCGCACCCCCGGCAGATCCTTTACACGGCCCCCGCGGATGAGCACCACCGAGTGCTCCTGCAAATTGTGGCCTTCGCCTGGGATATAAGCGGTGACTTCGTACTGGCTCGAGAGGCGCACCTTGGCCACCTTACGCAGCGCCGAGTTGGGCTTCTTGGGGGTAACGGTACGCACCACGGTGCAAACCCCTTTGCGGAAGGGGCTTCCCTTCAGGGCGGGCACTTTGCTCTTCTTGACCACCGGAGCACGGCCTTTACGGAGGAGTTGGTTGATGGTTGGCAGTGTAATCACATCCTTTCGTTCGACTAAGCTTCTCTCTAAACCGAAAACCCCACACGGAGGTCTGCGTATTTGCGCTGCGCTCGGTGCGGGGTTTCCGTCGAGAAGCGAATCAGGCCGGTGGCCCGAGGTTCGCCCCTGGATTCTCAAGAATCGCTGTGCGCGGCGGATTTCCCGTGAGCGCAACCGATGTGACCTCATGGCCGGGGCTGGCCTGAGGCAACGCAACCCTAGAAGTATATACGGCCGTTACGAGTTAATCAAGGGGCCAGAATCGCAGTGTGGAACTGAACTCGAGGAAGATATTGACTTTGTTCACATAAGGCGCAAGCACCAGGGCCTGCACCTTCCTATTGCAAGCACGTCTCCATCCCGGGCGGCAGAAGCAACAAGGGGATCGGTATTGGCGGCCTTACCTGAGCAACCAGCGCACATCCCGCACCACCCGCTCGGTTTCTGCTGCCTTGCCGTTACCGTACACAAGTCGCAACTGGCCCTTGGGATCCAGGGCAAAAACCGTAGCAGTGTGGTCTACGTTGTACTCGGTAGGCGACTTGATAGCGGATTTCTGGTAGAAAACCCCATACTTTTTGGCCACCTCAGCAATCTGCTCGGGGCTGCCGGTGAGACCCAGAAAGCTTGGGCTAAAGAAGGTGACATAGTCGCGCAGCTTTTCCAGGGTGTCCCGCTCGGGGTCTACCGAGATAAGCAAGACCTGCACCTGTGCTTGCTCGGCAGGGGTCAGGGCTTTATAGACCTTACTGAGCTCGAGCAAGGTAGTCGGACATACATCGGGACAGTTCACAAAACCGAAGAAAATCAAGACCACCTTGCCCTGAAAGTCGGTAAGGCTCTTGCTCGAGCCGTCGTGTGCGGTGAGGGTAAACTGGTTGGCTTCTACCGGACGGATGTTCAGAAGGCGGGTGCCGTAGGGCTGGTAGGTATCGCGCGACAAAAAAAAGGCCGCTATGGCCAGCAACAGGGGCAAGCCTGCGATAAGGGTAATCCAAATTACGCGTCGTGGCATTTTTTCGCTCCTGGCCTTGGGGGCTATGATAACCCTCTCCGGATTAAACCCTAGACAAGCCAACCTTGGGCAAATGTCCCTTGGCTAACAGTTCGCCTTACCAAGGACGCTGGGCGGGGTAGACAAGGCAAGCTACTTTACATTGGTCTCACGCCCTAACGACAAGATGAAGGGGATGGATAGTCGAGCCGTTGCTTTCTCTAAGCCCCAGGTGCGCTGGGCCGGGGCCCTCTTCATGGCGCCTTTCTTCTTGCAATTGCTGGGGCTGGGCAACACCTTGCTGGGGGGTGGGCTGTGTGGTGAGCTGTTTGGTAACGAAACCCCGCTCGGGCTCCAGGGAGCAGGCTTCTGGTATGCAGTCTTGTTCATGCTGCTGCTGGGGTTTCAGCTCATGTACGGGGGTTTCTTGCTGCTGGCAAAATTGCTCGAGATGCCCGGCAGCCTAGAGCCCGGAACCTACAAAGGCGGGCTCTGGCTGGTCGGGCTTGTTACGCTGTTGTTTGTACTGACCCGCACCACCGGTCTTCCCTACCCTAGCCCCCAGGGCTTTGCGCTGGGCGACACCGCACCGGTGGATCCGCTCAGCCTGATTCTGCTTGGGTGCTCCTGGGCCGGCGGCTTCCTGCTCTGGCGTTTGCTAAAGTAATACCGGATTCAAAAAGACAGTTTACAAACCAAAAACCCGTAGGCTGTCTTTTTGAATCCTAGAGCACTCCCCTCCCGAACGGTCGGCGAAGAAAGCGTCTCCCTTCCAACGGGCGGTATCGCCCTCCGCTACGCGGATAACTTCGGTCGGGTTGATTCGTTACCTAAAGGTAACGAATCAACCGAATCTGGTATGAGACCTGATTAATCCTGCCAAACCCGCTAGGCTATAGAACATGGAACGTCTACTGGAAGTGATGCGCCGACTGCGCGCACCCAATGGATGCCCCTGGGACAAAGAGCAAACCCACCAGAGCCTGCGCCCGTACCTGCTCGAGGAGGCCGCCGAGGCTGTGGATGCCATAGGCCGGGGCAACCCCCAGGCAATTGCCGAAGAGCTGGGGGATGTGCTCTTGCAGGTGGCATTTCATTCGGTAATTGCTGAGCAGGAGGGCACTTTTTCTTATCCACAGGTGGAGCAATCCATTGTGGACAAGCTCATCCGGCGCCACCCGCACGTGTTTGGCGATGTCAGGGCCGATACCCCCGAGGCCGTTATGGCCAACTGGAAGGCCATCAAGGCCAGCGAAGGCAAAACCTCTGCGTCGGTTTGCGACCAGGTGCCGCGCAGCCTGGGTGCCCTAGCCCGAGCAACGGAAATTCAGAATAGGCTCGGCACACCCCATCCTGGGAAGGACGACCTTAGAGAAGCCATAGAGCGCGGTGAAATAGCCGAGGTGCTGTGGCTGCTGGTCGCCTGGTGTCGCAAGGAGAAGGTAAATCCAGAGGTTTTGCTGCGCGAGCGCTGCGAGCAAAGCTGCTTGCAAAACGGTCAAACACCACAAAAAGCCCGGTAAAAAGAGGCCATAATGCTTTTTTAGGAAGGTCTTTGGTTTGCTGCGCCAGTAGCGCGCAAGAGCATCCACTCTAGACGCCATGAAAGCAGACGTCCTTAAAGCAGTAGTTGCACGTCCTCCAGAGCAAATGCTTCTACCCGAGGGCTTTGTGGACGCCGCAGTGTTACTTCCGGTGTGGGAGGGGCAGCTTTTATTTACGGTGCGCAGCGCCCATCTGTCCCACCATGCCGCCCAGATTAGCTTCCCCGGAGGCCGCTTTGCCGATGGAGAAACCGCAGAAGAAGCCGCCTTGCGCGAGGCCCAGGAAGAGGTAGGTTTGTACCCTGCGCACGTTGAAATTCTGGGGCACCTGAACCCCACCCTCTCCCCTTTTGGCTACCGGGTGTTTCCCTTGCTGGGCCGGATTACCCAAAAACCCCGCCTGACCCCCAACCCCGAGGAAGTAGACTCCTTGCTCTGGGTGCCTATTGACGAGCTGCTGGCCACCCCCGCCTTTGTCGAGGAACGCACCCCACCTCCAAACAACCGGTTCCCCAAAGGCCTGGGCGGGGAGTTTTCCGAACTGGAAGGAAAACTACGGCGCAAGGTCTGGCACTACCCCTGGCGCGGCTACGACATCTGGGGTGTGACCGGCAATATCGTGCACGATTTTCTGGAGCGTATTCGAGAAGTACGCCTTTAGGTGTCTCCATCACTGAAATACGAGATGAAACACCAAAACGCCCGTAGGGAATTGCGCCAGGTACGCGATTGCCGCATCCGCTGGTTCCGCTAATCTACCCTGGCGCAACTTATACCAGATTCGGTTGATTCGTTACCGCACGGTACCGAATCAACAGGGCCGAAGTTATCCGCGTAGCGGAGGGCGATACCGCCCCTTGGAAGTTATCCGCGTAGCGGAGGGCGATACCGCCCCTTGGAAGTTATCCGCGTAGCGGAGGGCGATACCGCCCCTTGGAAGTTATCCGCG
>NZ_QWKY01000123.1 GCF_003574035.1 Meiothermus hypogaeus | reverse complement strand
CCAAGGGGCGGTATCGCCCTCCGCTACGCGGATAACTTCCAAGGGGCGGTATCGCCCTCCGCTACGCGGATAACTTCGGTCGGGTTAGTTCGTCACCAAAGGGTGACGAACTAACCGAATCTGGTATTATTTCAGGTTGCCCCGATGTGTTTTCCAGGCCTCCCGAGCTGCCTCGAGGGCCGCGGCCAGATCGGCTTCGAGTTGCTTCTTGAAGGTTAGGGGTACCCGGCCCCCATCGGCCTCAAAGGCGGCCAGATACCGCCTGGTAAAGCTCAGGTCGCCTGCCTGTCCAAAAACCTCCTGGAGGGTTTTTATGGCCTGGCTGTTTAGCTCCAGCCATTCCCTGGCATAGCGCAGACGACGAAGGGCCCGTCGCAAAGCATGGAGATGCTCGAGGTCTCCTTCCCGCTGCCATTCCTCTTCCCGACGCCGTACCTGCAACAAAAAGCGCTCAAGGCGTGGCAGGGCCGTCTGTGCATCCAGAGGCGGTAGATTGGATAGAGCCTGGATCAGCCCGGACAGTCGGGGGGCTTCCAGCAGGGGCACGAAGGCCGCTCGAGCCTGTGCGAGCCGGGTCTCGGCCCAGCGTCGGAAGGCTTTGGGAAGGGTGGGGTGCTGTAGCAACACTTCCAGGTCGCGCACCTCACCGGCCGCCCGCACCAGCCAGGCTAGGTCGTCCTCGAGCACGCGCATACCGGCCAGGCGCAGCCATACCCGCAGGCGGCGCACGGCCACCCGCACCTGGTGCACACCCTCGGGGTTCTGGCCCTCGCGGGCGATGGGTAGGTGCTCAAGCAGGTGTTGGAGCCAGCGCTCCAGCCCAATGGTCGCCATAAAACCAGCCTAGCATTGACTTCGGTGGAAAACATGTCGCCTCGGCATCGTGCCTGGCTGGACTGCTCGTACAAAACCCCTCACCCGGCAACATCGGATGGCTGCTGATGAAACCTATCTTCCACTACGGGATAAGGCCGGTAGCAAAACCATTAAGGCCCGACATGAGACGAGCGTAGCTGCGCTTAGTCCAAATCGCCCAGCAAACGGGAGAGTTCAGCGCCCAGTTTGGTCTGGGGTTTGGGGTGGTGGCCGCAGTCTACTTCGTTCAGATTGGCCCCGCAGACCGGGCAGAGGCCCTTGCAGTCTTCTTTGCAGAGGGTGGTGTAGGGCAGCTCGAGGGCAAAAGCCTCGCTGAGCAGAGGCACCAGGTCGAGGTCGGGATGGCCAAAGAGCAGGATTTCCTCTTCACCTTCCTCGATGACCTCGAGCTGCTGCAAACCGGCCTCATAGCGCAATAGGTACTGGAAGTGGGCGCGCACCGGGGTGGGCGTGGGGGTCAGGCAGCGGCGGCACTCCAGCATAGCGTTGCCGGCGATCTCGCCCGACAACCAGAACTCCTGCCCGCCTTCACCCTCCAGGCGGGTCACGCTCACCTTCCATTTGGCCGGGCCCTCGAGGGGAATGCGCTCTTCTTGCAGGGCGATGTACTCGAGAATTTCGTCTCTGGCATCAGTGCTGCCGCCTTCCCGCAGCAGACGCGAGAGGTTGATACTTGGGATATGCGGTTCTTTCATTGCGATATAACCTACGCCCCAGCGCGTAGCTCTTTATGTTAGCGCCGAAACGGCCTTGGGTCAATGGCCAGGGCATGGACCGGATTCAATGATTCCTACCCCACCGACCTTATCGAGCACGAGGTGCGGGTGCTTGAACCCGGCGGTAGACTAGTTCGCATGAAGCAGATTGGCGTTCTAGGGGTTCCGATGGATTTGGGCCAGGGGCGGCGTGGGGTGGATATGGGACCCAGCGCCATGCGCTATGGGCGTTTACAGGAGGTGCTCGAGGGCCTCGGTCACCACGTGCACGACTACGGCGACATCAAGGTGCCGGTGGTCGAGAGTCTGCACCGTCAGCCAAAGGAACAGGGGGGGATGGGCTACCTCGAGGCCATCCGCACGGTCTGCCTGGACACCATCGAAGCCCTGCACCAGATGCCCGCCGGGGTGTTTCCCATTGTGCTCGGGGGCGACCACTCCATTGCCATGGGGTCGGTCACCGGGGCCAGCCGCGGTGAGCGCATTGGGGTGATCTGGGTAGATGCCCACGCCGACTTCAACACCCCCCAGACCAGCCCCAGCGGCAACATTCACGGGATGCCCCTGGCGCACCTGTGCGGCCTGGGTGACCCCCGCCTGGTAGACCTGAGCCGCCCGGGGGCCAAGGTGCGACCCGAGGATGTGGTGCTGGTTGGAATTCGCAGCCTGGACACAGGGGAGGTCAAACTGTTGCGGGAGCGCGGGGTCACGGTTTTCACCATGAAAGAAATTGACGTGCAGGGCATCCCGGCCATCGCTGAACAGGTCGCGGCGCAGTTCGATGGTTTTGCCCGGGTACACGTTTCGCTGGATGCCGACGTGCTCGACCCCGAAATTGCCCCGGGGGTGGGCACCCCGGTGGCCGGCGGCCTGACCTACCGTGAGGCCCACCTCCTGATGGAGCTACTGGCCGACGCCCAAATCGTCACCAGCCTGGATCTGGTCGAGGTGAACCCCATCCTGGACATCGCCAACCGTACCGCCCGGATGATGGTTGAGCTCGCCAGCAGCCTTTTGGGGAAGAAAATCTACTGATGGCCTGGCCAAACTGATACAATCCCCCCGTGCTGGTTATTCCTGCAGTAGATATCCAGGCGGGGCGCGCCGTGCGCTTATTTGAGGGCGACCCCCGCCAGGAGACCGTTTACTACGAAAACCCCGTGGAGGCTGCCCTGTACTGGCAAAGGCAGGGGGCGCGGATGCTCCACCTGGTCGACCTGGATGCCGCTACGGGCCGGGGGGAAAACCGGGCGGCGCTGCGTGAGATTGCGCAGTCTATCGCCATCCCGTTTGAGGTGGGGGGTGGGGTGCGCAGCGTGGAGGCGGCCCAGGAGATACTTGCTCTGGGAGCGGCGCGGGTGGTGGTGGGCACCGTGGCTGTGAAAGCGCCGGAGGTGCTGAGCCGGATGCTGCAAGCGTTTGGAGCCGAGCGGGTGGTGGTAAGCCTGGACGCACGGGGCCTGGAAGTGGTGGTCTCGGGCTGGGTGGAAGGAACGGCCCTCGAGGTGCCGGGCTTGAGCCTGCGCATGTGGGAGATGGGCGTGCGCACCCTGATTTATACCGATGTGCGGCGGGATGGCACCCTGGCCGGGTTGGACCTCGAGGTCGTACGCCAGGTGCGGGCCGCCTGGCCGGGCTTTTTGATTGCCGGTGGGGGTATTGCCTCCGATGCCGACCTGAGGGGCTTGCAGAACCTGGGGGTGGAGGGGGCCATCACCGGCAAAGCCCTCTACGAGGGCCGCATCGACCTGAAGAAGTGGGTTTGACCTGCGTTCTGCCTACCTGGGGGCCTGGAGTAAACTTCTGGTATGAAAGTCCTGAACGGGCTGGCTTTCCTGATGGTGCTGCTGGTCGCCGCAGTGACCTGGGCTTTATATGCGCTGGAGCCGGGGCTGTTGCTGGGGACACCCTGGGGCCAGGTGCACCTGAGCTTTTTGCTGGTGGGGGCTTTTGGGCTGGGTCTGGCCGTCATGGGGCTGTATGTGCTGACCGGCTGGGTAAATGCCCAGGCCACCCTGAGCAAGCGCAACCGCGAACTGCGCCAGGTCAGAAGCGAGCTCGAGGCCCTCAAGAAACAACACCCCGAGGAAACCCCGGTCATCCCTGACCGGCTGCCCTGAGGGCTTTGGCCCGGCAGGTGTGTTTTGCACCCTGTGTTGTTTTGCTTTTCGGCCTTCGGCCCCGGGCTTTCGGCTCAAGGCACCGTTTTGAAGGAGACCCTGGATGATCTGGAAATTCCGTGAATGGCCCCCTGTTTCCGAGCTTCGCCCCCTGGTGGAGCAACTAGGCGTCTCGCCCCTGGCCGCGGCGGTGCTCTGGAATCGGGGGTTCAGGCGTAAGGAAGACCTCGAGCCCCCGCTGGAACTCTTGCCCATCGAGGGGCTAGAGCCTGCGGCCCGGCGGATTATCGAGGCCCTGGAAAAAAACGAGCGCATTCGGGTACATGGCGACTACGACGCCGACGGTCTCACCGGTACGGCGGTTTTGCTGAACGGCTTGGGCCGGCTGGGGGCCGACATCCATGCTTTCATTCCCCACCGCCTGGGCGAGGGCTATGGGGTCTTGATGGACCGGGTGCCGGAGCACCTGGAAGCCTGCGACCTCTTCATCACTGTGGACTGCGGCATTACCAACCACGCCGAGCTACGTGAGCTGGTCGAGAACGGGGTCTCGGTACTGGTGACCGACCACCACTCGCCTGGCGCTGCGCCACCACCGGGCCTGATTGTGCACCCCGCGCTTTCGCCAGGGCTTCGGGGCCAGGCCCATCCTACCGGTTCGGGGGTGGCTTTTTTGCTCTTGTGGCAGGTCTACAAGCTGTTGGGAAAAGACCCACCCCTGGAATATGCCGACCTGGCCGCCATTGGTACGGTGGCCGATGTGGCCCCCTTGCAGGGCTTCAACCGGGCCCTGGTCAAGGAAGGGCTTCACCGCCTGCGTGCTTCGGCCAACCTGGGTCTGAGCGTACTGGCCGCCGAGCAATGCCGCGAGTTTAGTGCCAGCGAGATTGCCTTTCGCATCGCACCCCGCATCAATGCGGCCTCGAGGCTGGGCCAGGCCGAGGTGGCCTTGCAGCTCCTTACCACCCAGGACATGCTCCAGGCGCGCCCACTGGCCGAGCACCTGACGCGGCTCAACGTGCAGCGACAGCGTATCGAAGAGGAGATGCTACAGCGCATCTGGCCCACCATTGACGCCACCCGTCCGGCGCTGGTCATCCACGATGCAGAGGGGCATCCGGGTGTGATGGGCATTGTGGCCAGCCGGGTGCTCGAGCGCTACTACAAACCGGTTTTTATCATTGCCGACGGCAAGGGCTCGGTACGCTCCACACCGGGCATCAGTGCGGTGGGGGCTTTGCGGCACGCCGCGTCCCACCTTAAGCGCTTTGGGGGCCATGCGCAGGCGGCGGGTTTCGCTATCCTGGAAGAGGAAATTCCAGCCTTTAAGGCGGCTATTGAGGAATATACCGCGCAATTTCCAGCACCGGTACCGGAAATTGTGCTGGATGGCTGGTTGAATGGGGAAGACCTGACCGAGCTGCACCAGGCCCTGCAACTGCTGGAGCCGCTGGGCGAGGGCAACCCCGAGCCGCTGTTTTTCTTGCAGGGCAGGCCGGAGCAGGTACGGATGCTGAGCGAGGGCAAGCACCTGTCGTTCAGGCTCCAGGGGGTCAGGGTCATCAAGTGGCGTGATAACGGCGAAAAATTACCGGATGAACTCGATCTGGCAGCCAGTCTAACGCTCAACGAGTGGAACGGTGAACGTAACGTCGAGTTGCGTGCGGCGGCCTATCGCCCAACGCCCCGGCCAGAGGAGGCTCGAGGGGCCGAGTGGGCCATACCGGTGCCGTTCCGCGAAGCGGTTGGTCGGGCGGTCGCGCAAGGAGCCCGGGTATATGTGCATTCCGAGGGCGCCGACTGGTTTATCAGCCGCGGGGCTTCGGTGGTGAACCCTGGGGAAGCCGCCTACTGGTTCAGCTTGCCGAGTGTACCCATGTACCCTGAAAAGGTGCAGATTGCCCTCTCGGATAAAGCCCTGGGCAACCTGGAAAAGAATCCCGATCCCCTGGTTCGGGCGCTGGGTAAACGGGTCGCAACGGCTTACCGGTTGGGCCAGTCTGCCCGGCTGGGAGAAAACCTGAGACTCTACTGGGAAGCGCTGGCTTGCTCTGTCCCCGAGGTGTGTTGAGCAAGGGTTTCTAGCTCTTTTGCCAGGTTTTCGCGGGCGGGTTGCTCGAGGTGCGCGAAGGCTTCGGTTTGATAGATACGCTCGCGGGACAAGAACTTTTGCAACAGCCGTGCACGGCGCTCCAGGAACAGCGCCTCGGGAACCCAGGCGTACTCCTGCCGGATGGCCCGGGCATACGCCCGGTAGATTTTGGGTTCGGCCCCCAGGATGGAAAGGTCGGCATCCAGAAACAAAGCGGTATCGGGGTCGTCTGACTGATGGTCTTGCGTGGCCCGGATGATGTGGGTAACTTTCTGGATGAGCGAAGGCTCCACACCCAGGCGTAGCAGGCTCTCCTGAGCCAGCCCTGCACTCTGGGCCTCGTTGTCGGTGCGGGTGGGGTCGTAGACGGCATCGTGGAACCAGACCGCAAACTCCAGGTGGGGTTTTGCGGGCAATAGTTCTAGCAGCGTGTTCAGGTGGGCCAGATTGTGATAGAAGCGCTGCGGTTCGGTATGGCGGACGAGCAGATCGTCGAGCATGGAGAAATGTGCTCCGGGATCTATCTTTAGCGAAGCGAGTAGTGCATTCCAGCGGCCAATCAGCCGCTTGCGGCCTCCGTGAGCTAGACTGAACCCTCGCACATCGGGTATCTTATACCGGATTCAAAAAGACAGTTCAGAAAACAAAAAAACCATAGGTTGTCTTTTTGAATCCTAGAGCACACCCCTCCCTTGAGTACCGGCGCTAGCCGGGGGCCGATGGCCCTTCACTGTCGGTCGGCGAAAAAAGCGTCTCCCTTCCAAGGGGCGGTATCGCCCTCCGCTACGCGGATAACTTCGGCCCTGTTGATTCGTTACCGTTCGGTAACGAATCAACCGAGTGTAAGTACACTCACGATAGACTTTTACTATGGGAAACTTTCGGTACATTGAGTTGAGCAGCGAAGAGGATGAGCGGCTGAGGGCCATCGAGCAGAGCCCGCACATGAACAAGAAGGTCAGGCTGCGCA
>NZ_QWKY01000122.1 GCF_003574035.1 Meiothermus hypogaeus | reverse complement strand
GCGAGGGTCAAATAGGGCAGCACCAGAGCCCATTCCTCATCACGGACGTCCGATGGGTAAGCACGGCGGTTCATGCTCTAAACATAACTGCAGTGCCTGATTTGGGTAAGGTGGTTTGTAGATTCTAGATGAATCGTTACAGCAAGATTGTTGCACTGGGTCTAACTTTGGTGGCCGGTGCAGCCCTGGCCGGCCCGGCGGACAACAGCCTGGTTGTGGGGGCATCCCAAGAACCGCGGGTGCTGGCGGGCGATTTCTTGAACGTGATCTCCAACCAGTCCATCAAGGTAGAGATCGAGAACTATCTTTTCGCACCCCTTATTGTGCAAAACCTGCGGGCTGAAAACGAAGCTGTGCTGGCTACCGAAGTGCCTACCCTGGCCAACCGCCGCCTGCGGGTGACCGATATTGGCGGTGGTAAGCGTCGCCTCGAGATCGACATTACCCTGAAGCCCAACCTGCGCTGGTCGGACGGCGACCCTCTGGACACCGACGACTTTGCCTTCTACTTCGAAGTTGGTAAAGCCAAGGGAATGGCCCTCAACAACCCCGACTACTGGGAACGGGTCAACCTGCGCGTCCGCGATAAGCAGAACATGACCGTTATCTTTGAGCCGGCCTACTACTACGACACCTACGGCTCGCCCATGGGCTACGCGCCGGTGCACAAGATGGGCCCCGAATGGGAGAAGGTAAAAGCGGCTGCCGCGCCCCTCAACCCCGACCGCGACGCTCAGCGTCTTAACGAGCTGTACCGCAACTTCTTCCAGCAGTTCAGCTCTAACCAGGCCATCAACGCCGGACGCATGGTCTACAGCGGCCCCTTCCGGGTGCAGCGCTGGGTTTCCAATAGCTCCATTGAGCTGGTTCGCAACCCCAACTTCAATGCCATCACTCCGCAAGGTGGGGCCAATAACTATGTCCAGCGCGTGATCTACCGCATCATCCAGAACACCAACTCGCTCCTGGTAGCCATTCTGGGCGGTGGCATCGATGCTACCTCGACTGTGGGCATCTCCGCCGACCAGGCCCGCAGCAAGCAGCTCACCAGCCGTGCGGCCGGACGCTTTGATATCTGGGCCATTCCGGGTGCCATCTGGGAGCACATCGATATCAACAAGTTCACCAACGTGCAGCGCGTGCGGGATCTGACCCTGGACGATAAGCGCACCCGTCAGGCCCTTTTGCACGCCATCAACCGCGATGCCTGGGTTCAAGCCTTCTTTGATGGCGCCGAGCCGGTTTCCCACACCTGGGTGGCCCCTTCGAACCCGCTCTTTAACCCGAACGTCAAGAAGTACGAGTACAACCCGGCCCGTGCACGCGAGCTGCTGGCCCAGGTGGGCTGGCGGCCCGGCCCCGACGGCATCCTGCAGCGCACGGTGGATGGCCGCACGGTGCGCTTTGAGCTCGACTGGGTAACCACAGCCGGCAACGCTATCCGCGCGCGTACCCAGCAACTCTTCATCGAGCAGTGGCGCCAGGTGGGTATTGCGGTCAAGACTGCCAACGCCCCCAGCGCGGTTGTCTTCGCTGACGACTTCATCCAGCGGGCCGAGGAAGGCAAGTGGGTGTTCTTCATGTTTGCCTGGGTGAGCAGCCTGGCGGAAGACGGCAACCTCTTCCAGTTCAAAAACCTCAATACCGGCGCTCAGCTGGTGCCCAGCAAAGAAAATAACTACGCTGGGCAGAACATCGGCAACTGGCGCAACGACGAGTTCGACCGCCTGACCAGCCAGGGGGTGCTCGAGTTCGACGAGGCTCGCCGCAAGCAACTCTTCGCCCGCGCCCAGGAGATTTGGGCTGAAGAACTCCCGGCCCTGCCTCTGCGCTTCCGCTCCAATTTCCTGGTGGTACGCAGCGGCCTGGTCAACTATGTAGCCTCGACCTACTCCGGTGGCAACGGCTACCCCGGTTGGAACGCCTGGGAGATTGGTTGGGCCAGCCGTGGGGCGGCCAAGCGCCACGACCAGGCCCAGGCGGGTGGTATCGCCATCAAGTAACCCTCTTCTTGTGGATTGCAAAACCAGGGGATCCCCTGGTTTTGCTTTTATGGAGGCCTGATCAGGACTATAAATGGCTTGTCGCCTACATGTATGATGCCTGGTAGTTAAGCGGGTACACAAATCGTCTGTTGGACAATAGAATCAGGCCCAGCCAAACACTGGCTATAAGAGGAGGAGCGATGAAACGGAAGCTCGTTACGCTAATGGTTCTGAGTGGGTTGGCCCTGGCTGGCCCGCAGGACAACAGCCTGATCATCGGGGCGGCCCAGGAGCCCCGGGTGCTGGCCGGGGACGTGGTCAATGCGATCTCGAACCAGTCCATCAAGTTCGAGATAGAAAACTTTTTGTTTGCCCCCATTGTGCAGACCAACCGCGACCTGAATGTGATTCCGGTAGTGGTGACGGAAGTGCCCACTGCCCAGAACAACCGCCTGCGCTTTGTGAATGTGCGTCCGGGGGTGCGGCGCCTCGAGCTCGACTACACCATCCGCCCCGATGCGGTCTGGTCAGACGGGCGGCCCATCAGCACCGAGGATGTGGCCCTGTACTTCGAGATGGGCAAGACCAAGGGCGTACCCTCCACCAACGTAGACTTCTTTGACCGGGCCACCCTGCGGGTGCGCGACGCCCGTAACTTCACAGTAAGCTTGGAACCGGCCTACTTCTACGACCTCGACATCAACCAGGTCTACTACGCCCCCAACCACATCATGCGGGCGGAGTGGGACAAGGCCAAAGCAGCGGCAGCACAAACCACCGATGCAGCCCGCCAGGCCGAGATTTTCCGCAACTTCTTTACTCAGTTTTCCAACCCGCAGTTTCTAAACAGCGGGCGCATGGTCTACTCGGGCCCCTTCACCCTGACCCGCTGGGTTCCCGGTAGCACCATTGAGATGCAGCGCAACCCGCGCTTCTGGATCAAGCCCCCCGGCGGCGAGGACAAGTATGTGCAGCGCGTGGTCTACCGCATCATCCAGAACACCAACTCGCTCTTGGTGGCCATTCTGGGGGGTGGGATTGACGCGGCCTCGAGTGTCTCCATCTCCTTTGACCAGGGGCGCAGTAAGCAGCTCACCAGCCGCGCATCAGGCCGCTTCGAGATCTGGTCGGTGCCCACGCCTTTCTTCGAACACCTGGAGATCAACCAGTTCACCAATGTGCAACGGGTCAAAGATCTGCAACTCGACAACGTCAAGACCCGCCAGGCCCTGATATACGCCATGAACCGCGAGGGCATTACCCGAGCCTTCTTTGATGGGTTGTATACGGTCTCGCATACCTGGGTGGCGCCGCAGAACCCCATGTTCAACCCGAACGTGACCAAGTACCCCTACAACCCCGAGCGGGCCCGTCAACTGCTGGCCGAGCTGGGCTGGCGCCCTGGGCCGGACGGCATCCTGCAACGCACGGTGGATGGCCGAACCGTGCGCTTCGAAATCGAGTGGGCCACCACCGCCGGCAACCAGGTGCGGGAGCGCATTCAGCAATTCGTAGCAGAAAACTACCGCCAGGTAGGCATTGCCGTTCGCATCAACAACGCGCCCAGTGCAGTGGTTCTGGGGGCACAGTACCGGGCCCGGGCCCAGGAGGGGACCTGGACGGGCTTCCTGCACTTCGCTTTCAGCATGGGCCAGGCCGATGATGGGGTACGGTCGGCCTGTCGGGACGAAGAGGGCAAGGTGGTGTATGTGCCTACCCGCGATAATGGCTTCCGGGGCCTGAACTTTGGTGGCTGGTGTAACGAGGAATTTGACCGCCTGCGCAATCAGGCGGTGCTCGAGTTCGACGTTAACCGCCGCAAGCAGCTTTTTGCCCGTATGCAGGAGATCTGGGCCAACGAAGTGGCCATGATCCCCTTGTACTTCCAGTCCGACGCGCGGGTTTTCCGGGTAGGCTTGCTTAACTACACCTCTTCTACCTTTGCTAACTCCGCCTACCCCACCATTGAGCCCTGGCTGATTGGCTGGCAGTCTCGAGGGGCCCAAAAGGTCTACGACCAGGCCAAGTACGGCCAGCCCATCAAGTAACAAAGCTTTAGTCGGTGGAGCCCCCTCCAACCCGGAGGGGGTTTTTGCTGTGGGCAACGAACCATCCACCATTCGGTGGATATTTGCAAGGGTGACTATAGATACAAAAAAGGTCATGGGGCGGTAATATGGGCCTGTGTTTGCTTACACGATTCGCCGACTGCTGCAAATGATTCCATTGTTGTTTGCAGCTTCAGTAGTGATCTTCACTTTGTTGGCCCTACAACCAGGAGACCCGCTGGACGAACTGCGCCAGCAGAACCCCCGCATCACCGCCGAGCAACTGGAGCAACTGCGCCGGGCCTATGGCCTGGATCAGCCCATCTACGTGCGCTACTTCAAATGGCTTGGTCGGGCCCTGCAGGGCGACTTTGGTCAGTCCCGCACCTACGCTTCTCCGGCAGGACAGATTATTTTCGGTCAGCGCTTGCCCCGCACCCTGGTGCTTTCGGGCGCAGCATTGACCCTGGCCTTGCTGGTGGCTATACCAGTAGGCATTTTCTCGGCAGTGCGGCAGTACAGCCGGGCCGATTATGTCATCACCTTTTTCTCGTTCGTGGGGTTCTCCATGCCCATCTTTTTTCTGGGTATTCTGCTATTGTTCTTGTTTGCCGTTTGGCTACCTGAGCAAATACCCTGGTTCCCAAAGTTCCCTGTGCAAAGCATCTCCGACTTCCAGTGGTCGCAAGTGCAAAGCGGCGAGATTACCTTCTTGCAGTTCATCGGCGATTGGGCCTTTAAGCTGGTCTTGCCTGTACTGGCCCTTTCTACCATCCAGATGGCTGCCTGGACGCGCTATATGCGGGCGAGCTTGCTCGAGGTCTTGAACCAGGACTACGTGCGTACTGCGCGAGCCAAAGGCTTGGGTGAGCGCGTGGTGCTTTACAAGCATGCCCTGCGCAATGCCCTCATTCCCATCGTTACCCTGGTGGGCCTGGCCATTCCTGGGGTTTTTGGGGGCGCGGTCATTACCGAGACCATCTTCTCCTACCCGGGCATGGGCCGGGCCATTTTCGACTCGCTGGTAGAAAAAGACTACAACGTTGCGATGGCAGCCCTGGCCTTTCTGGCCTTGCTGACCGCGACCTTCAACCTACTGGCCGACTTGATGTATGCGGTGGTTGACCCCCGCATCCGCTATAGTTAGGGGGTTTTATGGCTGCTGTTGCTACTGCTTCTAAACAAAAATCCCAATCTACCTGGACTCTAGCCTGGCGACGATTTCGCAAGCACAAGGCTGCCATGTTCTCACTGGGGGTGGTGATTGCGCTGGTGCTGATGGCGATTTTTGCCCCCTGGATTGCGCCCTACAGCCCCACCGCCCAGCCCACAGGCGATAACCTGGCCGACTACTATTTCCAGGGGCCCACGAGGGAGCACTGGCTGGGCACCGACGAGCTAGGCCGCGATGTGCTCTCGCGCATTATTTACGGCGCGCGTATCTCCCTTCTGGTGGGATTTGTAGCTGCTTTTGCGGCTGCCTTGTTGGGAACCACCCTGGGGGTGATTGCAGGGTATTTCTCGGGTAGACCGCTGCGCTTCTACGCCGGCCCGCTGGCCAAGCTGTCAGGTGGTTGGAGCCCCTGGCCCTTTGCCATCTGGCGGGTGATTTCCTGGGTTTTACTGTACGCGTTACTGTTTCTGGTAGCGGACCTGGCCTGGGTACTATCTGGCTCAAATGTGCAGGCCCTTTTTGCGGGTACCGCATCCCTGAACAATGTCCTTTCTTTGCTGGGACTGGTGCTGGTTTGGGGCGTGGTGCTGTTTATTGCTGGTTGGGGGCTTTTTGGTCAGGGTAAGCTTGATCTGGACATCGCCATTTCGCGCTTCATGGACTTCATGCTGACCATCCCCGAGCTTCCGCTGCTGCTAGTACTCTCGGCCCTCTTGCGGGACACCCAGGGGGCAGTAGGCCAGTGGGCTCAGGGTGTGTTTGGGGAGTCGGCCTCGGTTTTTATTATCATCACCATCATCGTGCTGTTTGGCTGGATCGGGACGGGTCGGCTGATCCGGGGGGCGGTGCTTAGCCTGCGAGAACAGGAGTTCACCACCGCTGCCCAGGCCCTGGGGGCCGGAGAAGCCCGCATCATGTTCCGCCACCTGGTACCCAACACCCTGGCCCCGCTGATTGTGAACGCTACCCTGGCCATCGGGGGGGCCATTCTGACCGAAGCTGCCCTCTCGTTTCTGGGCTTTGGTATTCAGCCGCCGGTAGCCACCTGGGGCAACATGCTCACCAAGGCCCAGGAATACATTTTTACTGCGCCTTGGTTGGCGCTGGCACCGGGTTTCATGATCTTCCTGACGGTGCTGGCCTTCAACTATCTGGGGGATGGCCTGCGGGATGCGCTCGACCCGCGCAGCAGACTGTAAGCTGATTGGAACTGAGCCCTGGGGGGTCATTGGGACGCCCCAGGATTTTTGTTGAGCATTTGCATGAACCTCACAGAAGAGGGCGGATTGCGTACAGGGTGCAGCAGGGCTGGTGCATAAAGTAGAACCACTCCTTCCTGCCCGAACTGGGGAGGCCAGGTGGGGGCATAATAAGAAATCCCTCTGATCCATTCCCTCATCATCCTCCCGGCCACCAGTGGAAGAGGGTATGGCTCCGAATAAGGTCCGGCTGGGTCTGCAGGTAGGCACAGCGGGCTTCCACTTTGCTCCACAGTGCCTCTTCATCCTCCACCTGCCCATTGGCCACCACCCCATCAATCAGCCCCCAGGTTCGTTCCACGGGCTGCAGCTCAG
>NZ_QWKY01000121.1 GCF_003574035.1 Meiothermus hypogaeus | reverse complement strand
GTTCAGCGCGATGGTACGCTCTTTGGGACTCCATCGGATTGAAGCCCGCTCCTACTGGGGGCTGGTGGCCCGGGTGAACCTCATCCTGCTGGTCCACAACCTCATCCGCAGCCGGGTACTTCTCAAACCGACATTCCGCACCCCTCCCCCCTGGCCTTAGGATTTTAGGATGGAAATCACACCCAACCTACAGGTGTGCGTAAATCAGCTCTAAGCGAGCCAGGATTTCAAAGCCAGCCGAGCCGCGATTTCAGGTGATCCCGAGCCAAGATTTCAGGGCCGAGCCAGCCGGGTAAGCTAACGCCGCGAGAAACGTCATTGGTGTGAACCTCTACGGGGAGATTCATGCCAGGAAAGCGAGTCTCGATGCGGAAAATACGGGAGGTACTAAGGCTGAAGTGGGGGCTTGGGGTCGAGGAGCGCAACATCGCGCTCAGCGTTCGGCTGAGTAGAAGCACCATCTGGGAGTACGTGCGGCAGGCCAAGGAAGCGGGCCTGAGCTGGCCGTTGCCCGAGGATTTAGACGATGTGTCGCTCAAAGCCAGGCTGTTCAAGTCCGGCCTGGGGCGGGGTGTGGAGCGTCCCGAACCCGACTGGTTGCACATCCACCAGGAGCGCAAGCGTCCCGGTGTGACGCTGCTGAAGCTGTGGCAAGAATATGCCGCCGCCCAGCCCGAGGGAACCGCCTACGGGTAGGTGACCTTCACCATGAAGTACCGCGATTGGCGCGGCGGCCTGGACGCGACCATGCGCCTGGATCACAAGGCGGGCGACAAGATGTTCGTGGATTATGCTGGTCAAACGCTGGGCATCACCGACCCCGCCACGGGCGAGGTGCGGCGAGCCCAGGTCTTCGTGGCTACACTGGCTGCCAGCAGTTACACCCATGTCGAGGTCACCGAAAGCAAGGGCATAGCCGATTGGCTTTCCAGTCACCGACGGGCGCAGGAATACTTCGGCGCGGTGCCGAAAGCCATCGCGCCCGACAACCTCAAGGCCGGCGTTACCCAGGCCTGTTTCTACGAACCCGATCTGAACCGGGCGTATCACGAGTTTGCCGAACACTACGGAGTAGCGATCCTACCGACCCGAGTGAGGAAACCCCGGGACAAGGCCAAAGTAGAAAGCGGCGTACAGGTTGTGGAGCGCTGGATCCTGGCCGATCTGCGCGACCGCAGCTTCTTCGGCCTGGTGGAAGCCAACCGGGCGGTGCGGGGCTTGTTAGAACAGCTCAATAACCGTCCCTTCCAAAAGCTTCCAGGCTGTCGCAAAACCGCATTCGAGGAGATGGATCGGCCCGCCTTATCGCCGTTGCCCGATCAGCCTTACAGCCTGGCAAGTTGGAAGAAAGTCAGGGTCAACGTGGACTACCACGTCGAGGTGAGCGGGCACTACTACTCGGTACCCCACAAACTGATCCGTCAGCAGGTGGGCATCCGCATTGCCCAAAACACCATAGAGGTCTTCTACAAAGGCCTGCGGGTCGCGGTACATCCACGAGCGCCCGACCTGGCGAGGTACAAAGGCAAGCACACCACGGTGACAGAGCACATGCCCGAGGCCCACCAACGCCATAACCGCTGGACCCCTGACCGTCTCAAAGAGTGGGCCAAAACCGTCGGCGAGCACACTATCGCAGTGTTCGAGCAAATCATGGTGGCGAGGCGGCATCCCGAACAGGGGGTTCGCTCCTGCCTGGGCATCCAGCGCTTAGCCAAGTTGTACGGCCACCAGCGCCTCGAAGCTGCTTGTCGCCGGGCCTGTTTCTTCGGCAGCTACAGCTACAAATCTATCCAGGCCACCCTGCAAAACGGCTACGACCACAAGCCGCTGCCCGAGGCTGAACCGAAAGAAGAGAGCCCCCCGCTGAGTCACGAGAACGTGCGAGGTGCGGCGTATTACAAGCAATACTGAATGCGCGAGGAGAAGCCATATGCTCAATCACCCCACCCTACAACACCTGCGGGCCATGAAATTTGGACGGCATGGCCCAGGCTTTTCAAGAGCAACTCGAACTGGGCTACCACCAAGACCTGTCTTTTGAGGAACGCTTCGGTCTGCTCGTGGATCGCGAGGCCGTGATTCGAGATAATCGCGGTCTGGCCCGCCGCCTCCGCAACGCTAGGTTGAAACAGCAGGCCACGCTGGAAGATATTGACTACAAGCACCCCAGGAATCTAGACGGCAAGATGGTGCGCGCATTGGCGAGCTGTGAATGGATCACCGAGCACCTCAGCCTGACCATTACCGGCCCTACCGGGGTGGGCAAGACCTACATCGCTTGCGCCTTCGCCCACCAGGCCTGTCGTTTGGGATTCAGCGTTCACTATGCCCAGGTGGGCAAGCTTTTGCAAGAACTCACCCTGGCGAAGGCCGATGGTCGCTACCTCAAACTCCTCGCTCAACTCGCCCGAACCGACCTGGTCATCCTGGATGATTGGGGATTAGAAAGTCCCGATACCGAACAGCGCCGGATTCTGCTCGAAATCCTCGACGACCGCTACGAAAAGCGTTCCACTCTGATCGCCAGTCAGTTCCCGACCGAGCTGTGGTACGACAAGCTTAATGATCCTACCCTGGCCGACGCCATCCTCGACCGCATCCTGCACAACTCCTACAAGATGCAGCTCAAGGGTGAGAGCCTACGGAAAAACCGCCGCAAGCTTCCCCATTCTGAATCCGATAAGGCATAATCAAATTACTCGCGTCGCTACGCTCCGGGTGGGCTCGACTTCACTGAATCACCGGCTCGGCTTCAGCCGAAAAGCGTGGCTCGAATCTCCTGAAATACGCAGTTCCTCCTGGCCACCAACGTCCTGGATGCCCTGCGCTTGCCCGCGGCGGAGGTGCTAAGGCGCTACAAGGATCAGGCCCGGACGGTGGAGCGAGGGTTCCGCTTCCTCAAAGACCCCCTGTTCTTCGCCTCAAGCACCTTCTTGAAGCGAGCGGAGCGGGTGATGAGCCTGGGGATGGTCATGGCGGTAGCCCTGTTGATCTACGCCCTGGGGGAGTGGGAGCTGAGGCGGAGGCTGGAGGAGACGGGGTCCAGCCTGCCGGACCAGAAGGGGAGGCCCACAGCCAAGCCCACCCTGCGCTGGGTGTTCCAGCTCTTCATCTGGGTTCGCCTGGCCTTGCTGGAAGACCGGCCCCTGGTTCTGAACCTAGCTCCCCATCACGAGACTGCGGTGCGCCTTCTGGGGGCACAGCGGTATTACCTCCTGGAGTGAGGGAGGTGCGGAATGTGGGCTCAAAATGGCTGGGGTGGAGCTATGAGGCAGCACACGAAGGTATGTGTTTCTGTTGCACTCGCGCGAAAGCTCGAGTGCCGATCAATAGCAAAACTACTCTTCGTCGGTGGATTCGTCGGTCTCGGCCACTTCTTTGCGTGGTTTGAGCAGGGGGAACAAAATCACATCGCGGATGCTGTTCTGGTTGGTGAGCACCATGGCCAGCCGGTCTATGCCCAGGCCCATTCCGGCGGCGGGGGGCATGCCGTACTCGAGGGCCAGCAAAAAGTCTTCGTCAATCTCGGGTTCTTCGTCGTCGCCGGCCTCGCGGCGCTTGGCTTGTTCCTGGAAGCGGGCGCGCTGGTCGAGGGCATCGTTGAGCTCGGAGTAGATGGGCGAAATTTCGAATCCGGCCACAAACAAGTCGGCCCGCTCGGTCAGGTGGGGCTTGCTGGGGTCGCGGTGGCGCTTGACCAGGGGGCTAATGGCCAGGGGCACGTCCAGCACGTAGGTGGGCTGAATCAGGGTATGTTCTACGTAGTGCCCAAAAAGCTTGTCCAGCAGCTTGTAGCTCGGCACACTACGCAGCTCGGGGTGCTTTTGGTCGGCCCAGGCCCGCAGTCGCTCTAAGTCGGTGGGGTCGAAATCCAGGCCCGCTTTTTCTTTGAGTGTGGAGGTAAAGTCTATGCGGCGGAAGGGCTTGGCGAAGTTAATAAGATGCTCGCCATAGCGCACCTCGGTGGTGCCGAATAGGTGCTGCACCAGACCCGAGAGCAGGTCTTCGATGAGGGCCATCATGTCCTGGTAGTCGGCATAGGCCCAGTAGGCTTCCAGCATGGTGAACTCGGGGTTGTGCTTGACCGAGATGCCCTCGTTGCGGTAGTTGCGGCCAATCTCGAAGACCTTTTCAAAACCGCCCACCAGCAGGCGCTTGAGGTGCAGCTCGAGGGCAATTCGCAGGTTGAACTCGTGGTCGAGGGCGTTGTGGAAGGTTTTGAAGGGCTTGGCCTCGGTGCCGCCCGCAATGGCCTGAAGGGTGGGGCCCTCTACTTCCAGAAAACCTTGCTGGTCGAAGAAATCGCGAATGTAGCGCACCATGCGGCTGCGAATGCGAAAAACCTCGCGCACTTCGGGGTTCTGGATCAAGTCCAGGTAGCGCTGGCGGTAGCGGGTCTCCACATCGCGGATGCCGTGCCATTTATCCGGCAGGGGATGCAGCGACTTGACCAGAGGGGTAAACTTTTGGACCTTGACGGTAATCTCGCCGGTCCTGGTGGTGAATACCGTCCCCTCCACACCCACAATGTCGCCAATATCGAGCTTCTTGATCAGGTCGTAGTGCTCGGTCAGGTCGCGGGCCAGGTAGAGCTGAATGCGTCCACTCTGGTCTTGCAGGTGGGCAAAGCTGGCCTTGCCCATGTGCCGGAAGGTCATCAGGCGGCCGGCTACCCGCACCCGCTCATCGGGCCACTCCTCTTGCGGCCCGGCCCCGGCATGGGCGGCTAAAATCTGGGCAGCATCGTGGGTCTTGGGGAAGCGGTAGGGGAAGCGCTCAAAGCCAGCCTGTGCGAGGGCCTCGAGGTTGGCTAAGCGTTGTTGGGTCTGTTCGGTGTATTCAGGCATAAGTCCATCCAGCGTATAGAGTCTAGGCCCCAGGGCCGAAGGTTGTCGAGGGTTGGGGGGCGAACTATACAAAAAAACGCCTTTGGCTCCTGGCCTCGGGCGTTCTGGCGGGTGGGGCGGCTAGTGTCTGACCGTCTCTACCTTGAACTCTTTTTTGCCCTTGGGGGTCTCGAGCATCACCTTGGCCCCCACCTTCTGGCCCAGCAGGGCCTTGCCCAAGGGGCTCTCGTCGGAGATTTTCATGGGGCGCTCGAGGACGCTGGCCTCAGCAGGCGAGACCACCTGCACCTCCATGTGGTCGCCCTCCTTGGACTTCAGGCTCACGATGGCCCCCAGGCTGACCACACTCACCTTGTTGCCCTCTTCCTCCAGGATTTCGGCACGGGAGAGGGTGTCGGTCAGGGAGTCTATGCGGGCCTCGATGCGAGCTTTCTCGCGTTTGGCGTCCTCCAGACCGGAGTCGTCGTAGTCGTCGGAGGACTCCATGAGTTCCTGCAAAATACGGGTGGCATCCTGCAAGCGGGCGCGTTCTTGCTCGAGTTCGGCCACCAGACGTTCATATCCCGATTTGGTAAGTTTTACTTCGCGTGCCATCCGGCCTCCTGAAAGCTGTGACCTGTAACGCTTGGCGCCTTAGCTGGTCGCTAACGATGCTGCGCCATGGTTCTGAGATTTATATGAGATGTCTTTCCCTCGTCAAGGAAGAGGCCCGGCGCACCTTCTGCCGAGCCTGGTTTTGACCGTCGACCTGCTCAGGGCAGTATACCCCTTAACAGGATTTCTCTCAAACGCCCTGGTCGGGCCGCCCCCGAGCAGCTTTCGGTGTCGCGGCACAGGGCCACATAGCGAAAATGCCGCTCATTTTCAGCCACACCAAAGCGGAAGAACTGCGCTGCCGTGCGAGAGACATGTCTTAAGCAGGCCTCGCAGATGATGGGCGTGGAGCTTGCAGAGCGCTCGAGGGGTTCCAGAACCAGATGGAGCGGGCTTTCCTCGATGTGAACCCGCCCCTCCTTGTCCCGGTAATAAAGCACTTCCCCCGGAGGCAGCAGCTCCGGGGAAGTTCCAGGGAACAACTCTAAAATCAGCTCCCGCTCTTCGAAGATTTTTTCCCCCATGTTGGCAGTAGTTTACCATGTCCCGACACAGTTTTTACGCCTCGGCCCTGGTTCAGGTCGGTGCGTTATTTTGTGAAAACTGTGGCGAGGCATTCTATTGAAAATACTTATATACCATAACATTTCACGGGTATGAACTTTCTATTGGACGAAACCCTGGACGAGCTGTGGCGGCTGTCCACCCATCTGGTGTGGCAGATGCGGCTCGACCAGCAAAAAGCCTTTGAAGGGCTGGGCATCTCCCCGATGCAGGCTTTTGCGCTGATGTGCATCTCGGAGGGTATTGACCAGCCTTCGGGCCTGGCTTTTGTGATGGACGCCTCACCGCCGGGGGTCTCGCAGCTTTTGGCAGGCCTCGAGGAGCGCGGTTTGGTGCGGCGCGAACTCGACCCCAGCAACAAGCGCAAGGTACGGATTCTGCTGACCGATAACGGTAAAGATTTTCTTGGGCAGATGCGTGTGCAGTGGAGGGCCGTCTCGCGCGAACGATTTGCCCGGCTAAGCCCCGAGGAGCTAACCATGCTTACCCAGAGCTACCGCAAACTAACCGACCCCAGTTCTGTGGGCCTATCACCGGGAGACCAGGGGGTAGAACCATGAAAGGGCCAAAAGCGCTGATTGGGGCCGCCCTGGTGCTGAACCTTGGGCTCGCCCAAGGGTTCTTCACCCCGCTGGAAAACCACCCTTCGCTGCTACAGGCACGACTGGGCCTCGAGGCCGCCCAGGCCCAGCTTCGGGCAACCCTCAGCCCGGTCAGCTTGCAGGCCCAGGGTGGGTTTTCCTTCTTTGAGGTAAACCCGCCCCCGGGCCCCCCTACCTGCCC
>NZ_QWKY01000120.1 GCF_003574035.1 Meiothermus hypogaeus | reverse complement strand
AAGGGAGACGCTTTCTTCGCCGACCGACAGTGAAGGGCCATCGGCCCCCGGCTAGCGCCGGTACTCAAGGGAGGGGTGTGCTCTAGGATTCAAAAAGACAACCTATGGGTTTTTTGGTTTTGTGAACTGTCTTTTTGAATCCGGTATAACTTGTTTTGCGGCATGTTTTGAATCACGTCGATTACCAGAACCGCAATGTGCGGCTCATTTGGAGGGACAGTAGTGCATACAGAATTCCTGGTTACCAGAGCGCTAGACCCTCGAGGTCTCTTTCGGCATCAGGTCTTCGATGGCCTTCATAAACTGCTCGAACTGGGCAAAGTCGAGTTGCTGCTCGCTGTCGGAAAGAGCCACCTTGGGGTTGGGGTGCACTTCTACGTGTACCCCATCCAGACCAGCCGCCAGAGCAGCCCTGGCCAGCGGGGCCAGCAGGTCGCGTCGCCCGGCGGCGTGCGTCACATCCACAATTACCGGCAGGTGGGTCAGTTGTTTGGCCAGGATGGCCGCCGACAGGTCAAGTGTGTTGCGGGTCCATTTTTCGTAGGTGCGGATGCCCCGCTCGCACAAAATCACCTCGGCGTTGCCCTGCGAAAGGATATATTCGGCGCTGTAGAACCACTCTTCGATGGTCTGGGCAAAACCCCGTTTGAGCAAAACCGGCTTGTTGGCCTTGCCCACCTCGCGCAGCAAGGCGAAATTCTGGGCGTTGCGGGTGCCTACCTGCAGAATATCGGCATACTGCGCCACCACCTCCACATCGCGGGTATCCATGACCTCCGTCACAAACACCATGCCGTTGGCATCGGCCGCCTGCCGGCCCAGCTTTAGGGCGGGCTCTCCCATCCCCTGGAAGCCATAAGGGGAAGTACGGGGTTTATAGGCGCCTCCCCGCAGTACCTTGATGCCATGGCCGGCCAAGAACTTGGCGGTAGTCAACATCTGCTCTTCCGATTCAATGGAACAAGGCCCGGCCACCAGCACCTTACCTTGCCCAAAAACCACATCCCCCACCTTCACGGTGGTGTCCTCGGGCTTGACCTGCCGTGAATAGAGGAATTTTTGCTTATCCTGCTGCTCTTCCAGATCCAACGAGGCCTTGAAGATTTCCTTGAACAGCCGCTTGATGGTCTCGGCAGGGTAGGGGCCGGGGTTTTCCTGGGTGAGATAGGCCAACATCTCATCTTCGCGCTTGGGGTCGTAGTGGGCCAGCCCCAGCTCGGTCTGTACCCGCCCAATCTCGCTCACCAGCTTGCCCCGCTCGGAAAGCAGTCTCAGCAGTTCGCGGTTGATCTGGTCTACTTCCTTACGCAGGTCTAGAATGCGCTGATCCATGAACCCAATGGTATACCAAGCCGAACGTTTTGAGGCAAGCCCTTCTCTATACGGACTGAGACAAGCCTCCAGAAAAATCCTGTCCTGAAGGCCCTCAGTATGTTCGGCTAGAGCAACCCAAAACCGTGCTAAACGGCACCAGCTTCAACCTCTTTGGGGCGCCCTCGCTCGGCCCACTTGACCAGCAGAATCGAAAAACCATAGAGCACCATCAGGGGAATGGAAACCAGGCTAAGGTTGACCACATCCACCGTAGGTGTAATGAGGGCTGCCAGAGTAACGAGAAGCACCACCGCAATACGCCAGTTACTCATGAGGAAGCGGCTGGTAAGAAATCCCAGACGGGCCAGCAAGTAGCTCACCACCGGCATCTCGAAAAGAATGCCCATTAAGGCCAGGAACGTAACCACCTGACCCATGTACATCCCGATGGAGATTTGGGGCGTGACCACATCCCCCAAAAAGCCCAGCAAAAAAGGCACGGCGAAGGGCAAGAGCACAAAGTAGGCAAACACAGCCCCTAGGGCAAAGCTAAAACCCGCGCCCAAAATGAAGGGAACCGCCAGCCTGCGCTCGTGCGCGTATAAACCCGGCGCAATAAAGGCCCAAATCTGGTAAACGATAAAGGGCAGGGCCAATGCCAAACCACCAAAAGCCGCCACTTTGAAAGCTGTTAGGAAGGGCTCGGTAATGTTCAAGACGATAAGCTCGGCTTTGAGCGAAGCGCTTGCATTGTAGGCATCCAGCGGGCGCCGCAAGGCCTCCAGGATCTGTACCCGAAAGGTAAAAGCCACCGCCGTCATCACGGCCCAGGCCACAATGGCCCAGATCAGGCGGTTGCGCAGTTCCTCCAGGTGTTCCATCAAAGGGGCTTCACGCATGGCAGTCCCCTTCAGGATTTAGGCTCTTCCCTGGCCTCGAGGGGTTTCTTGATCTCCTCCAGAGGCTTGCTGATTTCTTCCTTGATTTCTTTGAACTCCTTCACGTCGGCGGCTTTTTCAAACTCCTCACGGATGCTCTTGGCGCCTCGCTGGAACTCGCGGATGCTCTGCCCAAGGCTGCGCCCCAGCTCGGGCAGCTTGCGCGGGCCAAACAGCAGCAAGGCGATCAGCAAGATAATCAAAATTTCCGTCATTCCCAGGTTCATAGCTCACTCCCAACCTCAGTTTACTCCGTTGGTTGAATTTCATCTGAAAGGTTATCTACCCTGCATCAAAAAAGCGTGAAAAATAAGGGTTTACAAGAAAATTTCCGGAGCCCGAGGAGATCATGGGGTACCTCAACCCTCTCCCCGTTTGCGCTTCATGTAACCCTCAATGTTTCGCTGGCGCTCACGGGCAATGGCCAGTGCGCCCTCGGGTACGTCTTGATTGATGCCGCTGCCGCCGGCAATAAACGATCCGTCGGCCAGTGTTACGGGAGCAATCAAGACGCTGTTGGAGCCCACAAACACCCGCTTACCAATGGTGGTCTTGTGTTTGCGCTGGCCGTCGTAGTTGGCGGTAATCACCCCAGCACCAATGTTGGACTCCTCCCCCACCTCGGCATCGCCCAGGTAGGCCAGGTGCCCGGCTTTGGCCCGCTTACCCAGGCGGGCATTTTTTAGTTCGACAAAGTTGCCCACGTGGGCCCCCTCTTCCAGGTAGGCCTTGGGCCGCAGGCGGGCAAACGGCCCGGCATCGGCCCCGCTCGAGACATAGGCCTCGTCGCAAACCGTATGCGACTTAATCTTGCCTCCAGCTTCCACAACCGTATCAGTGAGCACGGCATAGGCCCCGACCTCCACCCCCTCGCCCAGTCGGGTTTGGCCCCGCAGAATCACCCCCGGCCACAGGGTTACGTCGGGCGCCAGCTCCACGCTGGGCTCTATGTAGATGGTCTCGGGCTGAATCATCCGCACCCCGCGGTTCATCCAGTCGGCCCGCAGGCGCTGGAGCAACACCCTTTCCACTTCGGCCAGTTGGGCGCGGGAGTTTACCCCCAGCAGCTCACCCGTGTCCTTCGACTCTACAGATGCAACCTTCTGACCCGCCTCGCGGTAAATACGAATCAGGTCGGGGAGGTAGTATTCGCCAGCAGCATTTTGATTCCCAACCTGCTTTAGTTTTTCCCACAGGCTGGGGTCAAAACAGTAGACCCCGGGGTTGATCTCCTGAATGGCCCTTTGCTCAGGGGTGGCATCCTTTTGCTCCACATTGCCCAGAATTTGGCCCTGTTCGTCTCGAAGGATGCGCCCGTAACCGGTGGGGTCGTTGAGCCGCATGGTGAGCAGGGCCATCCCGGCCCCCTCGGCCTGCATGGCAGCCACCAACCCCGTAAGGGTCTCGACCCGGGTGAGAGGGGTATCGCCCTGAGTTACCACAACGGGGCCCTGGAAACCAGCCAGCACAGGCTGAGCCTGGGCCAGGGCGTGGGCCGTGCCCAGTTGCTGCTCCTGTACCACGAAGCTCAGGTTGGGGTAGCCCTCAAAGGTTTGACGCACCTGCTCGGCCCCGTGGCCGATGACCACCACCACCTTTTCGGCGCCGCTGGCAAACGCTGTATCAATGCAGTAGCCAACCAGGGGTTTTCCCAGCAAGGGGTGCAGAACTTTGGGCAGTTTGGACTTCATGCGGGTTCCCAGGCCCGCTGCCAGAATCACCACAGCATGTGCCATATCTCTCCGATTGTATTGCCAAAAGGGCGGCTCGAGGGTCTATTTTCCCGCCCAAACCCTAAGAAGCCTGGGCAGGAACACCTATAACGGCTCACAAGCATAACCCAGCCTGGCAAAACCACCGTACCATTTGCCCAGGCTGTTTGTTTTTAGCGTTTTTTCTTGGCTGTACCCGGCTTGGGGGTGGGCCCAGCCGGGGCTACCGCAGCAACGGTAGGAGGGTTCCGCTGCCCCTTCCATCGCATAAGGAAGACGATAGCCACAATTACCAGCGGGATGGAGATAATCTGGGTCGCGGTAAATAGCCCGATACCAGCCTGTTCATTCACATATGCCTTAATCCACAACGGGTTGAGACGGAAGGTCTCCTCGAACACCGAACGCAAAACGCTATACCAGAACACAAACTGCCAGAAAACATAGCCATAGGCCCGGTTCTGCCGTAGCCAGTAGATGGACAGAAGTAGCAGCACCACCCCAATCAAGACCCCATAAAGCTGGGTAAAGTGAACCGGGCCGCGAACAATGGCCTCTGGCGCACATCGAACCACCTCGCTGATATCGTTGATGCCGGGGCACACCCCCGGAAACCCGCTGGCCGAAGTAGGCCAGGTGAACCCAATGGGCCAGTTGGTCAGGCGTCCCACGGTGTCGGAGCCGTTCATGATATTGCCAAGCCGACCCGCGGCAATACCAATCGCAATACCCGGCACCACTGCATCGAGATAGGCCCAGACCGGGATTTTACTGCGGTAGTGGTGGTAAATAAACGGGATCAGACCACCAATAATGGCACCGTGGAAGGAAAGACCGCCTTGCCAGATGTAAAGGGCCGAAACTGGATTGCTGCTAAAATCGCCCGGACTGGTAATTACATAACCCACCCGGGCCCCAATAACCCCCCAGATTACAGCCCAAAAGGCAATTTGTTCAAAGCGGTCGGGATCAAAACCCCAACCTTTCAGAATTCGCTTAGCAATCTCAAAGGAAGCAAAAATCGCCAGTACCAGAAAAAGCCCATACCAGCGTATTTGCAGCGAACCGATTTCGATCAGGATTGGATCCATTCAAAGCCTCCCAGCTATAAAGATAATTTCCTGGATAAACGCTCGGGAGTAAACTTGCCCTCTAAGAGCACCCTGCCCTCTTTCAGCAGCACCGGAACCCGGAAGGTATAGGTCTTTTTCAGGTGCTCATCCGCATCTACGTCCTGAAAGGTATACGCGATACCCTGTGCCGCCAGCAAAGCCTCGGCTTCCTCGCAGAGGTGGCAACCTTTTCGACTGATGAGTACATATCCCATTTGAAGACCAAGTATAGCCCGTATGGCCCAAAGACGTGGAATGAACCTCGAACAATATCTTACAAGCACCTGAAGGATTGCCGAAAACCCAAAGCATAAGACGAGACCGAAGAATAATACCAGATTCGGTTGATTCGTTACCGTTCAGTTCCAATCAAACCAACCAAAGGGAGACGCTTTCTTCGCCGACCGACAGGGAGGGGTGTGCTCTAGGATTCAAAAAGAAAACCTATGGGTTTTTGTTTTTGTAAACTGTCTTTTTTAAATCCGGTATAACTCGACTTTGGCGTGCAAAACAAGCTTATACGAGCGTAAAGCAAAATCCGCCAACTAAGCCAACTGATCTCTAAAAAATAGCCTGGATGACCAGAACGCCCATCAACAAGTGAATTAAAAACTTGCCAGCCAGCCCCCCCAGCAGGCCCAGTACAGCTCCCCAAGCCCCGCGCAAGGCAAGCTCGGTAGTGCGACCTGCTACGAGTTCGCCCACAAATGCGCCCACCAAAGGCATCAGAAACAACCCCAGCGGAGGCATGATAAAAATACCCAAAATACCCCCGATGAAAGCACCCCACACCCCCTGACGGCTGCCGCCGAAGTGTCTGGCCCCCAACGCGCCCGCAATATTGTCCACCAGCGAAGATAAAACCGTCAAAATTGTCAGAACAACCCAGACCGACAGGGGAATCTCGCTAAACCCCACCAACAGTTCATGCAGCAGGGCCATCCCGACGATGATGAACCCGGCTGGCACCACCGGGATGAAGGTGGCCAATAGCGCAACCAGCCACACCACCACAAAAAGCCAGTCAGCAAAAGCATTCACGGGCCTGAGTGTAGCAGCCCTGGATGAGAAGAGGGGCTTTATGTTGTGCCAAACTGAGCTGACCAGATCCCTGAGGCCAGATTACTCAGCCGAGTCAAAACACAGTACTCCCATTTGTGGCGGGTAGATACAGTACAAACACGCTGTGAGAGCACTTGGCCAGCACACCTGGAGGTGCGGTAAAACCCTTTTCTGAGGGTACCGGTGAGGGAAAACCTATTCAAGAGCACCGCCGGCCTTAAACTCTTATAAATATGGGCGCTAGACTCCGCCGCTACTTCCTGACCGGTCTGCTTTCCACACTTCCCATCGCCGTGACCTTTTATGTCCTGGTGTGGGTCTACAACTGGTCGAATAGCATCATCGGAAGTATCTTGCGGGCCGTAGATGCCGAACCCTCACGCTGGTTGTTGCCTTTCTTACCGATTTTGGGGATTGTCGCAACCCTGGGACTCGTGGCACTGGTAGGGGCGCTAGCGGGCAATTATGTTGGCCGTCTAATTTTCGGGGCCATCGACCGTAGCATCAAAACCATCCCGCTGATACGCGAGGTGTACAACGCCGTTCAGCAAATATCTCAGACCTTGTTGGGGCAACCAGAAGTTCAATTTCAACGAGCAGCTTTGGTCGAGTATCCACGAAAGGGCGTATATATTCTCTGCTTCATCGCCAGTCCAGAGGTAGGTAAGAGGTTGTCACCTTTGCCAGAGGGTTATACCGTGGTACTGGTTCCGACCAGTCCTGTGCCAGCCTCTGGCATGGCCGTAATTGTTCCAACAGCTGACGTGATCCCGCTCGATATAAGCATCGAAGACGCGCTGAAGTACGTGGTCTCCGCCGGCTTTATCTTGCCAGACGGAAAGGCCAAACAACTGACTGAAAACAGGTCTATAGCTAAATCCGGAACCTAACGCAAACCCCGAGATTCCTCCGGGTTATCATCAAACGCCTGCTGGGCCTGCTCGAGGTAGTGCAGCAAGGCCGCTAGATCGGGGAAGTGCTCTGTCTTCCCCCCATCGGCAGGCTTGACGGATGCCTTCACGGTGCCATCGGGCCCTTGCCACATTCGAACAATGAGTGTCACCGCCTTCGGGCGCATGACTCCACCTTTCATATCCCATAGGCTAGCGGCTCGAGCGTTATATTTGCGTTACGACCAGGAGCTAATACCAGATTCAAAAAGACAGTTTACAAAACCAAAAACCCCACAGGTTGTCTTTTTGAATCCTAGAGCACACCCCTCCCTTGAGTACCGGCGCTAGCCGGGGGCCGATGGCCCTTCACTGTCGGTCGGCGAAGAAAGCGTCTCCCTTCCAAGGGGCGGTATCGCCCTCCGCTACGCGG
>NZ_QWKY01000012.1 GCF_003574035.1 Meiothermus hypogaeus | reverse complement strand
CCAAGGGGCGGTATCGCCCTCCGCTACGCGGATAACTTCCAAGGGGCGGTATCGCCCTCCGCTACGCGGATAACTTCGGTCGGGTTAGTTCGTCACCAAAGGGTGACGAACTAACCGAATCTGGTATTACATCCACGCCCGTGTCTTTCAGACTATGTGCCTAGCCTGCAACTTCCACCCGGTTGCCCCCCGCTTGCTTGGACATATACATGGCTGTGTCGGCCCTCGAGATCAAGGAGTCGGGGGTGTCGTCCGGTGCTGCTGTGGCAATGCCAAAGCTGGCCGAAACGGGGTGCGGTTTGTCCGGGGTATTCTCGGCCAGTAGCGTCTGGAGACGCTCGCATAACTTGCGGGCTTCCTGAAGGGGGGTGCTGGGTAGCAATAATACAAACTCCTCTCCGCCCCAGCGTCCGAGTTGGTCGCTCTGGCGCAGGTTCTGCTGCAAGACCTGAGCGGTGTGGGTTAGCACCTTGTCGCCCATTTCGTGCCCGTACTTATCGTTAATTTGCTTGAAGCGATCCAGATCCAGCAATACCAGTGAAAGGGGTTCGCCGGTTTTTTGGTGGTGCTCGAGGGCCCGATACAGGGCTTCCATGATAGAGCGGCGGTTGGCGATGTTGGTTAGTGGATCTGTATGGGCCAGCCAATAGAACCTGGCGGCCTCGAGACGCACCTGCATGGAGTGTTCTTTAGAGAGCACCAGCAGCCGGAACAGTATCAAATAACACAGTTGCGAGACGTAAAGCTGCACTACCGCGTTTTGGTCGATGGGTATTCCCTGCAAGGACTGGGGCACCACGGTCAGCAGACCTACCAACACAAAGGCCGAAAAAATTCCCAGCGAAACCAGCCAGGCCTGGCGGGGCGTAAACACGAAGTAGGCCATTACAAACACCACCGCAATCCACAGCGAGGAGTTCCACAATCCTTCGCTGTTCAGAGCCAGCAGGTTGTAGTAGATATTGAGCACCATCAGCAGCGCAGCGCTCCAGAAAACCCCATGCTCGACGGTGTGAAAATTGACTCATCTGGGAATCAGCAACCCAATCCAGCACAACCCCAGCCAGATGGCCATAATCAACAAAGAATACTTCTCGTAAAAAGTTTCCTCATTGGCGATATCGAGCTGCGACCAGGCAAAAAGCGCAGCCCACACCACCACCGGCAGGATGAAAAAGTAGGCCCTGGCCCGCAGGGGAGCAGTGGAGTCAATGTCCTCGAGAATCGGCTGGGACGGCATAAAAATTTCTTATCATTTTGCACCAATTTCAAAGGTTCGCAAGATGCCCGATGGCAGTAACCCTGTACAGTGCACGATACAGCCAACTCTACCTTGAAACAGGTATTGAGGAAAGTACACAAATCGGTACTGTTCCTCCTGCAGTTTGAATATACGAAGCCCCTCTCCAGCCAGAATCCAGGAGAGGGGCTTTATAGCAAGCTCGCTTAGTCGTCCGCCGCCTGACCGCTGGGCTCAGCGCGTTTCTTGCTGCCGAACAGGCGCCGGAAGAAGCCCAGTACCGGGTCGTAGTACTCGTCCACCACCCGTTCCTTGAGTGGGATAATGGCATTATCGGTAATGTGGATGTGCTCGGGGCAGACCTCGGTGCAGCACTTGGTGATGTTGCAGTAACCAATGCCGCCCTCGTTTTTGAGCATGTCCAGGCGGTTTTCAACGTCCAGCGGGTGCATTTCCAGGCTGGCCGTGCGCACGAGCAGCCGCGGCCCGATAAAACCGGTTTTTTCGTCGTGTTCCCGCAGTACGTGGCATACATTCTGGCACAAGAAACATTCAATACACTTCCTGAACTCCTGTACCCGATCCACGTCTTCCTGGAACATGATCCAGTCGGTGCCAGGGGCCGGGGTGAAAGGCTTGATTTTCTTATTGGCTTCGTAGTTCCACTTCACATCGGTGGCCAGGTCTCGGATGACCGGGAAGGTCTTCATGGGCCGCACGGTGACAGGCTTGCTGGTATCAATGGTGTCCAGCCGGGTCATGCACATCAAGGTGGGCTTCCCATTCACTTCGGCCCCACACGAGCCGCACTTGCCGGCTTTGCAGTTCCAGCGACAGGCCAGGTCGGGAGCCTGCTCGGCCTGAATCTGGTGGATGGCATCCAGCACCACCATGCCCTCTTGTACCTCGACGGTGTAATCTTTTAGCTCACCACCGTTTCGATCCCCTCGGAAAACTTTGAAGGTGACGGTTGACATATTCACGCACCTACCTTGTCGCTGAGTTCTTTGAGGTCTTTGGCCTCGGCTATCTTTCGCCGGTCTTCGGGCATTTCCGGCAGCGGCTCAGCCACCACATTGAGGGTTCCATCGCTGCTGCGCCGGATGATGTGGTTAAGTTTGGCAAAAGTGGGGTCGGGGTCGGGATAGTCCAGGCGTGCGTGGCCACCCCGGCTTTCCTTGCGGGCCAGGGCTGCAAGTACCACTGCCTCGGAAATCTCGACCATCAGGCGCATGTCCAGGGCCGTGTGCCAGCCGGGGTTGTAGGCTCGGCCTCCCGAAACCGAGGTGTTCCAGGCCCGCTTTTTGAGGTTGGCCAGAATCTCGAGCTGTGTTTTGAGTTCATTTTCTTCGCGCATAATGCCTGCGTTTTTCTGCATGGTTGCGCGAAGTTCTTTCATGAGCGCAAAGGGGTTTTCGCCCTGGGGATTGTTGAATGGTTGCAGGGCTTCGGCAATGTAGGCCCGCACCTGAGCCTCGTCTACCTGATAAGAGCCGGTCTGTTTGGCTGCGTACTCGGCCGCGGCCATACCAGCCCGACGCCCAAAAACCACCAGGTCGGACAGCGAGTTGCCCCCCAGGCGGTTAGCACCGTGTAGCCCTCCAGCCACCTCGCCTGCAGCGTAGAGTCCCGGCACGTTGGTGGCCTGGGTATCGGGGTCTACCCGGATGCCCCCCATCACGTAGTGGCAGGTCGGACCCACCTCCATGGGTTCTTTGGTGATGTCCAGGTTGCCCAGTTTCATGAACTGGTGGTACATGCTTGGGAGCTTCTTTTTAATGTAATCAGCAGGGCGGCGGCTGGCGATGTCCAGGTAAGCGCCCCCGTGGGGACTCCCCCGGCCTTCGTTGACTTCCTTACGAATGGCCCTAGCCACCACATCACGGGTAAGGAGCTCCGGCGGTCTCCGGGCGTTGCGGTCGCCTTGCAGCCAGCGCTCGGCCTCCTCTTCGGTTTCGGCGAACTCGCCTTTGTAGCGCTCGGGCACGTTGTCGAACATGAAGCGCTTGCCCTCGCTGTTCTTGAGCACCCCGCCCTCGCCGCGGACTCCTTCGGTGACCAGAATGCCCATCACACTGGGGGGCCAGACCATGCCGGTGGGGTGGAACTGGATGAACTCCATATCGATTAGATCAGCGCCCACCATGCTAGCCAGCGAGAAGCCATCGCCGGTGCACTCCCAGGAGTTGGAGGTGATCTGGTAGATGCGCCCCAGACCCCCAGTGGCCAGCACCACGGCCTTGGCCCGGAAGACCAGGAATTCGCCCGTCTGGCGGTTGAAGCCCAGCGCCCCCACCACCGCGCCACCCTCTGTCAGGAGGCGATAGATGGTGGTTTCCATGTGGGCATTGATGCCCATTTTCACAGCGTGGTCTTGCAGGGTGCGAATGAGCTCGAGACCGGTACGGTCGCCCACGTGGGCCAGCCGGGGATAGGAGTGCCCGCCAAAGTTGCGCTGGTTGATCTTGCCATCGGGGGTACGATCAAAGACCGCGCCCCACTGCTCCAACTCGCGCACCCGGTCGGGCGCTTCTTTGGTGTAGTTCTCCACCATCTTCCAGTTGTTGAGCATCCCCCCGCCCTTGAGGGTGTCGCGGAAGTGCACCTTCCAGTTATCCTCGGAGCGCACGTTGCCCATAGCGGCAGCCATGCCCCCCTCGGCCATCACGGTGTGGGCCTTGCCCAAGAGGCTCTTGGTAACCACCCCTACCCTGGCCCCTTTTTCAATGGCCGCAATGGCAGCCCGTAGACCCGCGCCACCCGCGCCAATTACCAGTACGTCGTAGTCGTAAGTTGTGTAGGATTCCATGATCTGGCTCCTTTAGAAAAAGCGGAAATCGGTGATGGTGCCCATGGAGCACAGGCGAATGTAGACATCGGTAAACCACACCGAAAACATGCTGATTACAGCCCAGAACCCGTGGCTCTCGTTGATACGGGTGATACGCTGCCACAGGTTGTAACGGGTTTTGTGCTTGGACATGCAGTTAAGGCAGCCTCCGGCGATATGCCGCCAGGCATGGCAGGAGAAGGTGTAGTAAGAGAGCAGAATTACGTTGGCCAGCATGATTAGACTGCCTACCCCAATGCCGAAACCATCGCTGAAGAAGAAGGCTTTGATGGCTTCATACCAGAGGAAAATCATGACCGGAATGGAGAGATACCAGAAGTAGCGGTGCAGGTTGTTGAGCACAAAAGGGAAGGCCCGTTCCCCGCCATACGATTTGCGCAGCTCAGGAACCGCACAAGCCGGTGGATCCCAGAAGAAAGCTCGGTAATAGGCTTTGCGGTAGTAGTAGCAAGTGGCACGGAAGCCCAGCGGAATCCACAGCACCAGGAAAGCGGGTGAAATCGCCAGCCAATCCAGGTCGCGGGCATGCACTCCCGGAATGGGAATCGAGTAGAAGGGCGATATGTAGGGTCCAAACTCGTAGTGCTGGCGATTCCAGGCCACCCACATGGCATATAACCCAAATATGCCCAGGCTCAAGACTGTAAAGAGGGGCTCGATCCACCAGTTGTCTTGCCGATCTGTTAACCGTTTTTCAGTACCTGTCACAGGTTTGGTGCTCATTTCCCCTAGACTATACCCGCTTTAGGGCAGGTATGGATACTAAAGAGGCACACATTGGCTCTTGGAGAGGACTGGTGTAATTAATAACAGTTATTCCAATCTACTTGCTACGAAACGCGCCGATTTTTTGTACAGAACGGTTTTTCCCTCCATTGGTTGACACCTTCCCCCCAGGGGCCCATAATGATGGGCTGTTGAGGACGACCCTTGGGTGGCCGTCCAGCAGAGGGCTGCGGACAAGGCATGGGGGCAGAGCCTGGTGCTTGAAAGCCGCAAGCTTTTGGAGGTTACGAGGTTGGAACTGTTCGGTTTTGGCCCGCACCTGATGATAGACGGCTACCACGCAAATGCAGAAAAACTGGCCGACTTCGAGCTGATTCGTCAGGTACTTGATCAGCTGCCCGAAGAGATGGAGATGACCAAGGTGCTGCCGCCGGTAGTGCAGCGCTATCCAGCCATGCCAGGCCAGGCGGAAGGGATTACGGGGGTGGTGATTATCGCCGAAAGCCACATCGCCATTCATACCTTCCCCAGCCAGCGTTTTATCAGCGTGGATATTTTTTCCTGCAAGGAGTTTGACCTGGGCAAGGCCCTCAGGCAAGTGGTTGAACACTTCGAAATTGGGCGCTACGAGACCTACTTGATCAATCGGGGCAAAGAGTACCCCAAAGACATCGAACTCGCTCGGAAAATTGTGGCAGGCGAGCGGGAGTATGTGGAAGCCCGTATTGGATAGCTGGGGGTTTCCAACATCGGTAAACTAAGGCCGGGAAGAGCCCCGGTTTTTTATGGGTACGCTTATTTTGGTGGGTGGGGCACTTCAGCCCGATAACAAAGCGGTATTTGCGAAAATCCTCGAGCACTGCGGTCCCCGCATCGGCATCTTTACCACCGCCAGCAGCAACCCGGCCCAAAGCTGGGAAGTGAATGCTGCCCTGTTCAGGTCACAGGGCTTTGATCCCCAACACATTGGCATCACGGTTGAAAATGCCGGTATCCTCGCCTACGACCCTGCTGTGCGCTCGCAAGTGCAAAGCTGCTCGGGGTTTTTCTTTGCTGGGGGGGATCAACGCCAGATTACCCGGGCTTTGCTGGGAACCCCTGTCCTGGCGCTATTGAGGCGTCAGTTTGCAGAAGGAGCCGGGGTGGCTGGTAGCAGTGCCGGCACAGCGGCAATGGCCGACCCGATGATTGCCGGGGGCCAGAGCCTGGACACCTGCTTGGGCGACGGAGAGACGCTTTCCTTGCAGCCTGGGTTGGGGTTGGTCAAAAACCTGCAGGTAGACCAACATTTTCTGGCCTGGGGGCGCTTTGGGCGGCTAATGTGGGCGATGGAGCAAGCCGGGGTAGGGCTCGGCGTGGGTGTGGACGAAAACACCGCGCTGGTGATGCCGAAGCAGGGCCCCTGGGAGGTTGCGGGCGAAAGTTACGTGGCTTTCCTCGAGCGCACCCTGGCTGGCTGGCAGGTGAGTTTGCTGGCCCAAGGGGACCGCTACGACTTGGCCCTGGGGCAATTCCAGATACACCCCAGCCGCAGCCCCATCCAGATGCCTGACCCGGAACTGAAAAACCTTATGAGCACCGATATCTTTGCGCCGTATGCCTTATCCTGGACGCTGACCCGCCTGGTGCAGAGCGCCGATCAGGCGGCCACCGGGTTATCGTTTCGAGCCAGCCCGGAGGATGGCTTCAGCGCCCTGGGTGTTCGGGTGCGTTTCTACAAAACCCCTCAAACGATGGGCTACGACGGCCCTTCGGCGCCTGGAGAGCGCTTTAGTGTGGTGCGAGTGGGGTTGAGCCTCGAGGCGATTCGGGTACAGGTAGAGCCGGTGACCTGAGGCCTGCCCACTACGCCGACCAGCCCAGCCGTGCCGAGACCGCGTCGGCTGCCTGGCGTACTCGAGCGCCCAGCTCGCTGAGCCGCTCGTCGGGGATGCGGGTTGCGGGGGCCGAGAGCGACATCGAGGCCACCACCTTACCCCGGTTGTCGTGGATGGGGGCAGCGATGCAGCGCACCCCGTCCTCGCGCTCTTCGTCGTCGAGCACGTAGCGGCGTTGGCGGGCTTCTTGCAGGGTTTGCAAGAAATGCTCGAGGGTAGTTATGGTCTTGGTGGTGTAGGGCTTGAATGGTCCTGCGCCCACAATGCGCCGTACCTCGGTCTCGCTGTGCTCCAGTAACAGCGCCTTGCCCACCCCGGTGCAGTAGATGGGAGCTCGGGCCCCGATGCGGGTAAACATGCGGATGAGCTGCCGTCCTTCTACCTGAGCGATGTAGATGACCTCGTGGCCGTCCAGTACCGCTAAGTTGACGGTCTCGTTGAGTTCGTCTACCAGTTTTTCCATCTCCGGGGTGGCCGCCTCGATCAGCCCGCCCCGGGTGAGAAAGGCCGAGCCCACCTGGTAGGCCCGCAGGCCCACCTTCCACAGGCCTTTGGCTTCGTCCCAGTCGGCAAAGCCCCTGCGGCGCAGGGTTTCCAGGAGCCGGTAAGCGGTGCTGGGGGAGAGGTCGGTTTTACGGGCGAGTTCCGAGAGGGAGAGGGTCTCGGCCTCGGACAACACCTCCAGCAGGTGCAGGCCGCGCTCGAGGGTACGTACCTCGCTTACTTCGGTAGAGCGGCTGCGCCCTGGGCGACGCTTGGTTTCCATGACTTTAGCTTAGGATAGTGGGAGATAATTTTCAATAGATGCAAAATAATCTCACTGGTTGACAAACTCATTTTCCAGGGGCTAGGCTTGGGCTTGGAAAGGGGCAGGGAGTTCTGTGCCCCGTTCACCTTACCCCTTATCAGGAGACCCCAATGAGCGAGATGCCCCAAGGTGTACAGATTATCGGCCCCAAACTTCCCGCCTCCAATACCGTGCTGACCCCAGAGGCCCTGGCCTTTATAGCCGGACTCCAGCGTGAATTTAACGCGGTTCGTAAAGGTTTGCTGCAGCGCCGCGCCGAAGTTGCCAGGCGCATCGAGGCAGGCGAGAAACCGGGTTTCTTACCTCATACCCGCTTCATGCGCGAAGGCGATTGGAAAGTGGCGCCTGCTCCGCCCGACCTCAACGACCGCCGGGTTGAAATTACCGGCCCCACCGAACGCAAGATGATGATCAACGCCCTCAACTCGGGGGCTAAGGTCTTCATGGCCGACTGCGAGGACTCCCTTTCGCCGACCTGGGAGAACGTGGTGCAGGGCCAGCAGAACCTGATGGATGCGGTGCGCCGCACCATTAGCCTGAGCACGCCGGAAAAGGAATACAAGCTGGGCGAGAAAATCGCTACCTTGCTGGTGCGCCCTAGGGGCTGGCACCTGGTGGAGCGACACGTGCTGGTGGATGGCGAACCCATGTCGGGGAGCCTGTTCGACTTCGGACTGTACTTTTTCCACAACGCCCACGAGCTACTGCGGCGGGGTAGCGGGCCCTACTTCTATCTGCCCAAGCTCGAGAGCCACCTCGAGGCCCGCCTTTGGAACGATGTCTTCAAGTTTGCCCAGAGCTACCTGGGCATTCCTCAGGGCACCATCCGGGCCACGGTACTGATCGAGACCATCCTGGCCGCCTTCGAGATGGAGGAAATCCTCTACGAACTGCGCGAGCACGCCGCCGGTCTTAATGCCGGGCGCTGGGACTACATCTTTAGCTGCATCAAAAAGTTTGCCACCCACGAGGTACTCTTCCCCGACCGGGCCCAGGTCACCATGACGGTGCCCTTCATGCGGGCCTACACCGAGCTGCTGGTACGCACCTGCCATAAGCGCGGCGCCCACGCCATTGGGGGTATGTCAGCCTTCATCCCCAGCCGCAAAGACCCCGAGGTCAACGCCAGGGCCATCGAGCAGGTCACCAGGGACAAAGAACGCGAATCGGGCGATGGCTTCGATGGCACCTGGGTGGCCCACCCCGATCTGGTGCCGGTGGCCCTGGCAGTTTTCGATAAGGTGCTGGGTGACAGGTCCAACCAGAAAGACCGCCTGCGCGAGGACGTGGATGGCAAGATCAAGTCCGAGCACCTGATTGACTTCAATGTGCCAGGCGGCAAGATCACCGAGGCCGGGATTCGCAACAACATCAGCGTGGAGCTTCAGTACATGGCGGCCTGGCTGGGCGGGAGCGGGGCAGTGGCTATTTTCAACCTGATGGAAGACGCCGCTACCGCCGAAATTTCTCGTTCGCAACTGTGGCAGTGGCTGCGCAAGGGGGCAAAACTAGAGGACGGGCGTACCTTCACCCCGGAGTTGTATACACAGCTCAAGCAGGAAGAGATGGCCAAGCTAGCAGGCATGAAGAACCTCGAGCAAGCCGCACAGCTCCTGGACGAACTGGTGTTGCAACCCGAGTTCAAGGAGTTCCTGACCCTGCCCGCTTACGAGCGACTGGACTGAAGTTGAGCTGTTCTGCTCCAGCGCAGATGCCCGACTGGGTGGGGGTATGAGCCGAAAGCGCAATATGGCTTATGAAGGGTGATGGTTGAAACCCCCGGTGACGACTCCCCACTCTGAAGAGCAGGGCTTCTCGGGCATGATGGAACTGTTTGCACAGCGCCCATCCCCGAAGGCTCCGTCCGAGCCCAGAAAGAACCTTGACTCCGTATCGGCAGGCGAGCGCAATGCTTCTAGCTCTGCCACGGGTGTTCGTTTGGAGTTTTACCCATCGGACTACCCGATGGAACCCCCTACTCCAAGTTTCAAGGTGCGCGGGGAACGCTGTCCCCAAGGAGATTGTACAACACATCCACCGCTCACCATGCTGTGTGCTCCCTCGGAGCACGTGGGGGAGTCCATGTATCCCCGGTTTGAAAACTGGGGGATTATAGCTCCCCCACACCCCCTCCTTTTTCTAAAGGCAAACTACTTGAGCAACTTTGAATCATCGCGGATAGATTTCACCGTTAAGCCGTCCGCAAGAAAACATAGAGGCGCACGGGTTGTGCGCCTCAACGGCCTTGACTCAGCGATGCATCTGTAGCAGCAATCTAGGCGGCTTTGGTCTTGGTTTTTACCTTGTTGCCTTTGACCATAGGGGGCTCTTCTGGGCTGCGCTCGGCGCTGCGGATGCGGGCTAGGGGGGTCACACGCTCTACTTCCAGAAGGCGCTTGTAGCGCTTGGCTTTGCTTTCTTTGTCTTCCCAGACCTCGGTTTTGAGTGAGCCTTCCAGGAGTACCTGCGAACCCTTCTTGAGATCGGCAAACTGCACCGCCAGGTCGCGCCAGGCTTCCAGCTCGATATAGTGGCTCCGGGCCTGTCCTGCCGAAGCGTCCCAGCTCGAGAAGCCCAGGCTGGCCCTGGCCACCGGGGTTTTGAGTGAGGTCTGGCGAATCTCGGGGTCGGCGGTCAGGCCGCCCGACAAAATCACCCGGTTCATGGCCCCGTATAGCACCGGGCCTTTTTCTTCCTCGCGCACGTCGGCGTTTTCCAGCTTGAAGAGTTCCTCGCCCACAATGCGCAAGCGCGAGCCCTTTACGCCGTCTGCCTCCCAGGACTCGTAAACCAGCCGGCCCATGGCCTGGTAGGCTTGTCCGTCTGCCAGTTGATCGGCCCAATGCTCGGCCAGCTTGCCATAGAAGGTGAGGTCGGCGCGGGAGAAGAGATGGTTCTCGCCGACGGCCCGCTTGCCGATGAGGGAGACCTCGAGCACCGGGGTGCCTTTGGGGGTATAGCGAAGCTCGCGCTTGCTGAGGACGCCGCTGATGAGGACTAGGTTGGTGGGCATGTTTTTCTCCTTGTGTGTTACGGTCAGATTTTGCAGGTAGTTTTTGGGGTTCTGAAGTCGGGTTTGGTGGTTCAGCGCCCTATCCGCAATGGTTTCTGGCGCTTGACCCTTGATGCTTAACTTGCTTTCTTCAGCTTGCGCTGCTTCTACAGATAGGCCCTGGCGTTGGCTGTACTGCCCTCGAGGCCATCGTCGTGCATCAGCTTTTCGTTTTCGGGTTCCCAGTAGAACACCACCTGGGGGGCATCGACGGGGTAGCCAAAGATGCTTTCCAGATAGGGGTACAGGGGGAGCTTGAGCTTTTTCATCATCCACTTCCGTTTCGGTCTGCGCCACGGGGGCGCTTCTGCTAGGGGCTTGGTGTTTCGGGCGGCTCGTTCGTGCGTTGCGGTCAGTTCTTCAGTTCGTCTACGTTTGATTCCTTCCCCCGTTTGGTTTTGTACCAACTCGGATAAGCTAAGAGTAAAACATAATTGCTCTTTTGTCTAGCCGGCTTGACCATTTCATTTATAAAAACGTTCAGAACTTGATTTTCTGCCCAACCATGTAGGGCTGCTACCCCTGGACAGGGCCTCTTGTATCACTTATAAAAAGCTGTATTCTGTTTTTATCATAAAGTCAGGCCTTGCTCAAAGCCTTGAAACGCAGCCGCCATGCCCTGCTGAACCAGGCCACAGCCCGACTGATGGCGGCACAACTACCCTAAATCCGGCTTTTCTAATGACCAGGGGTTATGGTACACTTTGAAGGCTTGTGTTTTGACCCCCACACGAATGCTGTGGTGTGACCAAAGCAAAATCCTGGACTGGCCAATGTGCAGCCAAGAGAAAGTTTCGGAGGAAGGCAATGGAATACCGCATCAAAGCTCAAAGCCGTGGGAATGAAAATCCTTCGGCACTGCGCGACGCCGGCAAACTGCCCGGTGTGGTCTACAATCGGCAAGAAAACTACAAAGTGGCGGTGGATCTCAAGGAGTTTAACAAGGTCTTCATGGCCGCAGGCATCCACCACGTGATTACCCTCGAGCTCGAGAACGGCAAAACTGTAGATACCCTGGTGCGCCAGGTTAACCTGGACAAGCGCCGTCGCCGCCCCGACCATGTAGACTTCTACGCCCTCTCGGATGAACCTGTACAGATGTGGATTCCGGTCAAGATTGTCGGTACCGCCCAGGGCGTGCGTGAAGGGGGTGTGCTCCAGCTTGTCAACAACGACATCCAGCTCAAAGTTTCGCCTAAGGCCATTCCGCCTTATATTGAGGTTGACGTCAGCAACCTGCGCATTGGCGACAGCATCCACGCCGACGAGCTAACCCTGCCCCAGGGCGTCAAGCTGGCTATGAACCCCCGCGATACCGTTGTGGCGATTGTACCGCCCGAAGATGCAGAAAAGCTGGCCGCCCAGGCCGCAGCCACCCCCGCCGAAGTGGAAGTCATCAAGAAGGGCAAGACCGAAGAGGAGAAGTAGGCCCATAACCCGGTGCCAGGGGCCGAAGGCTGCGGTTTTCCCGGCTTTCGGCCCTCGACATTTTAGACATGTTCCTGATTGTTGGACAGGGAAACCCGGGTTTGCAGTACGCTCGAACCAAGCACAATGTGGGGTTTTGGGTGCTCGACCGGCTTGCTTCGGATTTCCGGCACAAGGGCAAAGCCCTTATTGCTGAGATCGAGTTTCTGAAGGCTTCCGGAGAGCGGGTTTCAGGTCTACTGGTCAAGCCCACCACTTTCTATAACGCTACCGGGGAAGCCGTGGCACCTCTGGCCCAGTTTTACAAGATTCCGCCTGAGCGAATACTGGTTGTGCACGACGAACTGGATTTGCCGCCGGGCAGGTTGCGCTTCAAAGTGGGGGGCAGCAATGCCGGCAACTACGGTTTGGAATCTATTGCAGCCCACCTGGGTACCCGCAATTTCCACCGCCTGCGAATAGGGATTGGTAAACCTCCCACGCCCGAGGAGGGTGCAAACTGGGTACTGTCCGGTTTTCATCCAGCGCAGGCTCGATTGATGGAAAAGGTAATCAAGACCGCTGCCGAGGCTGCGCAAGCTTGGGCTATTGAGGGCATTGAGGCTTGCCAAAAAAAGTACAACGGACTCAACCTTGCTGTCGGCGAACCCACCGACTCCGAACAGGCGGGTTGTTAGCCGGGCGTTGGTGTAACGGGTGTTTTATCCGAAACGACCGGTGATGTAGGCTTCGGTGCGCTTGTCTCTGGGATTGGTGAACATTTGATTGGTAGGGCCTTCTTCAATAAGCACGCCCAGGTGCATAAAAACAGTACGATCTGCAATGCGTGCGGCCTGCTGCATGTTGTGCGTAACAATTACCAGAGAGTAATGTTGCTTGAGTTCAATCAAAAGTGACTCAATCCGCTCAGTTGCGATGGGATCGAGGGCGCTGGTAGGTTCGTCTAAAAGAAGCAGAGGCGGCTCGGTGGCAATGGCCCGCGCAATGCACAGACGTTGTTGTTGACCACCGGATAGGCGCAGAGCGATCTCACCAAGCTTGTCTTTGACCTCATCCCAAAGAGCGGCTCGCTCTAGAGCCCTTTGCGCAACCTCGTCCAGGCCTGTTTTCTGACCTTGTAGACGAAGCCCGAATACCACATTCTCGAAAATGGTTTTTGGGAACGGGTTGGGTTTTTGAAAAACCATCCCAATGTGCCGGCGCACTTCCACAGGGTCGACCTGAGTGTCGTAGATATCGACCCCTTCATAAATTACTTTGCCCTCTAAGCGCACACCTGGCACCAGGTCGTTCATGCGGTTCAAAGAGCGCAATAAAGTGGACTTTCCGCACCCGGAAGGCCCGATGATTGCCGTAATTTTGTTGCGGGGAAAATTGACAGATACGTTGTAAAGGGCCTGGTGCTTACCGTAAAAAAGGTTGAGGTTTTGCACCTGAACTACCGCATCTTCGGCGGGCACTGGCTCCCACCGTACCGTTTCGTGACCAATCGCAACTTCCTGAACCATGTCTACCACTCCACTCTATACTTGCGCCGAACCCAGAAGGCCAGGGCATATAGCCCGCCCAGCGTAAGCAACAACACCACAATCCCGGCGGCTGCAGTATTGGCAAACTCACTCAGGTTGGCAGAAATCCAGAGGTAAATTTGCACCGGGAGAACCGTATACTCGGAGAGTGGCCCTCTGGGTATGAAAGCCACATAGGCGGCTGCACCAACCATTAGCAAAGGTGCTGCTTCACCAATCGCTCGAGCGGCCGCCAGAATGACCCCGGTGGCCACACCTGGAATGGTCGCCGGAAGTACGACTTTTGAAATCATCTGCCACTTGGTGGCGCCAAGCGCATATGCTGCCAAGCGCATGGAGTCTGGAACAGACCTCAAGGCCTCCCGAGCTGCGATGGAAATGGTGGGCATGATAAGCAAAGCCATGGTCAAGGCTGCCGCCATTAGGGTTGGGCCAAGCTGCATGCCTCGAACAAATACCGCCAATCCCAACAGCCCGAACACAATACTCGGAACACCGGCCAGGTTGCGCAGGTTGACCTCGATAAACCGTGTAAGGCGGTTTTTGGGTGCGTACTCCTCGAGATAAATGGCGGTGCCCACCCCAATCGGGATGCTTATCAAAAGGGTCATGGTGAGTAACCAAATGGTGCCGAACAGCGCCACGCGAAGTCCAGCAGAGATGGGGTTGCGAGAAGGGTCACGGGTTAGAAAAGAGTAGTCGAGCCAGGGGTTGAGCCGGAGTTGCTGGTTTTCATTCAAACTCTGCTTGAGCTCGTTCCACTGACGTAAACCCTCTATTAGGCTCAAGTTTTTTATGCGGGTGTCGTCCAGGCTGCTCACTACCCAACGCAAGGGGCCATCCTGGGTTGCCCACATCAACTCAACGCGGTTGCGCAAGCGGAAAATCCGCATTTCATCAGGGTCGCTCATGAAGGCAGCAATTTCTTGCTCGGATTTGCCTTGAGCAGCGAGCTCGAGCCGGATTACCTGATCAGCGGTCAGGGCTTGACCAAGCGCGAAGCTCTTTCCACTTGTTTCGGTAACCTCTACGACCTGAACCGAGACGGTGTCGTAGAGCGTATCGAGAAGCAAGACCGCGATCAGAGCGAGAGCGATTACGGTGGGTACGACTACGGCTCGAGCGAAGACGCGATTGATGCGGTCGCGCTGCTGCTTCTGCGGATTTTGCGACGAATCTTGGATAAGGCCTCGTTGCATTATTCGTACCTCTCGCGGTAGCGCTCTACAATGCGTTGGGCGAGTATGTTGAAGCCCAGTGTGAGCAGGAAGAGGGTGGCCCCTACGGAGAAAAGGGCGCGCGAGGCCAGCGAACCTGCCGGCTGGTCGCCGGTGGCGGCCTGCACGATGTAAGAGGTCATGGTGGCAATGGTCTCGCGTGGATCCAGGGTAAGGATGGGGCGCTGCCCAGCCGCAATGGCCGCAATCATGGTTTCACCGACGGCCCGACTGGTAGCCAGGATGATGGCCGCCACAATGCCCGAAACAGCGGCAGGAAAAACCACCTTAGTGACCACTTCAAACTTGGTTGCGCCCAGCGCATAAGCGGCTTCGCGCAGGCTGCGCGGTACAGCCATCATGGCGTCGGAGGCTACGTTGGAGATATAGGGCAAAATTGCAAAACCCAAAACCAAACCGGCCGAAATGGGATTGAAGAGGTTTAGGCCGGGAATAAGGTTTTGCAGTATGGGCGTTAAGAACAGCAGGGCAAAGTAGCCAAAAACCACTGTGGGTACGCCCTCGAGCAGTTCCATGATCCCTTTGACCCTGATGCTTTGCTCATGGGGGGCGTATTCGGCAAGATAGGCAGCCGTGAGCAGACCTAGCGGAATGGCTATCACCAGACCGATGGCTGTGAATAAAAAAGTGCCGGCCAGCAATGCACCAATGCCATATCGGGGCTCGGCAAAAAGCGGGGTCCACTCCGGGGCAAACAAAAACTCGGTTAGGGGTACGCGAAGAAAAAATTGAAATGTCTCGCTAAAAAGCACCACTATCACTGCAGCGGTGGTGAGCACTGAAACCAGCGAAGTTGCAAAGAGTATAGCCTCGACCAGCCGTTCCCCAGGGCTTCGGCCCGGCTTTTTGGAAGCCCATGTCGTTGAAGTGGATGTGTTCATACAAGTCTTCTACTCTTTTAACTTTCAAAATAATACCCTGCCCTCCGCGTGGAGGGCAGGGGTAGTAAGACTACTTGGCCTCAGCCTCGAGCTTCTTCATGATTTCGACCAGGGGGGTACCGGGTTCAATACCGCTAAAAACCGTACCCTTAACCCGCTTGTCTACCAGCACCTTTCCAATGCGGTAAGCTTCATCGGGCAGAAGCACATAGCCGGTTTTGCGAATAGCGGTGCGGGCACGGCTGTTGGTCAGCAAGAAGTTCATAAAATCCTGCAGAGAGCGCTTTTCGTTGAGGCTTTTGAGGTTCACGTAGATGAACAGGGGCCGCGAAAGGGGCGCATAGGTACCGTTGTTGATGGTGGCATCGGTAGGCGCAACGCAGCCCTTGCCGTTGTCGATGGCCAGCGCTTTGAGCTTGCCCTTTTCTTCCACGTAGTAGGCGTAGCCAAAGAAGCCCATGGCATTAACGTTACCCTCGACCCCGCGCACCAGCACGTTGTCGTCTTCAGATGGGAAGAAGTCCTTGCGGATGGCCTTAGCTTTACCGTTGATGGCCTCGGTGAAGTAATCAAAGGTACCGGAGTCGGTGCCCGCACCGTACAGAACAAGCTGGCGCACAGGGAAATTGGGGCGTACCTGATTCCAGAAGGACACTTTGGAATCGGGCTCCCAGATTTTTTTCAGCTCGGCTACGGTTAAGCACTGTGCCCAGGTGTTTCGGGGGTTTACCACCACCGTGAGGCCGTCAAAGGCTACGGGAAGTTCAATGTACTCGATGCCATTTTTACGGCACTCTTCAATTTCTGCCTTGGTGATGGGTCGGCTGGCGTTTTGCAGATCGGTTTCACCTACACAAAACTTTTTGAAGCCACCCCCCGTACCCGAAAAGGCTACCGTGACCTTTACGTCGGGCCGCACGATGTTGAACTCTTCAGCCACCGATTGGGTAATCGGATACACCGTGGAAGACCCATCGGCGCGGATCTGCTGGGCTTGGGCCAGGCTAAACAGAGCTAGAACTGCAACGAGGACTTTCTTCATTCTTGCTACCTCCGACCTAAAGTATGGCTGGTGTGCGTCAAGGCCTTGTCAAACGCAAAGTTACTAGGCCTTTTCAAGCCGGGTAGGGGTATCCTGACCCCCAACCATAACAGTCGGCCAAATATGTCATGAGAATGTCAGCGCTTAAGCGAGTACCGTTCTAAATATTCGAAGCGGGGGCATGCGGTTTGATTGGCGCTGTGCCGGGCTGATAGACGCGAGGTTTTGGCTTGATTTTGTGGGCCCCCAGCAAATACTGGTGGTGGATATGGGTTGATTATGAGATGATAGCCAGGTCGGCGGGTCAGCCTGTACAGGACATTATGATGATAGCAAGATGAAACCAGCGACCTGGAGCGGGGCAGTGTTGGCGGGAGGGCTTTCCAGCCGATTTGGGCAGGATAAGGCTTTGTATGTGTACCGAGGTAAGCCCCTGATCGGATGGGTGCTGGAGTCGATGAGCGGGGCGTCGGAGGTCTTTGTGGTAGCCAACCGCCCCTACCCTGGCTTTGGGACGGTATACCAGGATCTTCGGCGGGGTGGCGATACCCTATCCGGGCTTCATGCTGCGCTAGCTCACGCCAAACACGACTGGGTGGCGGTTGCAGCCTGTGATCAGCCTTTTTTCAACGCAGACTTCTGGGATTTTATGTTGGGGCAAATAAAGCCCGGAAGCCTGGCTGTGGTGGCTGTCGAGCGTGGTTTTTTTGAGCCGCTTGGATCGCTGTATCATAAGTCCCTCGAGCCCGAGGTGTTGCGCAGGTTGGGGGCCGGGGAACTCAAAATGCAGGCGCTTTTACACAGCATTCCCCATGTGGCGCTGGACAAGGCCGAGCTAGAAGATCGTTTTGGGCGGTATTTGTTTATTAATGCCAACTACCCAGAAGACTTGCCTTGAGGGCGCTCGAGGCCACAAATACCTAATCAGCAACACTGCTTCGGTTGGGCGGATCTTGTTGCAGATTGATATCTCTTTGGCACCTGGCTTGTGGTAACGGGTTGTTCAACTATCGCGGCTCCCTCTATATTCGCTGCTAATCCTGGTGGTAAAAATTGCTTCTGTACAGTTTTTTGCGCCAGGAGATTGCTGGGTTCCTTCCCAGAACCGCTTTAGTGGCCAGGCGCTGTGTTTTGCGCTTCTAATGCAAACCTGTACAATGAAGCGCTATGGCTGGGATGTTCTCGTTTCGTGGGGAAGATGTGGGTATTGACCTGGGCACCGCCTCGGTGCTGATTTATGTGCGTGGCAAAGGTATTGTGCTGCGAGAGCCTTCGGTCATTGCGATGGTGAGCGACACCAAGGAGGTCAAAGCGGTGGGGGCCGAAGCTTACCGGATGCTGGGGCGCACGCCTGGCAACATCGTGGCGGCCCGCCCGCTCAAGGATGGTGTAATTGCTGACTATACCCTAACTGAGCGGATGCTCACCCTCTTTATCAAAAAAGTGCTGCCCCCCCTGCGTTTTTTCAGACCGCAGGTGATGGTGGGGGTGCCCTCGGGGGTAACCGAGGTGGAGCGCCGGGCGGTGGTACAGGCCATTGTGGAGGCCGGTGCCAAGCGGGCCTACCTGATCGACGAACCTCTGGCGGCGGCCATTGGGGCTGGTATCAAGATTGCTGAACCGACCGGCAGCATGGTGGTGGATATTGGGGGGGGATCCAGTGATATTGCGGTGATTTCGCTGGGTGGCATTGTGCGCGCCACGAGTCTGCGGATTGCTGGTAACGAGTTCGACGAATCCATCATTCGCTACATCCGTAATAAGTACAACTTGTTGATCGGAGAACGCACGGCGGAAGAGCTCAAGATCAAAATTGGCGCCGCCAAGCGTTCGCCTGGTGATCAGGGTGCGGTGGCCGAAGTCCGTGGTCGCGACCTGATTTCGGGCCTGCCCAAGAGCATTGAAGTGACCACCGACGATGTGGTGGATGCTTTGAAGGAACCCCTGGAGAAAATCGTCCAGGGGGTGAAGAGCGTGCTCGAGACCACCCCGCCTGAACTGGTGGCCGATATCATCGACCGGGGCATTTTGCTTACCGGTGGGGGGGCCTTGCTTCGCAACCTGGACCTGTTGCTCCAGGAGGCCACGGGGGTACCGGTGGTGGTGGCCGAAAATGCGGTGGAAGCGGTGGCGCTGGGCACGGGTAAGGCGCTGGACATGTTGCATGTGCTGCGCGATGCCCTGGTCACCTCCGACAACGTATTGAAGCGGTAATGCTGAGCCAAAAGCCGGAGGGGTCGAGCGCCTAGCGTTGAAAGTCAAAAAGGTTATGGGCTTTGCATCACTTGCTATGGACTATCGACCATTGGCCATTGATGTCCTGCAAGGCTATCGGCTAGCCTATGTTGCTCTCTGAAATTGCCCGGCAGGTTGGGGGGCACCTTGAGGGCCCCGATCTAGAAATTCAGCGCCTGGCAGCCCCCGACCGGGCCGGGCCGGGCGAGCTGGCGGTGGTGCGCGAGGCGAGGTATCTCGAGGTTGCCCTGGCCAGTGGTGCAGCTTTAATACTGGACGAAACCAGCCCTTGCCCAGATACCATCAGTCGGATTCGTGTGTCGGCGGTACATCAAGCCTGGCCGCGGGTCCTGGCCCTTTTTGATGAGCGCGAAACCTGGGCCGGTGTGGGGGTTCACCCCAGCGCCACCATCGAAGCCGGGGCTCAGGTAGACCCCACCGCCTCGGTTGGGGCGTATGTACTGGTGTGCCGGGGAGCTCGAGTGGCTGCGGGAGCGGTAATTGCACCGTACTGCTATGTGGGCGAGGGGGTGGAGGTGGGCCCCCGGACGGTGCTCGAGCCCCGGGTAACCCTCTACCGCAATACCTGGCTTGGCGCGGATTGCAAAATTGGGGCAGGTTCTGTCCTGGGGGTGGCGGGGTTTGGGTTTCAGAATGGAGAACGGCTGCCCCACACTGGCCGGGTGGTCCTGGAGGATGGGGTCGAGCTGGGGGCCAACTGCGTGGTACAGCGCAGCGTGGTAGGGGAGACCCGCATCGGGGCCCGAAGCAAAATCGGCGACCTGACCGATATCGGCCACAACGTCCAAATTGGCAAAGGTGTGGTGATGGTGGGTAGTAGCGCGATTGGTGGCAGCTCGGTCGTGGAGGACGACGTGCTGATGGGTGGGTGGGTGGTGCTCTCCGACCATGTGCGGATAGGTAAAGGAGCCAGGCTAACGGGCGGCAGCGGGATTTCGAAAGACGTACCTCCGGGCGAGACCTGGGCCGGCGGCATTCCTGCCCAGCCCCTCCGGAAGCACTGGCGGCGCCTGGCCGTGCTGGACTGGTTGGCAACGGCGGAGCGCAGTCTGCGGCAATTCTTGAAAGAGCAGCTGCAAAAATAACCTCTGACATCATTTGACTGGAACCCCAATGACGATTCGTGGCATAGGCCTCCACAGTGGCGAACCCAGCTCGGTAAGGTTTCATCCAGCCGAGGGGCCGGTGCGTTTTCGGGTGGGGGGGCTCGAGTTTCGCCCTTTGGCTTCTACTGTAATTGACACTACGCGCTGCACGGTGCTGGGCTACCAGCACCAGCGCTTGATGACGGTTGAACACCTGCTGGCAGCCTTCTACATTCGGGGCATCTGGGAGGGCCTGATGGTTGAGGTAACCGGCCCGGAGATTCCCATCCTGGATGGCAGCGCCAGGGAATGGATGACGGCCCTGGAGGGCTTTTCGGCGCTGGGCCCCCCACCGGTTTCGGTATCTGGAACCATCCGGGTGGAGGAGGGGCGCAGCAGCGTAATGGCTCAGCCGGCCGAGGGTTTTTCCCTGGCCGTCACCATTCTTTTCACCCACCCCAAAATCGGCTACCAGCAGGTAGAGTGCCCACCTACGCCGCTGGAAGAGCTGGCCTCGGCCCGCACATTTGGCTTTTTACAGGAGGTGGAGGCCATGCGGGCCCGCGGGCTCATTAAAGGAGCCTCACTGGATAACGCTCTGGTCTTTAGCGAGCACAGCTTTGTCAATACCCCCCGTATGCTGCATGAGCCGGTCTGGCACAAGGCCCTGGATTTTCTGGGCGATTTGTACCTGGCCGGTCGGCCCTACCTGGGCCGTTTCGTGGCGCACCGCAGTTCCCATCGGCTGCATGTGGAGCTGGCCAAGCTACTCCAGAGCTAATTTCTTGGCCGGATGACCCACTGCCCTCAGGGTTTGGGGGCCTTCTTTTCACAAGGCTGTGACTTTCCTGAGCCATTGCTAAAGGCCAGCCCCCCAAAAATTGGTTGTAAATAGGAGTTAAGTGTATCATCCTGCTTGGAACGCAGGGTTTGTGCATCACGTTACGAGGATTCTATGGAGCTAAATGTGGGCGTTGTGGGCGTGGGGGTGATGGGCACGTACCACGCTCAGGTCTATGCAGGGTTGCCAGGGGTTCGGCTGGTAGGGGTGGCCGACCCCGATCCTTTTCGCCAGGCCGCCATCGAGCAGGATCTGGAAGTACCGGCCTATGCCAGCCCGGAGGACCTGCTGGGCAGGGTGCAGGCGGTCTCGATTGCGTCGCCGACCTCCTTTCACTACGAGCAGGCCCGAATGTTTTTAGAGGCTGGGGTACATGTGCTGCTGGAAAAGCCCATGACCCGCACCATGCATGAGGCGCGGGAGCTGGTACGGTTGGCCGAACAGCGGGGGGTGATTTTGCAGATAGGGCATATTGTGCGCTTCTACCGAGCGGTGGGCGACCTCATGAATATGGTCAACACCCCCTGGGTGCTGGAGGCCCGCCGCATGGGCAACAACCGACGTATACGCGACATTGGGGTGGTGCTCGACCTGATGATCCACGACCTGGACCTGGTACTGTTGCTTTTGCGGGAAAAGCCGCTGCGCTACAGCGTGGTGGGACGGCAGGTAGAAGGGCTGGACGAGTTTGCCCAGGCCGTGGTGGATTTCCCTTCGGGCGCGCGGGCCCTGTTTACGGCCAGCCGTATTTCCCCTCAGGCTGAACGCTCCCTGACCATTACCCAGCCCGGCGAGGTGCTGCGGTTGGATTTTAACAGTGAGTTTACCGAACTGTCGCTGCACCGCTCGCCACCGGTACAACCCGACCCCGACCGGGTGGAGCCCAACGGGCGCACCCAGGTACAGACCGAGCGCATTGCCATCCACAACGATAATCCCTTGCGCCGCCAGCTTAAGCATTTTGTGGATAGGATTCAAAAAGGAGAGCCTTCGCTGGTCACCCTCGAGGACGACCTGCAAGCCCTCGAGCTGGCCCTCGAGCTCTCCCACGCTTTGCAACCGGTAATGACCCGCTAAAAAGCCAGCTCAGAACGCCGAAAGCCCAAAGTAAACCAAAAAACGTCATCTACTGCGGTGGGGCGGTTTTTCCCCCTCGCGCCAAACCCTTAGTATTAAGCCGTGGACATTTACGAAATCCTCAAGTTTCTGCCCCATCGCTACCCCTTCTTGCTGATAGACCGGGTTCTGGAAGCCGACGAGAAGCGCTTTCGGGCCCTTAAAAACGTGACCTTCAACGAACCCCACTATCAGGGGCACTTTCCGGGCTACCCCATCATGCCGGGGGTGCTGCTGATTGAGGCCATGGCCCAAGGCTCGGTGGCGGTGGTCACCCAGCAGCCCGAGTACCGGCCCGGGGGGCTGGTGTTTTTGGTGGGGGTTGAGGAGGCCCGTTTCAAGAAGCCGGTGATCCCAGGCGATACCCTCATCTTAGAGGGGGAACTGCTGGCCTACCGGCGGGGATTGGGCAAGGTCAGGGTTGAGGCCCGGGTGGAAGGCGAACTGCGGGCCGAGGCCACCCTGACTTTTGTGCTACGCTCCGACACAGGGGGCGCGGTCTCGTGAGCCGGCTGGCCATCCACCCCACCGCGGTGGTCTCGCCCCGGGCCCTGCTGGCCTCCGATGTGAAGGTAGGGCCCTATGCGGTGATTGAGGGGCCCTGCGAGATTGGCCCCGGGGTCGAGATTGGGGCCCATGCGGTGATCCACCCCTTTGTGCGGCTGGCGGTAGGCGTCAAGGTAGGGCCACACGCGGTGCTGGGGGGGGAGCCGCAAGACCTGAGCTTTCGCGGCCAGGAGACCTGGCTCGAGGTGGGGGCCAACACGGTCTTGCGTGAGGGGGTGATACTGCACCGTTCCACCAGAGAAGAACAGCCCACCCGTGTGGGTTCGGATTGCTACCTGATGGGCCATGTGCACGTGGGGCACGACGCCCAGGTGGGTAACGGGGTGATTTTGACTCAGAGTGTGGCCGTGGCAGGGCATGTGGAGATCGGCGATTATGCTGTGGTGGGGGGGCTGGCCGGTATCCACCAGTTTGTACGCATTGGAACCCGGGCCATGGTGGGGGCCCTCTCCAAACCCACCCGGGATGTCCTGCCGTTCTCGCTGGCGGAGGGCAGCCCGGCGCTGCATTACCGCCTGAATACGGTGGGTTTACGTCGGGCCGGGGTGAGCGGCGAGCGCTACCGGGCCCTCGAGCAAGCCTTCCGGGCGGTACGCGAAGGCAGGCCCCTCGACAACCTGCCCGATACCGAAGAGGTGCGAACCCTGAAGGCCTTTTTGGCAGCCCCTTCCAGACGCAACCTGTCGGGTTTTGTGCGGGGGGAGCCGAGTTTTGAGGGGTAATGCAGTCCAGCAAGCTGCACATAAAGTTCAAAGCTAGATGCCGATGCTTGGGCAAAAACCTGCGGCTAGATGCTGGAATGACGCCGAACCGAGCGCAACATGCTGGATGAAATCCTGCTCCTGACCAACGGCCCTGGCGAGCTTTCGACCTGGGTGCCGCCGGTGCTGTCGCGCTTGCGACGAGAAGCACCGGGAGCTCGGATTGAGCTCTTTCTGATCCGGGATCAGTTTGCCGCCGGAACGGAGCAAACCAAAGCCAAAGCGCTCGAGCTCGATGCGATCTCGGGGCGCTCGGAGCTGACCCGCAGGCTTCTGCGGGGAAAAGCCAAAGGGCGGGGGTTGGTGCTGATGCTGGGGGGCGCCCCGCGCGATGCGGTTCTGCTGAGCAGGGCTACCGGCTATCCGGCTTTTTCCTATACCTTCGATGCCAAGGCCCATCACCCCGGGCTGCGGGCAGTGCTGGTCGACTCTGAGCGCACCAAAAGCGCCATGCAAGCCCGGGGAGTAGACCCTAGCCGCGTAGTGGTGGTAGGAAATCTGGTGGTGGATGCCCTGAACCAAGCCTCCAGGCAACCCACCCAGCCCGCCGATGTGTTGCTGTTTGCGGGCAGCCGCCCTTTTGCAGCCCGCTACCTGTTGGGGTTTTTGCTGGCGGCAGCGGAACAGATGGCGAAAGAGAAGCCACAGCTTCGCTTTGCCTGGGTTAAGAGTCGCCTTTTACCAGAAGCGGTTGTGGCGGAGGCTTTGCAAGCGCATCGGGTGCAGGACATCGGGGGTGTGGGGGCTAGCTGGGAAGGGACGGGTTTGCGTACCCTGCATGGCCTCGAGGTGGCCGTGCTGGATGAACCTGAGCGCTATGCGGCCATGCGCCGGGCCTCGCTGGCCATTACCATTCCCGGCACCAACACCCTCGAGCTGGCCCTGGCCGGCCTCCCCTCGCTGGTGCTGTTACCCTTACACAAGCCGGAGATGCTGCCGCTGGAGGGTCTCTGGCACTGGCTCCTGAGCCTGCCCGGGGCCCGGCCCTTCAAGCAAAGGTTTGTGCGGGGCCTGGTCTCGCGCATTCCCCACCTGGCCTTGCCGAATCAGTGGCTGAATGAGCGGGTTTTCCCGGAGCTGCGCGGAGTCTTTAGCCCCACCGAGGTGGCGGTGGCTGGTTTGGAACTGCTAGTTCCCCAGCGGGCCCAGGAAGTTCGGGCCAAGCTAAGGCGCCTGGAAGCAGAGCCCGGAGCCGATAAGCTGGTGGCGTATGTGCTGGCCAACTCCTGAAGTCGAGTTTTTGCGCCTGAGCATTTAGCCTCCATCGCCCTGCCCCCTATCCCCTCTATATGAACCTCCTCCGACTCCTGCGCTCTTTTTGGCCACACATCCTGCTGGCGGCAGGGCTGGCGGTTTTGCCCGCTGTGGCGCAAGCCTGGCTGCCGGGCCGGGTGGTCAAGCCGCTCTTTGACCAGGTGCTGGCAGGGCAGTTTGACCGTTTGGGCGAGGTGCTCTGGGTGGGAGCGGGGCTATTGTTGCTGCTGGTGGTGAGTGGGTACGCGCTGGAAGCCTTTATGGGCTACCTTTCGGTTAAGGTTCCGGCAGTCTGGCGGGAGCGGGTCTTCGAGCACCTGCTCAAGACCCACCTGATGGCCCTGCCGACTTCGCCCGGTGGGCTGACGGGGCGCCTCATTGCCGATTTGAAGGAGCTCGAGGGTTTCCTGTTCTACAGCCTGGGGGGTCTTTTGGGGCAGGGGGTTCTGCTCCTGGCTTTGCTCTGGCAACTCCTGCTCCATTACACCGAACTCACCTTGTACCTGCTGCTCGTGCTGTTACCGATGGCGCTGCTGCTGGGCTGGATTGGAACCTGGGTGACCCATTACAGCCGGCGTACCCAGGCCGCCCTGGAGCGGTTGGCTGGCCGCATGGCCGAAGGGTTTGGGCGCCTGGAGCTGATTCGGGCCTTGCACCTCGAAGACTTCATGCGCGCCCGGTTTCGCCATAGCAACCTTCAACAATACCGCTTGGGGCGTACCCGCAGCCTGATTGCGGCCCTGAATCTGCCCCTGGGACAGCTTGCTACCACCTTGCTTTTGGGCCTGCTGCTCTTTTTGGGGGTGGGTGCGGTGCAGCGGGGGCAGATGACCCCCGGCGACCTGACCGCGTTCCTGACCTTGCTGGCCTTGGCCATTGCCCCCTTGCAAGTATTGAGCCGGGTGGGCACCGGGTTTGCCCAGGCCGAAGGGGCGGCGGCCCGTGTGGTGGACTTGCTGGGCCTTCCCTATGCGCCCCCCATGGGTGCGCTTCGCCCCGAATCCCTGGAGGGGAGGCTCGAGCTTCGCCACCTGAGCTATAGCTATCCGGACAGTACGGCCACCCTGCAAAACCTGAAACTGTGCCTGGAGCCTGGCTCCTTCACCGCTATTGTGGGGCCCTCGGGGGCGGGCAAAAGCACCCTCCTGCGGGTGCTACTGGGCCTCTACCCGCCGAGCGAAGGGCAGGTTTTGCTGGACGGACGCGACCTGCAAAGCTACGATGCCGCCTGGCTGCGTGCTCGCATGGCCTGGGTGCCCCAGGAGCCCATGCTCTTTGCCGGAACTGTACAGGAAAACCTGGCGGTGCTGGCCCCGGGCGCAAGCCCGGAGGCCATGCAAAATGCCCTGCAGACTGTGGGCCTATATCCCGAGGTAAGCCTGCAAACCCTGCTGGATGACGAAGGGGGCGGGCTCTCGGTGGGACAGCGGCAGCGCCTGGCAATTGCGGCGGCGCTCTTACGCGAGGCCAAAATTCTCCTGCTCGACGAGATTACCAGCGCCCTGGATAAGCAGAGCGAGGGGCAGGTGGTAGCGGCTTTGGAAGCCGTCCGTCGGGGTCGTACAGTGGTGGTCGTGGCCCACCGCCTTTCTACCGTGCAGCACGCCGACCAGATTGTGGTCATGGAGAATGGCCGCATTGTGGAGCTGGGCACCCACGCCGAGCTGATGGCCCTTGGGGGGGTGTACGCGGGGCTGTGGAGGGGTTGAAATAGTCGAAAGCGCAAAGAAAGATGTCTATGGTCGATGGTCTATAGCCTGTAGCCAGGGGTAAAAGTCCAGCAGTATATCGGCTCACCCGGCGGGTCGAATGCCGCTCAAGCGACCATAGACCGTTACCGCGTAACACGTGCTCGCCGTGGGGTGACAAACATATATGGGCACCTCGAGTTGAACCCCAGCCAGTTGAACTACTTTTGGACGCGATATGCGACTTTAGACCTGTGACCTGCGAAAAGCTATGGAGGAGATCATGCAGGAATACCTGAAAAAAGCCCGGGGGGGACGGGTGGTGCAGACCCCCTTTATGGAGGCCGATGCGCTGGACGAGTTGCGCCGACTGGCGAAGCAAGAGGGGGTTTGCCTCGAGACCTTTGGGGGCCTGCCGATGGCCTCCCGTCGGGTGGCGGTGCTGTTCCCCGAGCATATCCCGGCGGTGGCCGACCCTACCCTGGTGTTGCTATTGCGCTTTGAGGGCGACCTCGAGGCCCTGGAAGATAAGCTCCGGGCCCTATTGGAGCCGGGTCTGCTGGGCGACCTGGAAGAGAGCAAAGAGGGCTTTTTGCTGGCGACGCTGCTAAAAGGGCTCAAAATCCTGCAAGAGGCCGGCTTCGAGGCCCAGCTCGCTACCCCTGAGCAGTTGCCCCAGGTGCGCGAGCGCACCCGCAGCGTGGTGGTGTCCAGTCTGCGGGTGGATGTGGTGGGGGCCAAAGGCTTCGGGGTTTCGCGCACCTACTTTGCTCAGGGGGTCAAGGCGGGCAAGGTCAGGTTGCGGGGCAAAACCGCCTCGGCCAAGGACGAACTAACCGAGGGCGACACCCTGCTGGCCGAAGGGCTGGGCAGCCTGGTGGTCAAAAAGGTGCTGGGCCATACCAGGCGGGGCAACGTGAAGCTCGAGCTCGAGGTTCGCCGCTAGCCGATGGAGAAAGTCTTAACAGATGGGCTCGAGCGGGGCTTTTTATGCCGGATTCAAAAAGACAGTTTACAAAACCAAAAACACTAGAGGCTGTCTTTTTGAATCCTAGAGCACTCCCTTCGGTCGGGTTAGTTCGTCACCCTTTGGTGACGAACTAACCGAATCTGGTATTATTTTGCAGCATAGTTTGAAGCACGTTGATTGCCCATAATTGCGATGTGCGGCTCATTGAGAGGGACTGCAGTGTATACCGAAATTCCTGGTTACCAGACGGGTTTGCTATTTTTGCGCCGGGAGTTTTTCCCGTAGCCAGGCCGCAATATCGTCGGAGATTTGCTGGGCCAGGGGGTCTAAGAGCATGTCGTGCTGGCTGGGGTAGCTACGGTACTCCTTGTGCGGGCCGCCGATAAGAGCAAAATAGCGGCGCACGGCGGCCTCGGGTACCGTGTCGTCCTGGGTAGCCTCGAGCACCAAAGCAGGCGCCCAGACCCGCGGCAACAGTTCCGGCACACGCTGCTGGAGGGCAACCAACTCGGCCAGCGCCCTGGTGGGAAAGTTGGGGTAGTTGGGGCTTTTGGCTCGTCTTTTGGCCTCTTCGGTAGGGTCGGTGCTGAAGGCCCAGGGTTTGAAATAATGCAACAGGGGGGCCAGGTAGGCCATGCGGTTCTTTAGCCCCAGGGCGGGCGCCAGGGCCACCAGCGCGGTGGTTTTGTGTTCAGCGGCCAGCCAACCCGCCAGCAGGCCGCCCATGGAGAGCCCCACCACAGCCCTGGGTTCCGGCAGCGCCAGGTAGGCCTCGCGGGCGGTCTGGAGCCAGTCCTGCCAGCGTACGCCGCGCAGGTCTTCGGGCCTGGTTCCGTGGCCGGGAAGAGCGGGTTGAGCAACGTTGAAGCCGGCCTTCCGCAGCGTTTCGGGCAGCGGCCCCATGGTCAGGACGGGGTGAGAGGTAAAACCGTGCAAAACCAGAACGTTCGACATGGGCAGCTCATAGCTTATCGCAAGCCTTGTGCCAATTCCCAATGGAGGTAGTCCCGGGTAATCCTGTCCTGGACGTATACCTGGCCCATTTGAACCAGGCGATTGAGCTTCTTGCGGTTACAATAACCTTGCGCCCGATTATAGGAGCACAAGCGGGTTTTCAAGCTACGGGAGGCGAGAGAGTGTTGAGCGGTAACCTGGCGGAGTTTCCCCTTTTGCGGCTCCTGGAGACCCTTATGGGAGCGGCCAGGGGTGGGGCTTTGTTCATTGAGCACCCCAACTTCTCAGGGTGTATCTACTTGTCTGGAGGGCATCCGGTACATGCTGAAGCAGGTTCGCTGCGGGGTTTGGAGGCCCTCGAGCTTCTGGCCGGCGTTCAATCGGCGCCGTTTCGCTTCGAGTCCGAAAGGCAAACCCAGGAACGCAGCATTGAGCCCAGCCTCGAGACCCACCAGCTCATCCTGCACCAGTTTGAAGCCTGGAAGGAAATCAGCCTGCCCGAGAACTGGGGCCTGATCCTCAGGGGAAAGGGGGCACCGGAGAAGACCAAGCTAAGCCCGTTGGAGCTGGCAGTGCTCACCTACGCACAGGGGCAGAGCATTGCAAAAACCCTTATGAACCCGCGTCTTTCGCCCCTCGAGACCGCCCAGGTACTCAGCAAACTCTTGCGGCAGGGGCTGCTCGAGGCCCGGTTGCACCTGGAAATCAGACCCGAACCCCTGGTAGTACTCTCTTTATACGGCGGAGGGCAGGGGGTGGCGGTGATAGACGAAGATCTATATGCACAGTGGCAAGGTTTGCTGGGAGGCCCGTTCCGGGTGCGGCTGCGTACCAAAAGCCAGGAGACCACCCTGCGCGCCGAGCCTCGCACCAACATGAAGGGCCGGCTGGGGCTTTTTGAGCGCGACTTGCGTCAACTGCGTCTGGGTCGGGGAATACTGGTAGAAGCCTGGCCGGAGGCCAGGTAATACAAGGGCAAGCTATGGATATTCTTGCGTTCAACGATTTTGTCAACCGGGCCGTTTACGGCGAATGGATGATGCTCATCTTTATCCTGGTGGGCCTTTATCTCTCTTTTCGCACCGGCTTTCCCCAGTTCAGCCGGTTGGGTATCGCCCTGCGTGAGACGTTTGGGGCCATCCGCGAGCGCTTCCAGAGCTTCGGGGGCCAGATCACGCCCTTTCAGGCCGCTATGGTCGCTATGTCGGCCACCATCGGAACCGGCCACCTCATCGGCATGGTGGGTGCCGTGCTGATGGGCGGGCCTGGGGCGGTGCTGTGGATGTGGGTGGCCTATCTGGTGGGCATGGCCACCAAGTTCGCCGAGGCGGTGCTGGCAGTCCATTTCCGCCGCCAATTTACCGATGGTTCGGTCATGGGGGGGCCCATGCTCTACATTCGCTATGGCCTGGGCAGGCGGTTTGCCTGGTTGGCTGGGCTATTTGCCTTATTTACAGCCATAGCTGCTTTTGGTATTGGCAATCTTTCGCAAGCAGGTGCGGTGGGTGCTGCCTTCGCACAAGAGTTTAATGTACCCCCGGCCATCACCGGCTTGCTGGTAGCACTGCTGGTAGGGGTGCTGCTGGCCGGGGGCATTCGCTTGATTGCCCGCTTTGCCCAGGTGATGGTACCGCTCAAGCTGCTCCTGTTCCTGGCGGGGATTCTGCCCCTGCTTTTGATCCACCTTGGGGATATTCCTGGTGCGCTGGCCCTGATTGTCTCCTCGGCTTTTAGCTTTCAGGCTGCTGCTGGGGGCGCTGCCGGCGCTGCCGTGTCGCTGGGCTTGGCCGAAATTCTCAAAGCAGGCGTGGGGCGGGGCATTTTTGCCAACGAAGCGGGGCTGGGCTCGGCAGCCATCGCCCACGCCCAGGCCCAGGTCGACCATCCGGTGCGGCAGGGCTTCTGGGGCCTAACCGAAATGCTCGTGAGCCTGGGGGTAACCACCCTGATGGCCCTGACCTTTATTGCCAGTGGCCTCTGGCAGCGCTTTTTGGGGGGCGACCGGGTAGAAGCTGCCCGCTTCTTGTTTGCCGAGCATCCCCTGGGGGTGGCAGTGCTGGGGCTGATGCTGGCTATTTTTGCCCTGGGAACCATGGTTTCCTGGGGCTTTTATGGCGAGGAAGGGGCGGCCTATCTGTTTGGCGAGGGCATCCGCTGGCCTTACCGCCTGACCTTTGTGGCCTTTGCCTTTGTGGGGCCGCTGGGGGGGCTGGCAGCCCTGACCAGTGTGGCCGATACCCTGAACGGTCTGATGGCCATTCCCAACCTGATTGCTCTCTTGGCTTTGGGGGGACTGGTGGGTCGGCTGGTGCGGGAGTTCTTTAGCGGGATGCCCTGGCAGCCACCCGAAGAAGATTGAGAAGGGCCGGAAGCCCGCGGCTGATGGCCCAATGCTAAAGCTCAAACAAAGTGGATGGCGAGAGTAAAAGTCTCGGATTGGCCTGCATGCACCTGCGGCCCGTGCTGCATTTGCAAGCCTTGCCAGCCAGTACACTTGGCCCATGAGCGTACCCAAGCGTCTGGTGGTGGGGCTTTCGGGGGCTTCCGGGATGCCCTATGCCCTCGACCTGTTGCAAACCCTGCGCCGTATTCAGGGCCTCGAGACCCACCTGGTGATGACCCAGGGGGCCAAGCGGGTGCTGGTGGAGGAAGCCGAGCAAAGCGTGGAGGCGGTGGAAGCCCTGGCCCACGTGGTACACCGCAGCAGCGACCTGGGCGCGGCGGTGGCCTCGGGCAGTTTTCGCACTGTGGGCATGGTGATTGTGCCCTGTAGCGCGACCACCCTTTCTAAGGTGGCCTATGGCCTGGCCGACAACCTGCTGACCCGTGCGGCCTACGTTACCCTGAAGGAACGCCGCCCCCTGGTGCTGGTGCCGCGCGAGGCGCCCCTGCCTTTGCCCAGCCTCGAGGCCATGGTCAAGGCCGCCCAGGCCGGAGCCACCATTCTGCCGGCTGCACCGGGCTTTTACCACAAGCCCCGGCAAATAGACGACTTGCTGGCCTTCATCACCCAGCGCATCCTGGACTTGTTTGGGCTGGATTACCCCCGGGCGCCGCGCTGGAAGGAGATGGCCGAGCTCGAGCTCGACTAGCGCAAAAAGAACACCGCGTACACGACGCCAATCACAATGCGATACACGGCAAAGGGCACAAAGCTATTGCGGCTCACAAAGCCCAGCAACCAGCGTACCGTAAGCAGGGCCGCCACAAAAGCAGTGATGAAACCCACGGCCAGTAGACCCCAACTGTCCGCCCTGAATTCGTTCAGGTTGCGCAACAGGGAAAATCCAGTGGCCGAGAGCATGGTGGGCACGGCCAGAATGAAGGAAAACTCGGCGGCTGCCTTGCGCGAGAGCCCCAGGGTCATGCCCCCCACAATGGTGGCCCCACTGCGCGAGACCCCTGGCATCATGGCTATGGCCTGAAACAGGCCAATCAACACCGCCTGAGGCACGGGCATCTGGTTCACATCGTCGTAGCGCTTGTGGTGCTGCAGCCAGCGATCCACAAAGAGTAAAAGAACACCCACCCCAATCAGGTTCACCACCACAATCAGGTCGTTGCCCAGGAATACATTTTCAATCACATCGGCCAGCAAAAACCCCAGGATGCCGGTAGGAATGAAGGCTACGATTATGCGCTTCCACACCTCCATATCCCGCAAGAAGCGCTTGAAGTACAGCGCCAGCACGGCCAGGATGGCCCCAAGCTGAATCACAATCACAAAGCTTTTGATAAAAGGGTTGTTCTCGATGTCCAGGCCCATGAGGTGAGCCGCCAGGGTCAGGTGGCCGGTGGAAGAGATGGGTAAAAACTCGGTCAGGCCCTCCAACATCCCCAGAATGAATGCCTCAAAAAACGTCACGCCCCAGAGAATACCACGCAAGATGAAGGCCAGATGGAGATTTGGGCATTCAAGACCGAGCTGCCAACATTGACGGGAGCACCAAGCCTTTGCTGCCGGGTCGCCTGTCTCCCTGCTTTTTACGGTACGATTCCAGGCGTGAAGGTTTCGGTACTGTTGCCTGCTGCTGGCTCGGGCGAGCGAATCGGGCGGGGGCCTAAAGCGTTTTTGAAGGTGGACGAAAAAACCCTTTTGGAGTGGGTACTGGAGGGTTTTGCCTGGGCCGATGAGATCATTGTTGCTCTGCCGAAGGGGTTTGAGGACACGGGCCTATCTGTTCTGACCGTGCCGGGAGGAGCAACCCGCCAGCAAAGCGTGTGCAATCTGGTGCAGGTGGCTACGGGCGAAATTGTGTTGGTGCACGACGTGGCCCGGCCCTTTGTGGTGCGAGCCGCCGTCGAGCGCTTGCTGAGCGAGGTGCGGACATCGGGTGCAGCTACCCTGGCGGTTCCGGTGCCCGATACCCTGGTGCAGGAGCAGTCGGGTCGGTATGGAGCAGTCATTCCCCGCGAGCACCATCGGCTGGTACAGACCCCCCAGGGTTTTCGGCGCGAGGTGTTGCTGCAAGCCCATTTGAAAGCCCGGGTGGAGGGCCTCGAGTTCACCGACGATGCCCAGCTGGTGCGCTGGCAAGGCCACCCCGTAGCGCTGGTGGAGGGCGACCGTAGGATGTTCAAAATCACCTACCCTGAGGATTTGCTGCTGGCGGAAGGACTGGCGCGGGTATGGAACTCCTAGCCCCGGCCAAGGTCAACCTGGGCCTCTCGGTGTTGGGCCGGCGGGCCGATGGCTACCACGAGCTTCACACCGTGTTTGCGGCTTTGCAGGTGGCCGACCGGCTTTTTTTGGAGGCCATTCCCGAGGGGGTGGAGCTGGAAGTGCGGGGCTCTAACCTGCCGGCCAACCCCGATAACCTGGTCTACAAGGCCGTGGTGGCCTATCTCAACGCCGTGGGCTGGCCGGGCGGGGTGAAGGTGGTGCTGGAGAAGCACCTCCCCCTGGCCGCCGGGCTGGGTGGGGGCTCTTCGGATGCGGCGGCGGCATTGCGGGCGCTCTCGAAACTTTATCCAGCCCCTGTCAACCTGCCTGCCCTGGCCCTGAAGTTGGGGGCCGATGTGCCGTTTTTTCTCGAGGCCAGGTTGGCTGAAGCGCGCGGGGTGGGCGAGCAACTGAGGCCGCTGGAACCGCTCGAGGCCTCGGTGGTGGTGCTCAATCCGGGTATTGCGGTCTCGGCAGCCGAAGCCTACCGGGAGCTTCGCCCCGAGGAATGGCAGCCCGAGCTGGACGTGCCGGGCATCCTGGGTGCGATTCGCGCTGGAGAGGAGCCCCCGTACTGGAACACCCTCGAGCAGCCGGTTTTCCGGCTGGTGCCCTATTTGCAGGAACTGAAGCTCGAGCTGCGCCGAGCCGGGCTACGTGGGGTCTTGATGTCGGGGTCGGGCTCGAGCCTCTTTGGTCTGGCCCGCGATGCCGAGGAAGCCCGGTTTGTGGCCCAAAAACTGCGAACCAGGTACCCCCGCTTCTGGGTGGTGGCTACGCAAACCGTAAGCTGAGGCTTTGCAGTAGAAGAATTTGATAATATCATCAAAGTTGTCACCGGGGGTGCTTGCGCAACTGTGCAGGCTGAGAAATACCCTTGGAACCTGAATCGGCTAACACCGACGTAGGAAGCGTGACAGGGGCTAACCACCCGCCGCTCAGGTTCGTTCCCCTCCCGGTGATAGGAGGGGATTTTTATGTGGATAAAGCTGTGGATAAGTGTTTTGGTGCTGGGATTGCAGATTACGGCAGCCCAGGCCACTACCCTGACCGTCCTGACCCACGATAGCTGGGCCCTGGACAAAAACCTGATAGCCCAGTTCGAGCGCCAGTCGGGGATCCGCCTGCGCTTTCTGAAGGGGGGCGATGCCGGGGAGATGCTCAACAAGGCCATTCTGAGCAAAGGGGCGCCCATCGCGGACGTAATTTACGGCTTCGACAACACCCTGCTCTCCCGCGCCCTGCGGGCCGACATCCTCCAACCCTACCGCTCCCCCGAACTACCGGCCCTGCGCCCCGAACTCCTGCTCGACCAGACCTTCCGGGCCACCCCGGTGGACTTCGGCTACGTGGCCCTCAACTACGACCGCGATTACTTCAAGGACAAGCCCCTGCCCGAGCGCTTTGCCGACCTGGCCTCGCCCGAGTTTGCCCGCCTGCTGGTGGTGCAGAACCCCGCCAGCAGCTCCCCAGGGCTGGCCTTTTTGCTGGCCACGGTAGCCGCTTTTGGCGAAGACCGCTACCTGGGCTTCTGGGAAGACCTGCGCAAGAACGGCGTTCGTGTGGTGAGCGGCTGGAGCGATGCCTACTACACCCACTTTACCCGCGCCGGGGGCGATCGACCCCTGGTGGTCTCCTACAGCACCAGCCCGGCGGCCGAGCTTTACTACAGCGAGGCTAAACCCAAACCTGCCGAGCCCCCTACCGCCAACCTGTTTTTGCCCAAGAGCTCGTTTTTCCAGGTGGAGTATGTGGGCATCCTGAAGGGTACGCGCAACCTGGGGGCGGCCCAGCGCTTTGTGGACTGGCTGATTTCCAGGCCAGCCCAGGAGAACATCCCCACCCAGATGTGGGTCTACCCGGCCCGGCGCGAGGCCCGCTTGCCCGAGGTGTTCCGCTTCGCCGAGGTGCCTTCTGAGCCGGCCCGCCTTTCGCCCCAGCAGATCGCCCAGAACCGTGAGCGCTGGATTCGAGAGTGGACGCAGGTAGTTGTACAAGGCCAAAGCGCCGATGCGGTCAGGGCGCGGCGGTAAATTGGGCTCAGGCTCTTCACGCTAGGGGCCCCGTTGGTGGGATAACGTTAGCCCTGGGGCCAATCGAAGTGTCCCCCTGGCTATGAGCTATCGGCCATCGGCATTTCCTTTCAAGTATGCAGACCCCCAAGGGAACCTCGAGGCCCCACGCCAACCTGCACGGGTGGCTGGCCCTGCCGGTGCTGCTATTCCTGGCCCTGGCCCTTGTTTATCCACTGGGGCGCATTATGACGCTTGGCTTGGGGGAGGGGTTGCAGGTGGCTTTGGCCAACCCCTACTACGCTTCGCGGCTGGTGTGGAGCCTGGCCTACGGGCTGGGCTCGTCGCTCTTGTGCATTGGGCTGGCCCTGCCACTGGCCTATGCGTTTCGCTATCGCTTTCCTGGGCGGGAGTTTCTGCTGGGCTTTTCCACCGTGCCGTTTGTGCTGCCTACCCTGGTTGTGGCGATGGGCTTCCTGAGCCTGGTGGGGCCTAAGGGGGTGCTGGGTCTCAACCTGTATGGCACCGCCTGGGTGCTGCTGTGGGCCAGTGTGCTCTATAACCTGGGCCTGGTGCTGCGGCCCCTGGTGGCTTTGCTGCCGGCTCTGCAAACCCCCCTGGCCGCTGCCCGCACCCTGGGTGCTACGCCACTGCGGGCCTACTGGCGGGTAGGTATTCCACTGCTGGGGCCTGCCCTTTTTTCGGGGGGCAGCCTGGTGTTCCTGTACAGCTTTACCAGTTTTGGGGTGCCGCTCTTGCTGGGTGGGCCCCGCTGGGCGACGCTCGAGGTCGAAACCTATTACGCCCTGGCCCAGCGGCTGGCCTTTCCCGAGGCCACCGCCCTGGTGCTGATGCAACTGGCCGTTACCCTTGTGGTTTTGACGGGCTATCTGCGCCTGCAAGAACGGCTGGCCCTGGGCATTGGCGGCTATGGCACCCCCTTGCCGCTGGCACCCCGCAAAGCGGCGGGTCTTGCGCTCCTGGTTTGGGGGTTCTTTCTGGTGCTTTATAGCCCCCTCTGGAGCTTGCTGCTGCGGGCCCTCGAGCGACCCCAGGCCTGGGTGAGCGTGTGGCACAACCCCGACTTCACCCCTGGCATGCTGGCCCTGCTCAACACCCTGGGTTTTGCTGGCCTGGCCCTTCTGCTGGTGCTGCCCCTGGGTGTCCTGTATGCCTACGCGGTCTGGCGCGGACACCGCTTGCTGGATGGGCTGGGCCTGCTACCCCTGATGGTCTCGCCGGTAGCCATCGGACTGGGCTACCTGCTGGCCTATCCGGGGTTGCGCGGTTCGCTCCTGGTTCTGATTGCAGCCTATGCGCTGCTCAGCTACCCCTTGTTGGGGCGGGCCTTGCTGCCCGCTTTGCGGGCCATGCCCAAAGGGGTTGTGGAGGCAGCTCGGGTGCTGGGCGCGGGTCCCTGGCGTCGCTTTGTACGGGTGGAGTGGCCCCTGGTGCAAAAATCAGCGTTTTCCGGGGCGGCGCTGGCCCTGGCCGCGATTATGGGCGAGTTTGGCGCCACCCTGACCCTGCAACGCCCCGAATGGGCCACCCTTTCTCTGGCCATCTACGAGCGCCTGGGTAGGCCAGGCGCGTTGCCTTTTTATGAAGCCGTGGTCTTGGCGGTGGTGCTGATGGGTTTGTGCATGCTCTTATTGACCCTGATCGAGCGGGGTTTTCAGCAGCGCTAAACGGGCAGCTTGGGCGCAAGTGCAGGGCCACAAAATGTAAGGAAGCTTTCCTGGTGTCTTGTGAAAAGAAGTACAATCAGTCTAAAGGGACAAAAGTCCCTGGCTAAGCCCAGGGCGGTGTCCCGAGGAGGATCCAGATGAGTGGTAAACACGTGGTGGTGCTGGGAGCTGGTTTTGCTGGTTTGCACGCGGTGCGTGTGCTTTCCCGCGAACCAGGGGTGCAGGTCACGCTGGTAGACCGCAACAACTACCACCTGTTTCAGCCGCTGTTGTACCAGGTGGCCACGGCGGGCCTCGAGGCCCCCCAGATTGCCTTTCCGGTACGGGCCTTTCTGCGCAAACACAAAAACGCCCGCTTCCTGCTGGGCACAGCCGAGGGGGTAGACCCCAAAGCGCGGGTCTTGTGGGTGGAAGGTCGTCCGGTGCCCTACGACTATCTAATTGTCGGCACCGGCACCCGCACCAACGACTTTGGCTTACCGGGCGTCGCCAGGTACGGCTATGGCCTCAAAGACCTCGATGATGCCATGAAAATCCGCGACCGGATTCTCTCGGCCTGCGAAGAGGCGGTGCGTACCTCCGACCCTGAGAGGCGCAAGGCCCTGCTGACCTTTGTGGTGGTAGGCGGTGGGCCGACCGGGGTGGAGTTGGCCGGGGCGCTGGGTGAGGTGCGCCGCCATGTGATTGCCCGCGACTACCCCGACCTCGACCTCTCCGAAATCCGGGTCATCCTTATTGAAAACAGCACCCGTCTGTTGGATGCTTTTGCGCCTTCATCGGCACAGTATGCGCAGCGTTTCCTGGAAAAGCTGGGGGTGGAGCTGCGGTTTGGCGAGCGGGTGACAGAGGTGACCCCGGATGCCGTCCGGCTGCAAAGCGGATCCACCATCCCAAGCTTTACCGTGGTCTGGAGCGCAGGGGTAACCGGCCAGGCCTTGCCGGGGCTGCCCATTACCCGGGGCAACCGGGTGGCAACCACCCCCGAACTGTACGTGCCCGAGCACCCCTCCGTCTATGTGGCGGGCGACATGAACTTTTTGGAGCACAAAGACGGTCGGCCTCATCCCCAGGTAGCCCCCACTGCCATGCAGCAAGGGGCGCTGGCAGCCCAAAACATCCTGCGGGAGCTACGCGGGCAAGAGAAACAGGTCTTCCGATACAAAGACAAGGGCAGCATGGCGACCCTGGGGCGCAGCCATGCCATCGCCGAGATCGGCCACCTGAAAATGCGCGGCTTTCCGGCCTGGGGGGCCTGGCTGGCGGTACACCTTTATTACCTAATTGGTTTTCGCAACCGCATGATGGTGCTGTCCAACTGGGCCTACAGCTACTTCACCTACGACTTTGCAGTGCGCATTATGCACAACCGCCATAGCTTCCCGGTGTTGAACGAACCCGCCCAGGAGCCAGTGAAGTCGTAGGTTTCGCAAAACTCGTACCAGATTCGGATTCGCTACCGAACGGTAACGAATCAACAGGGCCGAAGTTATCCGCGTAGCGGAGGGCGATACCGCCCCTTGGAAGTTATCCGCGTAGCGGAGGGCGATACCGCCCCTTGGAAAGGAGACGCTCTCTTCGCCGACCGACAGTGAAGGGCCATCGGCCCCCGGCTAGCGCCGGTACTCAAGGGAGGGGTGTGCTCTAGGATTCAAAAAGACAGCCTCTGGTGTTTTTGGTTTTGTAAACTGTTTTTTTGAATCCGGTATCAGACCTGCTCGGTCTGGCTTTTTGGGGTGGGGCTGCTTTGCAGGGTAGACACCAGACTGAGGAACTCTTCGTAGCAGCCCAGCAGTACCTCCTGCAGTACCGGGTGAATCTCGAGCCAGCCCATGTCCTTGGGTACCACCCAGTTAAGGGCCTTGCCCACCTTTTTCTTGTCGCGGCTGAGGAAGGAGGTCAGGTCGTCCCAGCTAAAGCGGGGGGGCAGGGGCGGGGAGAGCCACCGCAAAAGCTTGAGTACGGTGGGCACCAGGTCGTTGCCGCCGTGGGCACGGCCCAGCAGGGCCGCAAAGAGCAGGCCGTAGGCCACCGCGACGCCGTGGGGCATGGTGCCAAAGGTGGCGCCCTCGAGGGCATGGGCCAAGGTGTGCCCCAGGTTTAGCTTGCGGCGCTCGTTTTGCTCGGTGGGGTCGGCCTCCACAATCTGCAACTTGACCGAGATGGCGCGGGCCAGATAGTTCTCCAAGCCCTCCCACTCCAGTGAAAGGGGCTCCACATTCACCAGCAGCTCGTCCCCGGCGATGAGGCCGTGCTTGAAGGCTTCGACCAGCCCCTGCTTGAAGGTGGGGAGAGGAAGGGTTTGAAGGGTCTCGAGATCGGCATAGACCCCCTCGGGGGCATGGAAGGCCCCCACCAGGTTTTTACCCTCCGGCAGGTTGATGCCGGTTTTGTTGCCCAGCGAGGCATCTACCATGGCCAGGGTGGTGGTGGGCAGGCTGATGTAGTTCACACCCCGCAGGTAAGTGGCCGCAATAAACCCTCCCAGGTCGGTGAGGGAACCACCGCCCACAATGTAGAGGGTGGTGTCGCGGGGGAGGGCCTGCTCTGCCAGCCAGGACAGGGCTTTTCCGTAGGTGGCCAGGCTCTTCACGCCCTCGCCGCCCGACAGGCCCAGGCCCGCTGGAATATCCAGCCGGGCGGCCAGCTTCTTGGCGTAGTCCTGTACGGCCAGGTCGAAGATCATTGCCCGGGGGCCTTCGGCCTGGGGTACCTCGAGGTCGAACCCGATATGGATCGGGTAGGGGATGGGGTGTCTAATCTTTAGCTTCCGCATAATCCCACAGTCGGTCAATAATCTCGTCTACTACGTCGGGAATCCGTCGTCCATCGGTAGAGACATGTATGGTGGCCTGGCGGTAGATAGCCTCTCGTTCGGCCAGGAGCCTCTGGATGCGCTCGAGGGGATCGGGGTTATCGAGCATCGGGCGCTGTCCGGGGCGGCGGCTGACCCGCTCGAGGATGGTCTCCGGGCTGGCCCACAGTGCCACCACCGGCCCCCGCCGCAACAGCCGCTGGCGGTTTTCTGGGTTCACAAAGGTGCCCCCTCCCAGTGAGAGTACCAGAAAATCTTTTTGGGCAAGTTCATTTACGGCCTCGGCCTCGAGCTGGCGAAAGGTGGGCTCGCCGAGGTGGCGGAAAATGTCGGCAACCGAGAGGCCCATCTCGCGTTCGATGTACCGATCCAGGTCGATAAAGTGCAGCATTAGTTCGCGGGCCAGTTCCCGCCCGATGCGGCTCTTGCCCACACCCATAAAACCCGTGAGGGCCACCCAGGTCACGGGGCGCTCAATTTCAATCATAAAAGGGGGCTGAGGGCCAGGGGTTGGGGGTTGGTGAGAGAAGATGTGCAATGCAGATGGGCGCAGACGAAGGGTTCAGTCCAAAGCCAGCGCCCCCCTTGTGTTGCTGTTTTTTGCTGTTGTTCACGAATATTTCCTTTTATACTTCCCCGATTTCTCGGGAATTGCGAGCACTCGAGCAGAACCTAGTACAACAGTACCCGCTTTTTGTATCGTTCGACCCGCTCGACCAGCTCGTCCAGGGTGTCGCCGCCAAACTTTTCCAGGTAGGCCTGGGCCAGCACGATACCCACCAGCGCTTCTAGAATTACGCTGGCTGCGGGTACGGCTGTCACGTCGGAGCGCTCGCGGGCCGCATCGGCGGGCTGGTGGCTAACCACGTCCACCGTGGGCAGCGGCTTCATCAGCGTGGCAATAGGTTTGAGGGCGGCCCGCACGACCAGTTCCTCTCCGGTGGTCATGCCGGCTTCGGTGCCGCCGGCGCGGTTGCTCTGGCGGTAGTAGCCTCGGCCCTCCTCCCAGTAGATGGGGTCGTGGACTTGCGAACCCGGTTTCATGGCGTTACCAAAGCCGGTGCCGATTTCCACCCCCTTAATGGCGGGGATGCTCATGACCATCTGGGCGATGCGCCCGTCGAGTTTGCGTTCCCAGTGCATCTGGGAACCCAGCCCCATTACCAGCCCCTTAAAGCGGGCCTCGATAATACCCCCCAGGGTGTCGCCGCCGGCCTTGGCCTCGTCCACCCGCCTGATTACCTCGGCTTCGGCCTGGGGGTCGGTCATTCGTACCGGGCTGGCTTCGACGCGTTCCTTCAGGTTCCAGTCGAACGGTACTTCACTCCAGACCCCGGCCATGCCATCTACAAAAGAGGCACTCTCTACCCCAAAAAACGATAGCAGCTTATGGGCAATAGCTCCCACCGCAACGCGCATGGCGGTTTCGCGGGCCGAGGCCCGCTCGAGCACATCGCGCAAGTCCTTGTGCCCATACTTAACCCCGCCCGCCAGGTCGGCGTGTCCGGGCCTGGCAGCGGTGAGGGCCTTCTTGCGCGGCTCATTGCCGGGGGCCGGATCCATAATCTCGAGCCAGTTGCGGTAGTCGGTGTTTTTGATTACCAGCGTCACCGGGGCGCCGGTAGTGCGCCCAGCCCGTACCCCACTGGCGAACTCCACCGTATCAGCCTCTATGACCATCCGTCGCCCACGCCCGTACCCCCCCTGGCGTTTCTTGAGCCAGGGGTTGATATCTTCTACCGTCAGGGGTAGCTGGCTGGGCAGGCCCTCCACGATGCCGGTAAGCTGCGGCCCGTGGGATTCTCCAGCAGTCAGAAAACGCATGAACAGAATCTAGCACAACCAGCCGTGATGTCCAAAATAAGAGCGTCCAGGGTCTATGGTCAATGTTCGGTGGCGCGCTTTATAGAGATACAGGTTCTGAAGAGAACTGTGGCCTCGGATGGGCGGCCATGTCTGTGAAGGGCGTTTTTTGGGGGCTGATACCAGATTCGATTGATTCGTTACCATTCGGTAACGAATCAACAGGGCCGAAGTTATCCGCGTAGCGGAGGGCGATACCGCCCCTTGGAAGTTATCCGCGTAGCGGAGGGCGATACCGCCCCTTGGAAGTTATCCGCGTAGCGGAGGGCGATACCGCCCCTTGGAAAGGAGACCCTCTCTTCGCCGACCGACAGTGAAGGGCCATCGGCCCCCGGCTAGCGCCGGTACTCAAGGGAGGGGTGTGCTCTAGGATTCAAAAAGACAGCCTCTGGTGTTTTTGGTTTTGTAAACTGTCTTTTTGAATCCGGTACGGGATAGCTCGAGGATCCAGCTCAGGGCAGTACCGGCGCGGGGCTCGAGTCAAACAAAAAAGCCGGGACAAAACCCGGCTTGTACGGCGGAGCGATGCTTTAGCGTTGGGCAGCGTCCTTGACGATGTTGCCGGTAATAATCACGATCAGCTCGTCGTCCTTAATGGAGGAGGTGCGCTGTTTGAAAAGCTCGCCCAACAGGGGAATGTCGCCCAATAGAGGAACCTTGCTCTCGGAGGTGTCGGTAACCTTTTGTATCAGGCCACCCAACACCACCGTCTGGCCGTCGCGGATGCGGAGCTTGGAGAGGGTGGATTGTTGAGGGATACGGATGCTGCCTGCGGGGCCATCGGCAGGGTCGCCGCCGGTCTGGGTGTAGACCTCGAGCAGGATATTGCCATCGGCCGAGATTTGCGGACGCACCCGCACCAGCAGCCCATAGTCGAATTCGCGTACCGAAACCTGGTCACCAATGGTAATGGGAATCAGAAGACGGCCGCCTACCTTAATCTCCGCGCCCCGCGCCCCAGTGGCCCGCAGGTCGGAGGTATCAGCCCCGTAGTTGTCTTCTACCAGCACGTTGGCATCGCTCAAGCGGCGGGAAAGCTGCTGCTTCTCCAGGGCATCCAGCACCGCCCGGATGTTGAGCGAGGCCAGGCTGCGGGTGGCATCAAAAATCAGGTTGAGGCCCGTGGAGAGGAAGCTGGCAATCAGGTTGCCCCCCGAGACGGTCTCCCATTTGATGCCGAGGTTGCGGATGACCTCGCCCGAGACGGCCTGCACCCGAATTTGCAACTGGACTTGCTGAACAGGGCGATCCAGGGTGGGAATCAGGCGCTCGGCCAGGGCAATCTGCTCGGCTGAGCCGGTCACGATAATCGTGTTGGTGCGGGGTTCGGCCACCACCGTGACCTGGGGCGCGGCAGGGGCCGCGGCCTGGGCCTGCCCTTGCGCGGGCGCAGCCTGGCCTTGGGCCTGGGCGGCAATGGCCTTGCCCAGTACATCCGCTAGCTCACTGGCGCGGGCATGGGAAAGGGCAAAGGATTTTTGTACCACAGGCACGGTGGCCACGGTGGCCCTGGGTACATCTATGCGCTGCAGGAAGTTGAGGGCATCGGTCACCTGGCGGGCGGGGCCGCTGATTGAGAGGACGTTTTGGCCGGGCACGGCGCGTACCGTAACGCCCGGGACCTCTTGTTGCACGAAGTTGGCAAGCGCAGCCGGGTCGCCCGAGCGCACCTGATAGAACTCGCGCGCAACCGGCTCGCTGGGTTGTGGGGTAGGCTGGGTGGTTTGACCACGGGCCCGATCTACTACTTCCTTCGGCCCTACCACGATGACGTTGTTCTCCAGGAGGGCGTAGGTGATGCGTCCGTCCCCGTAGGTGTTGATTAGCAGTTCCCAGACCTGACGGAAGGGCTTTTTGTCAATGTCTGCCGTGACGTTGACATTAGGCACATCGCGCAGGATGGGGGAGAGCCCCACACTGCGGGCCAGGGCGTCGAGCAAGGTGGGCAAGGGGAGGTTGGTGCCAATGTTGCTTACGGGCTGGTCGAAGCGCGCATCCCGGGGCAAAGTACCCTGGGCCAGCGCCAGACTCAACACCACCAAAAGGGCAAGAAAACGCTTCATATTCACCGCCTAGGGGTTATCCATCGTCAGGTTCAGGGTTTCCGAACCTTGTACCAAGAGGGCTTCTTTGGCGCTCAGGCTTCTGAGCAGCACATCGCTTCCGGGAAGGGTGCGGCCCACGGGCAGCACCGTAAAGCCATCTTTGCTCTGGAAAATGGCCACGCTGGTTGGGCCCAGTACCACGCCCGAGAGCTTCAGGTTTTGCTCGCGCACGAAGCGGGCCAGGTTGCTCTCCTGTACAGCTTCCTGGCCTCTGGCCAGGCTGCTGCGGGGCTCGAGCACCTGGGTCAGCCGGGCGTCAATCTCGGCCCGCGCGAAGTCCAGGTTCCCACTGCCAGCGGCAGTGGCCGCCCCAGGTTCGACATCCAGGGCCGCTGCTTCCTTGGGGGTTTCGCTCACGCTGGTGGTCAGTTCACGGTCCAGGGGCGCCAGTCGGATGGGCAGCGAACCCGAACCCAGGCTGACCAAGCCAGGCAAGCTAGCACGGGAAGTCCCCTGAGCCAGGCGAGCCTGACCGGAGGGGGGGGAGGGCGTGGTTGCGGTGGGAGGGGTCGTGACCCCAGGTGTGGGCCGGGTGCCCGGCAGGCTGGGGCGCGGCAACGGGGTGGCGGGCTGGCGCACCTGCACCCGGGCCGTCTGGCTCGGGATGGGTTGCGAAACCACCGGAGGGGTAGGGGTTGGACGGCTGACGATAGCTGGGGCCGGCCCGGTGGGCTGGGCCACGGCAGGCGGCGTGGTTTCGATGACCAGGGGTACAAAGGGGTTGGGCGGCACCGTTACCCGAGGTCGGGCCAGGGCGGCGCTGGCAGGGGTTTCGTCCCGATCAGCTGGCTCTGTGGGTCGGGTGGCTTCCGTGACCAGGAAGGGCAAGGGAAGCACCTCGAGGGGCCGGGCGGTGGTTGGAGGTGTAGGGGGGGTGGTGGCCGTGCCTGGCTCCACCGGCGCAGGTGTGGGGGTCGGGCCGGTGGGCTGCTGCGCAGTCTGGCTGGGCCGGAAAAAGCCCAGATACCAGGTCGCCACGGCCCCCACCAACAGGGCTGCCACCAGAGCCACCTTGGCCGATTGGGGCATGCGCTGGAGGAAGTTCATGGCTGACCTCCCGGCTGGCCAGGCTGACCCGGCTGTGTGGGTTGTCCACCCTGGGCCGGCTGGGCCTGCCCGGTGTAGGTGTAGACCGTCATGGTCAGGCTGGTGTTGATGGTGGGGTTGGTGGCCTGGGCCACCGTAGCGGCAGGCCCGCTCCCCCCGAGGGTCAGGTTGAGCCCCGAGACCGTAGCGAAGCGCTGAAAGCCCTCGAGGTTGCGCAAGAACACATATAACTCGGGGAAGGGAGACTCGACCTGTATGGCCAGGTTGGTAGCCCGCACGTTGGCTACGCCCTGGTTGTCGCCTGCCCCCCGGCTTAGGGTGCGCAGGATCACCCCGCTCTCGCGGGCGGTCTGGGCCAAGGAACTCAGCACCCGGCCTAGCTGCTCGGTGGGCGGCAACTCGCGCAGGAACTGCTGGCGTTCAGCGTCCAAGCGGGCGATGGTTTCGCGCAACTGAGGCAGTGCCCGTTGGGCTGCGCGACCCCGATCCCGTTCGGTGGTCAGGCGATCAACTTCGGCCTGAATCTCCGGGATGCGGCCCTGCAGGGGCTGGGTTACCAGGAAGTACCACATCAGGCCCAGCAACACGGCCGCCACAATGGCGACAATGGCCCACTCACGCTGGCCCATTCTAGCGAGAAGGGCTACCACTGCCTTCACCTCCTGTCGTGTTACTCGCGGTTGCCGGGGCTTGGCCGACCAGACCCACGGTAGCTCCAAAGGTGTATAGCTGCCTTTGCTGGTCGAGACTGGCGTTCTGGAAGTTGATGCCAAAGCGCGGCGAGGTCTCGAAAGCCTCTACGAAACGAATCAGCGCATTCTGGCCGATGGCCTCGCCCTGGAGGTTGAACTCCACATTAACCGGTTTGCCATCATAGACCCCGTTTTGTACGTTGCTCTGGGTCTCTTGTGGGGTGAGGGCTTTGGTGCCAATGCTGCGCAGGGCCACTCCAAAGCGGCGGCCCTCCCGTGGAATTTGGTTGATGACCTGGGCCAGGTTGTCCGACCAGGGCACGAAGCGTTCGCGCAACTGGTTGCGCACCGATAGCAACTGCTCGAGCTCGCGCTGTTGCTGGTTCAGGCGGTTTTGCTCGGCGATAAAAGGCCGCAGCACATCTACCTCTACCTGAAGCTGGTCGCGCTGGTTCTCCAGGGCCTGTACCCGCGAGAGGGTGGAGAAGTGGAGAAAGGCGACCGTCCCCAGCACGGCCAGCACCACCGCAGCAGCGGCAAGCCGCCACCAGCCGGGCTCGACCCGGCGGCGCAGGTTTTTAGGGAGGAGGTTGAGTTTAATCAAGCGGGTTCACCCCCCGTAGGGCCAGCCCCACCGGAACCGTGAACTCCGGCGACAGACTGCGCAGGTATTCCAGGTCGAAGCGGCTCTTATCAATCTGGATGCCCTGCCAGGGGTCGGCGATTTCCAGTGGAATGCCCAGTGTATCGGCCAGCAGGGGTACCAGGCTGCGCAGCTTGCTGCCCCCCCCGGCCACAAAGCCCTGATCTACCCCCAGGTCACCTACTTGCACCCGGAAGAACTCGAGGCTTCGGCGCAACTCGGTAGTGAGTTCGACCAGCACCGGCCGAATGGCGTCGTACATGCGGGCCGGGTTGAAGCGCTCGCGCTCGGCGTCGAAGTCCAGGAGCAGGTCTTCATCCTCGGTGGGGATGGTGGCCAGACCGTAGTTTTTCTTGGCATCCTCAGCGGCGACTGCATCGAGGTTGAAAGCCTTGGAGATGGCGGCGGTGAAGTCCTTGCCCGACAGGTTGATGACGCGGTTGAGGAGCAGCCGCTCACCCCGGGTAAGCACCAGAGCCGAGGACTCGGCGCCAATCTCAAGAAACAGGGTGATGGGCTCTCGGTCGGTAGCGACCAGCCGCCCGCTCAAGGTGCGCAGCCCGGCGAAGGGCTTTACGTCAATGATCAGGGGTTCCAGACCGGCCGCCTTGAGGGCCTCGACCAGGCTGGCTACGGTTTCTTGCCGGGCCGCCCCCACCACCACGTCCATCTGCTCGCCTTCTGGGATGCTCTCGAGGGGGTCCAGAGGCGCGTAATCTAGGACGACCTCGTCAATCGGGAAGGGGATGTAACGCTCGGCCTCCCAGCGCACCGCCTCTTCCATCTGCTTGAGGGGCATCTTGGGTACCTGCAAGGTACGGGTAATGACTGCCAGGTTGCTGGCAGCCGTGACCACGTAGCGCTTGCGGGTACGCATTTCGGTCAGCATCTCTTTGATGGCATCGGCCAGCGCACCCGGCTCGGTGATCGAACCCTCCTGAATAACCCCCAGCGGGGTGGGCCTGATGCTCAAGTTCTTCAGGCTGGGGGGAGTTCCGGACAGCTCGACCATCTTGATGTTGGCCGATCCAATCTCGAGGCCAAGTGCCTCGACCCTGGGTCTCAGCAACCCGCCAAAAAAATCACGCACGCTGCCCCCTTTCCCACATAAATCTCAAACTATGTGTCAGTATAGCACGGTAAATCTGCGTAGCAGCGCCCATATTGACCACTTTAGCCCAGTTCTCAACCTTGCGGCGGTGCATTTGAACATCGTTTCTTAACCAAAACCGGCCCGACGGTGCGCTGTGTGCCCAAAACCCGCCAGCAAAGGTTTTTTTGCTCGGCCGGGCGCCAGTAATTCAAGTGGGATGGGACGGCTTCGGGCTTCTCATAAAGCCCTGGCCACCGCCTCGGCAAACTGTAGGGTGGTCGCGTTGCCGCCCAGGTCGGGGGTGCGGGGGCCTTCTTCCAGTACCCTGTCCACCGCTGCTTCTACCCGGCGCGCGGTAGCGTGCTCGCCCAGGTGGTCCAGCATCATCACCGCCGACAGGATGGTGGCCGCCGGGTTGGCAATACCCCGCCCCGCAATGTCGGGTGCGCTGCCGTGCACCGGCTCGAAAACCGCGTGCTGGGTGCCGATGTTGCCGCTGGCCGCAATACCCAGCCCACCCACCAGCCCCGCGGTCAGGTCGGAGATGATGTCGCCAAACAGGTTGGTGGTCACGATTACGTCGAAGCGCTCGGGGTTGCGCACCAGCTGCATGGCGCAGTTGTCAATGATGATGTCCTGGGTCTTGACCTCGGGAAAGTGGGCTGCTTCGGTCAGCACGGTGTTCATGAACAGGCCCTGGGTCATGGGCAGCACGTTGGCCTTGTGGGCCACATGGAGCTGCTTGCGCGGGCGGCTCATGGCCAGCCGGGCGGCGTACTCGCCGATGCGCGCGCTGGCTTTGCGGGTGATGACCGTGTCGGCAATGGCGATCTCGCCGTCGAGATAGCTGCGCTCCTGCTCTACATACAGCCCTTCGGTATTCTCGCGCACCACCACTAAGTCTACCCCGGGCCTCGAGCCCGGCACGGGGTGGTGCTTGGCCGGGCGCACGTTGGCAAACAAGTCCAGCTTGCGCCGCATATACCGGATGGCCCCAAAAAACCCCGGCACCTTCTGGGTGGGGCTGGTGGCGGCGCCAAACAAGGTGGCGTCGGTATGCTGGACGGCCTCGAGGGTTTCCTCGGGCACCGAGATGCCTATTCGTTCAAAGGTCTCCCAGCCCGCCTGGGCCTCCACGAACTCCAGCCTGAGGCCGGTGGCCTCCAGTACCAGCCGGGCGGCAGGGATCACCTCGTGCCCGATGCCATCGCCTTCAATCAGACAAATCTTGTAGCTTTTGCTCACAGTATCACCCCCGTCATTCTAACGACCTTCAAGACACTTCTCAGGCCAGACCACAAGTTTCCACAGGAAACGACTCCCTTAGAATCTTAGATCTATTTCGAGGGGCTCTTGTGCCTTACGCTTGGCCTCCAAGGCGCCATCCAGAATGGTGAGGGCAATCCCCACCATCAAGTACACATCTCCCAGGCTTATTACGTTGGTATAGCCCAGAACCTGCACCGGAATCACATCGGCCAGGAACCACAGCCGGGAAGACTCGCTCAATAGGGTATGAACGGCGTCGTATTGCTGCTGGAGCTTGGGAATATAGGCTTCCATGCCCACCTTGTATAGCGCCTCGGCGCTCACGGGCATGTGCCCCTTGTTGGCAAAAATCACCAGCGCGTTGCAAAAGAGGCCCAGCCCCACAAACCACAACCCGCGCAGGTGGGTATTGGCCCACAGCCCATACCCCACCAGCCCCACCACCAAGGTTTTGGCAATGGGCCCGGCAATCTCGGGTGCAATCAGGCCGCGCGAAGTGGCAAAGGCCAGCCCGCCTTCCAGCAGCGCCGCCCCAATAAAAGCCCAGGCGGCCCTTAGCTCGAGGTGTGCAAGGTCGCGGAGGCTGGCCCTGAACGCGAGGGCGAGGATAATCCCGACAAGTGCGCTGGTGAGGTATAGCGTCGTAAGAATTCCTCCCGGTCTTTCCAGATGGGATCCTCGAGCCACAACGCCTCGAAGAGCTTCACGATTTGCGGGTCAAACTGCTTACCCGCAAGCATGATTATCTCATTGAGGGCTTCCTGGGGCGTCTTGGCCCGGCTATAGGCCCGGCCCGCGGTCATGGCCTCGTAGGCATCGGCCAGGGATACAATCCGAGCCCACAACGGAATCGCCTCTCCTTTAAGCTTACCAGGGTAGCCCGCTCCGTCCCAGCGCTCGTGATGGTGCATAATGACCCCCTGTACGTCTTTGGACAATCGCTGACGCATGGGTTGGAGCACCTCTAATCCCTTGCTTGCATGACTTTTAATGAGTGTAAACTCGTCCTCGCTGAGTTTGCCGGGTTTGAGCAGAATCGAGTCGGGTATGGCCACCTTGCCAATATCGTGAATACGCGCTGCGTATGTTATGCGCTTGACATCGTGCTCATCAAAGCCCATCCGCTGCGCAATGCTGGCCGCAATGGCCGCCACCCGCTCGGAGTGTAGCCGAGTAAAGGGGTCTTTGGCATCAATGGTGGATACCAGCAGCTCGATGGTCTCGTCGAAGGACTCTTCCAGCTTCACCTTTTCGTCCCAGTAGTAGCGGGAGAAGTAGAGCAACAGCATCATGAACAGCACCGTAAACCCACCCCACCCCCCAATCAGCGGAGTCTGATAGGCCTTGGCCAGCAACAACCCCACCGGCGCCTGCACCAGATAGCTAACCCATAGCCAGCTGTAGTTCTCAAACCAGATTTTGCGAATGCTGGCTCCACTGGAAAGGTGGATCACATAGGTAACGGTGCTGACATTAATTAGGAAATACACCACGGAGGCAGCTAAAACGCCAACCACCTGACCAAGATCAGGATTAAGGCTGGCTTGCTGTACCAACCACCAGACCCAGGCGGCCATTCCTGTGGCCAAGGCAGACTGGGTCCGATTGAATAGATCCTTGTACCAGGGATATTCAGGTCGGCCAAAGTCTTTGTTGAAGCCCAAAACAAACACCAAAACCGGAGCCAACCAGAGGGGGAAAAAAGTTACTGCGGCGATGTTCACCACAAAAGCATGGGACATTGAGGCATTGAAGGGTAATCGAACCTCAACTCGTCTTGCCAGCCAGATCAGGCCACCCCAAAAAATTAGGTCGAGAACGCTCGTTACATTGGTATCGCTGGCTTGACTGGACAAGAAATAAACAAGCCCACAAAAGGCCAGTAGTAGGCCCAGGAGGAAGAGCAGAACTCGAGGAGGGGGAACCGCAAGGCTCGCCTTCACGGCTCAAGTGTAAGGGTGGAAGCAAAAACAGCGGGTGCGGTATGAACACCCGCACCCGCACAAGCGTTACGTGACTTACTTCCACTGGGTGTCGGCACCCGCAGCCACAGCCAGAGCAACGAGGGCGGCAACCAGGGTCATGATTTTGAAGGCGATCTTTTTCATACTTTCCTCCTCCTAGACGGCTTGGAAGCGCTTTTATTTGTTTACTTCCAACCTTGAAGAAGACAATACGACAAGGCCTCCTGTTCCGTCAAGGGATACAGGAATACATGTACTTGATTTAGAATGTATCAAGATTACAATCCGGCCAATTTGTAGTGCCTACCGAAGTAGGACGCTTTTAGCCTAGGGGCTCCTGGGGGACCCGCCTGTGATTTTTTCACCAAAAAATGGGCGCCAGCGTTACGTGCCAGAAGGCCAGCCGTGGTTGGTGTGTGAATAAAAAAAAGCCGCTCTGAAGCGGCTTTGGGGGAGTTGATGAGCTTCAGGAGAGAGCTACTTCGAAGGTGGTTTGGTCGAGGGTGAGCTCGAGGCGGTGAGCGGCCACATCGCCTACTACCAGGCGAAAACCGGTGTTGGGCACAACTTCCTCGGTCTGGATGGGGGTGCCTTCGGGGCCTACCAGTGTCAGCTTGGCTGCACCAACGGGGGCTTCACCCTCGCACAAGAGTTGCCCCAGCAACAGGCCCTGCTGGCCATCGTGCTTGTAGCTAAGGTCGAGGTAGTAGTCCCTGGCCTGGAAAAGTTTGGTCCAGCCCGAGCTGGGGGCAGCAGAACGCAACCCTGGTCGAGGGGCCCCTTCAGATGTCATGATGAGAATGGCTTGTTCTTTCATGTCTCCCTGCCTTTGAAATGCCTTTCAAACGATGATCTCCTGCACGTGGGTATTAGCTGGGCTACAATACCATCCTGAAAGGTGTACAAGTGGGCTTGCAGCGCCCGATGAGTCATTATAATCTAAAAAATGGAGCGTTCCTAGCAGATATGCCCAAAAAAACGCCAGGACAGTATTTTTTGAGTAAAGGCATTTTGCCAAATAAGCTGACCGAACACCTCGAGAAGCTCTACCCCCTCGAGCGCGAGGTGTTGCTGGCGCGGGCATCGGGAGAGACCCTGCGGGCCATTGGGGGGCGTCTCGATCTGACCCCCGAGGGGGTGCGCCAGGTCGAGCATCGGGCGCTGAGAAAGCTCAAGGACGAGGGTTCGCCGGAGCAGGCCCAGGGTCGGCGCTTTCGCCTGGCCGTCGAGCAACGCCTGGGAATGCCGCTGGAGTCGGTGGTCAAGCACCTGACTCAACTCGAGCGCCAGGTGGTGCTGGCCTATGCCAACGGCGACTCGCTGGCCGATCTGGCCCCCGAGCTGGGCCTGAGCATCACCGAAGCTACAGTCCTGCGCGACCAGGTGGTCTCTCGTTTGTTAGGCCAGGAGCGCGGCTCCAGGGCCGGAAAGTGGGTGGAGTTAAAAGCTGCTGTGGCGGCGGCTCTGGCCCAAAGCCCGCTCACCTACGAGGAGCTCGAGGCACGTTTCCCCATGTCCCGCCGCCGGCTGATGAAACTGATGCAGGAGCTGGTGCAAGAAGGCCGGGCCGATGTGAGCGACGAGTACCCTTTCCGTTTTTTGGGCAAGGAAGAGCCTGCCGCTACCAATGGATAAAAAACCCCCTTCCTGGGGGTGGGGTTTTGGTGGGCGCGACTGGACTCGAACCAGCGACCCCTACCGTGTCAAGGTAGTGCTCTAGCCATCTGAGCTACGCGCCCGCGCGGGTTGGGTTTTGCTCCGTGTTTCTCCACTGGAGAAACATTGGAGGCGCTGACCGGATTCGAACCGGTGAATGGAGGTTTTGCAGACCTCTGCCTTACCACTTGGCTACAGCGCCGTGCTTGCCACCCTAAAGTGGTTCAGCAAACGCTAGGTTAGCATTTGCCAGAGGGTGTGTCAAACGGTTTTCGGGTACGATTGAACCGTGCGTGAAGTGTTCATCAAAACGCCAGGGGGCTTCCGCTGGCCTTTTTCCAAGGGTCTGCTGGTGGAGTCCATGATGATGGCCGGGCTGAAAATGGAGCCTGCCTTGTCGGTGGCCCACACCATTGAGGAGCAGCTAAAAACCCGCAAGAAGCCAGAAATTACGGCCCTGGCGCTCAAGAAACTCCTGATTCAGGAGGTGGAGAAAAACTTTGGTCCCGAGCTGGCCGAGCGGCTTAGAGGTCAGACCCAGGCCTTTGAGGACATTGTGGTCAGAGAGGGGTATCGCCGCCGGCCTTTTTCCAAAGGGGTGCTGGCCCGCAGCCTGGAGGACGCCGGGTTTTCCATGCGCGAGGCGCAGGCGCTGGCCCGGGCGGTGGAAAACCGCTTGCGCCGCAGTGGGGTTCGTTCGATTGATGCGGACGAACTCGAGAAACGCATCACCACCGAAATAGAGGAGCTGTTTGGCCCTGCGGCCCGAGCCCGCTATGCGGGGCGGCAGGCGCTGGCGGGGGAGATTTTTGTAGAGGAAGGCGAGGGCGAGCCCCGGGTGCCTTTCTCCAAGGGGGTGCTGGCCCAGTCGGTGATGGCGGTGGGGCTTTCGCCCGACTCGGCCTACCGCCTGGCCCGCGATGTGGAGCGGCGCTTGCGCGATGCGGGTTCGGCGGTGGTGACCCGCGACTACCTGCGCAAGGCGGTCTCGGAAGAGCTTATGGAAGAAGCGGGGGAGGAGGTGGCCCGTCGCTATCATCTGCTGCGCAGTATTCGACGGGCAGTCAAGCCGGTGCACCTGCTGATTGGGGGGGTGGCCGGGGTGGGGAAGAGCGTACTGGCCTCGGCGCTGGCCTACCGGCTGGGCATTACCCGCATGATTTCTACCGATGCGGTGCGGGAAATACTGCGGGCGACCATCCCCAAGGATCTGTTGCCTACCTTGCACACCAGCAGCTTTGACGCCTGGCGGGTGCTGGCCACACCCCACACCGCCGAGCCCAGCCCGGCGATGGTCATGCAGGGGTTCCGCGACCAGGTCTCGAGGGTAGCGGTAGGCCTCAAGGCCATTCAGGAGCGCAGCGCCCGGGAAAAAACCTCGCTGGTGGTGGAAGGGGTACACGTGGTGCCGGGTTACATGACGCACCAGTTTCAAAGTGAGGTCATCCAGATTCCCATCATGCTGGTGCTCGAGGACGAATCTCTACACCGCGACCGTTTTGCCCTGCGTGAACGCGAAACCAGGGGCTCGCGCACCAGTGGGGCCTATGCCCAGCACTTCGACCAGATTCGCCTGATTCAGCAGCATCTGGTGGAGCTGGCCCGCGGGGCGGGTATTCCACTGATTCCTGCCGAAAACCTGGACAGAGCTATTGACAAGGGCCTCGAGGTGATTGTGGATCGCTTGCAGGAAGCCTACTTCGACGTGGTGCAGGGGTAGTGGGGGGGTCGAGTGTCGAGGTTCGAGCACTGGCCTGAGCAGTTGAGCTGAACCTCCTGGCTTTGGGTGGTACCAAACAAGTGACGTTTCTGGCGCGTTGTAGCCTTGAGAGGTGAACGACTTTATCCAGATGAAAGGGCTTCCGGCCATTCCACCGCTGGGCATCGGTACCTGGCAGTGGGGAGACAGGCTGGTCTGGGGCTATGGCAAGGGCTACCAGCAAGACGATACCCAAGCGGCCTACCAGGCGGCCCTGCAAGGGGGCGTGCGGCTTTTTGATACGGCAGAGTTTTATGGCTTTGGGCTTTCGGAAAGGCTTTTGGGGCAGTATTATCATGCGCACGACGCCAAGCCCCTCATCGTGAGCAAGTTGTTTCCCTACCCCTGGCGGTTTTCCCGCAAAACGCTTTTGGGGGCGCTCAGAAAGAGCCTCGAGCGCTTGCAGATGAAGCAGCTCGACTTATATTTACTGCACTGGCCCTGGAAACCAGTTTCGCTCGAGGACTGGGCGCTTTCACTCGCCGAAGCCTATGAGCAAGGCTTGACCCGGGCGGTGGGGGTTTCCAACCACAGCCTGCCGCAGCTCGAGCGCGTGGCAAAGGTGCTGGCCAAACACAAGGTTCCCCTGGCGGCCAACCAGGTCGAGTATCATCTGCTTGAGCGCAAACCCGAGCGCTCGGGCCTGCTACAAGCCATGCAGGCCGAGGGCATTGTGCTAATGGCCTACAGCCCCCTGGCTATGGGCTGGCTCACCGGCAAGTACAGCCTGGAGAACCCCCCGCCGGGCCGCTACCGGGCGCAGCGCTATGTGACCCACAAGGCCCAAATTCCAGGGCTGCTACAAACCCTGGGCGAGATTGCCCAGAACCTTAATGCGACCCCGGCCCAGGTGGCCCTGCGCTGGTGCATCCAGAAAGGCACCCTGCCCATTCCGGGTGCCAAGAACGCACGGCAGGCCGAGGGCAACGCGGGGGCCTTACAGATTCGCCTGTCGGATGAAGAGATGACCCGCCTGGATGCCCTCACATAACTCCAAATCCACATGAACCCCTGACCTTCTCCCCGGGGGGAGAAGGTGGCGACACCCCGACCACGCTATTTACAAAAAGCGATAGGAACACGCTTGACTGCACCTGGAGTGTCGCCGGTTGAGGGAGCTTGAGACGACCCTTAAAACTAACTGCCCAAGTAAAGTTGGTATAACACATTTGAAACCAGGTTGGTATAGCGGCCGATTGTGACAGGGTTTGGCTGGTTGCCCGAATGAAGAGCTTTGTGTTTGTTACGGGAACCAGGCTGCGAAGCAGGCCCTTCATTTTTTTCGGGCCCAAAGCCTCCCGGTAGGACGAAACCGCTACCGTTGGCGCAGGATGTAGCGCAGGGCCGCCTCGAGCTGTTCTTGAGGGCTCTCCTCCACCAGGTCGGGCTCCACCCCGCGCCCTTCCCAGGTGGGGCCGCTGAAAGGGGCCAGCACGCCGTTGGCCACCAGTGCCACGCCGCCATCGGGGAAGCAGTAAGGGGTGAGAGCTTCGGTGTTGCCCGCGCTGCGGGTGCCGATCAGGTAGGCCCGCCCGGCGTTCTTGAGTGCGCCGGCCAATCCTTCGGCTGCTGAGTGGACGTTGCCATCAATCAGCACGACCAGGGGTTTTTGGGTTTGGGGACGACCAAAAAAGGGCGTGGTGGGAAAAGGAATGGCCCCAATCCCCCGACTGACGATGCGCCAGGGTACGCCCCGCATAAAAACCCCAGCCACTTCGGCCATGCGCAGCACCAGCCCGCCGGGGTTGCCGCGCAGATCGAGCACATAGCCCCTGGCCCTGGCATCGTAGCGGCGAATGGCCTCCTGCAAGGCGCTCAGCCCCGCTACATCTACCAGGTTGCTGATGCGAACCACCACCACCCCATCGGTAAAGCGCACCTGAGGGGCTTCGTAGGGCGACCTCGAGGTTTGGGTGGGCGTAGGGGCTGGTTTGGCGGGGTTGGCGCTTGGGGGGCTCTGGTTGGGGGCGGGCGGAGACTGGGTGGTGGGAAGTACGTCCTGATCCTTGAAAGGTAGGGCCAGACACTGCCCTCCGCTCAGGTAACGCCGGGCTTCGGTGGGGCTCAGCACCCTCGAGTGGTCGTCGCGCAGCTCGCCGTACATGTCGTCCAGCAACCGATAAAGCCCTTCCCAGTCGCGCACTTCGCCCAGCTTGAGTCGGTAGGTATCGCCCACCGCTTCCCAGTTCACCCCGCCAAAGCCGGTGTCGTAGTAGCGCTCCTTGACCAGCCGCCAGGCTTGCTCGAGCCGCAGGGCAAAAGCCTGATTAACCTGGGCCAGCGCCAGATTGCCCCAAACCAAGAGCCCTACCAACCACCAGCGCATAGCTGCATGATACGCGAAGGGCGTAAGGCAAAGTGTCAGGCAGGGCTGATACCAAACTTGCCTGGATGGTCATCATAGAAAGGAATTCCCAACCCCCTCATCCCAGGCGAGTCGCTTACGCGATTCTGGTGCAAGCACTTGCAAAGCCGTCACCTGGGCGTCACCCCAGACGCAGCTAGCGACGTCACTGATGTCATTCCTGCATGTCGCTGGCGGGGTGTCTCAATCTTCTCTCGCACGGGGAGAAGTTTATATAGCGGTATGAGGGCCTTTAGGTCGTTCCCACAAGGTATCGTTGGCAAACCCCAGACCTGAAACTTGTGACCCAAGATCTGCCGCTTGGAGACTTGCTAAGACTCGTTTTCTTCTTTGTGGCCTTCTTCCAACTTGGCAAACTCCTCCAGGCTGGCTTTGATACGCTCTTGCAGCCCCCGAAAGCCCTCCATGCGGGCCCCGGCCAGGAGCTCCAGGGCCTGCTCGGCGGTTTCGACAGCATAGATATGAAACTGCCCAGCCCGGACAGCCTCGAGCACCTCGGCCCGGAGGGTCAGGTTGGGGATGTTGGCCCTGGGCAGAATCACCCCCTGGCTGCCGCTCAGGCCCAGCGCCTGGCAGACCCGGAAAAAGCCCTCCACCTTGGCGTTGATGGCGCCCACCGCCAGCACCTTGCCGGTCTGGTCCACGGCCCCTGTCACGGCCAGGTCTTGCCGGAGGGGAAAGTTACCGATGGCCGACAGCACCGCGACCAGCTCGGCCAGCCCTGCGGAATCGCCGTCAATGGAGACGTAGCTTTGCTCGAAGGCCAGACTGACGGTGGCGGGGAGGGGGCCGCTCTCGATGTACCGGCCGCGAAGGTAGCCAGCCAGGGTCAGCACCGCCTTGTGGAAAATTTGCCCCCCCAGACCGGCTTCGCGGTCTATGGAGACCAGATGATCGCGGCCCGGGGCGGCCCGTGCGGTCAGTCGGGCCGGGCGGCCCCAGTAGGGCGCGGCCTCCACCACCACCAGGCTGTTGACCTCGCCCACCGCCCGTCCGGTGGTGCGGAGGCTCCAGACCCCTTCCCGTACCGCACGTAAAAACTCCTCCTCGGAGAGAAAGCTCCGATGGTCGCGGGCCAGAACGGCCTGCTCCACAGCCTCCGCGCTGAGAATGCCCTCACCCAAAACGGCGGCTTCTTCGGCTAGGGCGCGGGTTTCGATCAAGCGGGCATCCATGCGGTCGCGTTGCTCTGCGCTGCGCCGGGCTTCGTCGTAAAGCCGGATCAGGCCGCTGTGGGTCATCTGAAACCCCTGGGCCTGCAGCCAGCCCCCCAGGGCCATCATGTTTTCCGGGGTGGCGGGCAGGGTGGGGGAGAACTCCACCCGGATGCGAAATAGCTCGCTGAAGGCCGGGTCTTCCTCCAACGATTCAAAAGCCTCCTGATTGCCGACCAGCATGACCTGCATCTGGATGGGGAAGGGCTCGACCTCGAGGCTGGCCGGGGCTTGCGGTTCGGTGACCGGCTCGACCTGCCCATTGCGCAAGGCCCGCTTGAAGGCTTCCCAGGTACCCTCGCGCTTGAGGCTCAGGGCATCCAGAATCAGATACCCCCCCTGGGCGCGGTGAACCGCGCCGGGGCGAATCAGGCTGACATTGGTGCTCCAGACCCCGCGTTCTACCACGTAATCCAGCCGCCCGAACAGCCGGGGAGCGGTGGCATAGGGTTCGTAGACGATGGGGGGTGGGGAGCCGCTGCTGGAAGAGGTGAGCAGGTTGGGCCGCCACTGGGCAGGGTCGAGGGGTTCGCCGGTCTCGGCGTAGCGGGCCAGACGGCCCCGCAGGGCCTCGAGGTAGCTTCGGGCCTGAGGAAAGCGCTGAAACAAGGGCTCGAAGCGGTTGTTCAGGTAGTGCAGCGCCCAGTCGCGGCGCAGCCGCCTTAGCGCAACCTCGAGTTCGGCGGCGGCGGCCAGGCTGCCCAGCGTGACCTCCTCGAGCCGGGCGCTAAGCTCGGCGGGAACCGGGCCGGGGCCGGTAAACTCTAGCCTCTCGCCGCTTTGCGATAGGGCAAACCCGGCTTCCTGGGCTTCTTGCTGGAGCGAGGCCAGTTGTTGCTCGCGGGCCTCCTTGAAGCGGGCCTCGAGCTGGGTTTTTTCCCGCAGGAAAGAGCCCTGGCGGAACAGCTCGTCCAGCCGACTGACTTCCAGCAGCAGGTTCTCCACCGCGTCGGCCAGATGGGTCTCCTGTCCACTGGGCAGGGTCAGCACCGCCACCTTGCGCTCCGACAAGGGTACATACAGCAGGTCGGGTGGGGTCTCGACGGTCTGGGTGCTCAGATAGGCCAGCAGCGCCTCGTGCTTACCCAGGCTGGAAGGCCCCACCAGGTAGGCATGGAACCCCCCCCGAAGGGCCAGTTCCAGCGCGGCCCTGGCCCGTTCCTGCCCAAAAAAGGGGGGTGCAGGGGGAAACGACACAACGTCGCTGGAATTATCGTGCAATGTGCGCCACTCGAGCGCCTCGTAGGAAAGCTTCATGCTGGACAAGTATACCCACAGCCAGACTAGAGAATCTGGAAGCCCATCTTCTTGTCTCAGATCTCCTTCATCCTACGGCTATAGACAATCGGCCATAGACTATGGACACTGGACTTTCGACCATTAACAAGGCTTTCAGCCAGACCCCAAGCCTGTTATGCTGTTGCCAAAGGAGGCAACTTCGTCATGTCTATGCGAGTTCTGGGGATGATTCTCGCGGGGGGGCAAGGTTCAAGGCTGTTTCCCCTCACGGCCAAACGCGCCAAGCCTTCCGTGCCGTTTGGGGCACGCTACCGCATCATCGATTTTGTACTCAACAACTTCCTAAACTCAGGCATTTATGGCATTTACGTACTCACCCAGTTCAAAGCCCAGTCCCTCACCGAGCATGTGCAGCGGCACTGGCGCTTTGGGGGTTTTCTGGAAGACGCCTTTATTTTGCTGGTACCGGCCCAGATGTACCGCTATGAAGAACTAGGGCCGGTCTGGTACCGGGGCACGGCCGATGCCATCTACCAGAACCTGCACCTGATCAACAACCATAAGCCCGAGAATGTGGCGATTTTTGGCGGCGACCACATCTTCAAGATGAACATCGCCCACATGCTGGACTACCACAACGACCACCGCGCCGACCTGACCATCGCCGCTTATCCGGTGCCCATCGAGCAGGCCAGCCGCTTTGGGGTGCTCCAGGTAGACGACCAGTGGCGCATGGTGGGCTTTCAGGAAAAGCCCAAGAACCCCACCCCCATCCCCGGCAAGCCCGACCTGGCGCTGGTTTCGATGGGCAACTACATCTTCCGTACCGAGCCGCTGGTAGAGAAGCTCGAGCACGACGCCAAGGACCCCAACTCCTCGCATGATTTCGGCAAAGATGTAATTCCCCGCGCGCTGAGCGAGGGCTACCGCATCCAGGTCTACGACTTCAAACGCAATCCCATTCCCGGGCAGCAAGGCCCCAACACCTACTGGCGCGATGTGGGTACCGTTGATGCCTACTTTGAAGCCAGCATGGACCTGATTCAGGTGACCCCGGAGTTTGACCTCTACAACCCCGAATGGCCCCTGCGGGCGGCCAACTTCAACTCTCCCCCCGCCAAGTTTGTGCACGAGGCCGGCGCCCGTACCGGCCAGGCCTTCAACAGCCTGATTGCAGGGGGCTGCATCATCTCGGGCGGCACCATTCGCGAGTCGGTGATCTTTCGACGTAACCGCATCAACTCCTATGCCCTGGTCGAGCGCAGCATCCTGTTTGACGAGGTGGAGGTAGGGCGCTACGCCAAGCTGCGCAACACCATCGTAGACAAAAATGTGAGCATCCCACCCCACACCGAGATCGGCTACGACCTCGAGGCCGACCGGGCCCGGGGCTTTACCGTGACCGCGGAGGGCATCGTGGTGGTGCCCAAAAGCTACAGATTCTAAGCGATTGCTGATAGTCTATAGCCTGCAACGGCAGGTCGGGCTATAAACTATTGGCTATCGGCATTTATGGACAAGCATCCTGGTAAAGTTTTTTATCGCCTAACCCGCATTTTCCCCGGAGACCAGCTACCGGGTGGGCGGGCCCCTGCGGCCAAAGTGTATGCCAATCCGCTGGAGTCGGTGGAACTTGCTGAGCCGGCGCGCGATGGGGGCCCGGCAGTCTGGCGGGTGCTGTCCCGGGTGGCGCCTATTACCCCCAGGGTGGGTTCTTCCATCACCCAGGCCGAGCTTTCGCAGGTGCTGGCCCCGCTGGCCGTGCGCCGGGGGGGGCGGGGCTATCCTTCGGCGGGTGGGGCCTATCCCCTCGAGGTCTACCTGGCTGTGCAGCACCTGCAAGACACCTTCCAGGGCATCTACCACTATGCGGCCAAGCAGCACCAGTTGGAACAGCTTTCGGGCCGCTTCGACCTCAAAAGCTGGCAATCGGCCCTGATGGATCTGGAGGCAGTGGAAGCCTCGGCAGCGCTGGTGGTTTTTAGTGCGGTGCCGGAGCGCTCCGAAGCGGTATTTGGGTTGCGAGGGTTTCGCTATGCCCTGCTCGAGGTGGGCTATGCGGTGGGCGAGGTGATGGTGGCTGCTACCGCCCTGGGCCTGCAAGCCTACCCCGCCGCGACCTTCTACGACGAGGAAGTACGCAAACTGCTCTCGCTGCCCGATGCCGAGCATCCGGTGGTGGTGTTGTTGCTGGGGCGCTAGGGCAATGGAGCTTCCCGAAGCGGTTTTTGTCTACGGTACACTCAAGCGAGGTGAGCGCAACTTTGAGGTCTCGAGGCAAGCGGGCTGGTTACGTTCGGAACCCGCCTGCATCGAGGGTTTCCGGCTTTTCCACATTCCCAAAGGCGACCTGCGACCCTATGCCTACCCGGGGGTGGTGAAGGGAGAGGGGCGGGTATGGGGGGAGGTGCAGTGGTTTGCCAACCTCGATCGGGCGCTGGCGTTACTGGATCGGCTCGAGGACGAGGGCGGTGAGTATCTGCGAAGCCCCACCACGGCCTATCTCTTTGAGCAGGGCGGTGCGCCCTGTAGGGTCTGGGTGTATGTGTACGCTAGCCTGCCGGCTTTGGAAAGCGCAGGGGGTATCTGGTTGCCGCAAGGGGTCTGGGGTGAACAAACACAGCCAAAGGGGTAAACTGCCCGTATTCGTATGAAAATTGCCTTTGTTGCCTCCGAAGCCTTCCCCTTCGCCAAGGTGGGGGGCTTAGCCGATGTGATCGGCAGCCTGCCCCAGGCCCTCAAAAAGCAAGGCCTCGAGCCCACCATCTTTCTGCCGTGGTACTGGGGCATCCAGGGCTACTATGTGGGCGAAGCCTGGTTCAACTTTGAAGGAAACCGGGAGAAAATAGGCATCGGCCACGCCGAGCACAATGGGGTGCGCTACGTGCTGGTGGGTCTGGGGGATTTTGCCCGCGACAAACCCTACGGTTACCAGGACGACTTCCGCCGCTTTGTGCGCTTTGCCATGGCCACGGCCGAACTCCTGGGCGACTTTGACGTGGTGCACGCCCACGACTGGCAGGCGGCTCTGCTGCCCCTGCTGCGCAACCTGGGCTGGTTCCAGGCCCGCACGGTGTACACCATCCACAACCTGGCCTACCAGGGGGTCTGGGGCTCGCAGGATTTTTATGCCTGGACGCGCCTGCCGGGCGAGACCTACTACGGGGCGGGCCTCGAGCACCACGGCGCAGTCAACCTGATGAAAGCTGGGATTGTGAACGCCGATGCCGTAACCACGGTCTCGCCCCGCTACGCCTGGGAGATCACCACCCCCGAAGGCGGCGAGGGGCTAGACGGGGTGCTACGTGCCGAGCAGTGGAAGCTCCGGGGCATCCTGAATGGCCTCGATACCGACTACTGGGACCCCGCTACCGACAAGTACCTCAGGCACCACTACAACGCCAGCGACCTTTCCGGCAAGGCCCGCAACCGCGCCGAACTGCTGGCCGAGCTGGCCCTGGAAGATCGCCCCACCCTGGGGGTGGTCTCGCGCTTTGCCCACCAGAAGGGCATAGACCTGATTGCCGATGCGGTAGACGACCTGATGGGCCTGGGGGTCAACCTGGTGGTGCTGGGCAGTGGGGAGCCGGGCCTCGAGCGGACCTTCGCCTGGATGGCCTCTCATCTGCCCGGCCGTCTGGCTTACGTACAGGGCTACAACGAAGCCCTGGCCCATCGCATCTACGCCGGCTCGGATGGCTTTCTGATGCCCTCGAGGTTCGAGCCCTGCGGCCTGGCCCAACTCATTGCCATGCGCTATGGCACGCCCCCCATCGTACGGGCGGTGGGGGGCCTTCTGGACACGGTGAAGCACTGGGAAACCGGCTTCATGTTCGACTCGATGGACGCAGGGGGCATACTGCACGGAGTGCGTGAGTTCCTCAAACACCCCGATCGGGATTTGGTGGCCCGAAACGCCATGCAGCAGGACTTTTCCTGGGAGGGGCCAGCGCGCGAGTACGTGGCTCTTTACCGGCAACTGTTGGGCTGAACAGGCCTCCTACTCGGCTGGGCGGTACCGGGAGGGGTAGTTGACGATTTTGTCCCACTCGTCGGCGGTCGAGCGGGCCACAAAAACCACCAGCTCCTCCTCGCCGATGTTGAACACCTCGTGGGGTACGCCGGGCTTGATGTAGATGAAATCGCCGGCCTGGTTGATCACCTCTTTTTCCAGGTTCTCGCCAAAGGTGTGTTTGACCTTACCTTGCAGCACAAACAGCATCACCTCGAAGCCCTCGTGTATATGGGCATAGGCAATGCCCCCCGGCGGCACCGTCGCCACATTGATGGACAGGCTGGTAGACCCCACATTTTTGGCCGACATACCCTGCAAATACTGGATGCCGTTCCACGCCCGGCGGTTCCCGCCGCCGCGCATAACGCTGATACCGCCAAGGTCTTCTACGATACCCACATCTATGGGGCCGGTTCCAGGGGTTTTGGTCATGCCGTATTTTACCAGGGCCTCTGCTGCTGCCAACGCGGTCTGGGGCATGGATTGGTTTGTGTGGAGGCTGAAGTCAAACTCCGATTTATACCGGATTCAAAAAGACAGTCTACAAAACCAAAAACACCAGAGGCTGTCTTTTTGAATCCTAGAGCACACCCCTCCCTTGAGTACCGGCGCTAGCCGGGGGCCGATGGCCCTTCACTGTCGGTCGGCGAAGAAAGCGTCTCCCTTCCAAGGGGCGGTATCGCCCTCCGCTACGCGG
>NZ_QWKY01000119.1 GCF_003574035.1 Meiothermus hypogaeus | reverse complement strand
CCGCGTAGCGGAGGGCGATACCGCCCCTTGGAAGGGAGACGCTTTCTTCGCCGACCGACAGTGAAGGGCCATCGGCCCCCGGCTAGCGCCGGTACTCAAGGGAGGGGTGTGCTCTAGGATTCAAAAAGACAACCTATAGGTTTTTTGGTTTTGTGAACTGTCTTTTTGAATTCGGTATTACCCGTATGCGGGAGGGTTCGCGTGCTGTGAACGATGTACTGAGCTTAGGACCCGTTTTTGACCTGCAACCGGGTTTGGGTGTCTGCACAACGCCGCGCTACATTGCCTTTCATCTGCATTGCCTATACTGGGCCCAATGTGGCGGCTCTTGGCGGTTATTTTGCTCTTTTGCACGGGGGCGCTGGCCCAGTTCGACCCTACCCGGCAGTGGTTTACGCTCCGCACCGAGCATTTTGACATTCACTACCATGCGGGCCTCGAGCGCGTGGCCAGCGAGGCGGCCATATATGCCGAAAACGCCTACCAACTGCTCCAGGCCGATTTCGAGCCGCCGCCTGGGCGCATCAGCATTGTGCTTTCGGACGTGGGCGACACCCTTAACGGCTTTGCCAACCCTGCTAACAACGTGGTGGGCATTTTTACCGGGCAGTTCCGCAGCTCGGATTTGTTCAACCCCCGGCTTTCTTCCTGGTGGGAGACGGTCATCTTCCACGAGATTGTGCACATGTTCGACCTCTCGCAGGTGCGGGGCCCCCTCAAAGACCGCACCCGCATCTTTGGGCAACTGCCTTCGCAAAACGCGGTGAAGCCCTTTCCCTTTGTGGAAGGCACGGTGCTTTACTTCAAGCACAAAAAGCTGGGGGAGTCGCGCCTGAACGACGCCACCACCCGCATGGTGCTGCGCCAGATGGTGCTTTCGGCCCGGTTCCCTACCCTGGACGAGATTCGCCAGGCCTACAGCAAGTCCACCTGGCCCTACCTGGGCTTTCTGGTCTATAACTACAGCGCCTGGTTGGTGCAGTACCTGGAGGTGCGCTTTGGCGAGGATGCCTACCGTCGTTTCACCGATGCCAACGCGGCCATGCTGGCCACCAAGGACTTCAACGAGCCCTTCCTAAAAGCCTTTGGGCTCTCGCTCGACCAGATTTATACCGACTTTGTGCGCTGGCTGCCCAGCCAGTTTCAGGACGAAATCGCCCGCATCCGGGCCCAGGGCCTGACCCCAGTGCAAAAGCTCAGCAACCTGGGTTTTTTTAGCGAGGGCGCTACCGATTCGGCCAATGGAATTGTGTACGCGCACGCCTCGCCCCTGCGCAGCGGCCTGCGCCTCATCGTAAACGAGCGCGAACGGGAACTGCTGAACGGCCCGGCCCAGTACCCGCAGTGGTCGCCGGACGGGCGGTACTTGCTGTTTACCACCAGCAGCACCACCAGCCCCTACTTTGTGGGTAGCGACCTTTATCGGTACGACCGCCTGGAAGACCGCGTGAAGCGGCTCACCAATGGGGAGCGGGTCTACTACGCCCGCTACGCCCCCGACGGCCAGAGCATCTTTATGGCCAGGAACACGCCGGACGGCTCCACCGAACTGGCCCGCTATTTTCTCGAGCTCGAGCGCACCCAGCCCCTGCGAAGCTTCCCCAACCAGGATGGGGTGGTGCATTCCTTTGCGGTAGCCCCCGACGGAGGCTCGCTAATCCTGTCGCTCCTGCGCCGAGGGGGGTTTCAAGACCTCTACCGCTACACCCTACAAACCGGGGCCCTGACCCCCCTCACCCAGGATAAAAACGTAGACAGCGACCCGGTCTTCAGCCCCGACGGCCAGTACGTGATTTACAGCAGCGATGTAAACCGGGTCTATAACCTCTATGCCTACCGCCTGGCGGATGGGGCGGTTTTTCAGGTGACCAACCTGCTCACCGGGGCCTACCGGCCCACCCTTTCGCACAGCAAGCAGCAGATCATCTTTACTGGCTACGACGAAACGGGCTACAACCTCTACCAGACCCCCTACAACCCCAGCGCCTGGAAGCGGGTGGAACTGAAATGGGAACCCCTGCCCCCCTTCGAGCCTGCCGAGGCGGCCAAAGGCCAGCGCTACGACCCTTTGCGCTACCTGCGCCCCCTGTACTGGCTGCCCCTGGCCGATGTGAGCGTGGATGGCTTTGGGCTGAACGCTTTTCTGGGGGTTTCCTTTGGGGCTTCCGACCCGGTGGGTATCCATGCCTATTCGGTGGGGGCCGGGTTTGACAGCAACTTTCGGGGGATTTTTTACAATGCGGCCTACCAGTTCGCAGGTTTTGGTTTTCCCATCACCCTGCAAGCAGCGGGGTCGGGTAGCGATAATGCCCAGGGTATTGGCACTTCGTTCTGGTCGCCCCAGGGCAGTTTGGGGTTGCAGTACCTGCGCAGGGATGTGCTCGAGCCGGCCCTCGACCCCAATCAGAACACCGTCACCCATGTTTTTTCGGTTCGCTTGAGCGGCCTCAACAGTACGGCCAGCGACCTCTTTCGCTTCCGTAGCAGCCTGAGCGCGGTGGGCACCGCCTTTGTGCGCGAGGGCAGTCCGGACTGGCGCTACAGCGCGCGGGGGGCTTTGGGATTTCAGTTCCGCCTGCCGCTGGAAGCCTCGCACCTGATCGGGCTGCGGGTTGGGGGTGGCTTTACCACCTCGCCCCTGGCCTTCGATGCCTTTGATTTGGGCTCGCTGCCGCTGGTGGTGGGCAGTGCGCCGGTGCTGGCGGTGCGGGGCTATGGGCCGGGTCAACTGCGCGGGTCGCAGGCGCTGGTGGGGTCGCTGGAGTACCGCCCGCCGCCCTGGAGCATCGAGCGGGGCTTGGGCAACTGGCCGGTGTTCTTCGACGACCTGAGCCTCTCGGTCTTTGTGGATGCGGGGGTGGCCGGCTCGCCCCTAGACTTGGAGCAGGTGCGGTTTGCGTTGGGCGCGGAGCTGCGGCTGGGCCTGACCTTGTTTTATCTGGCGCCGGGCAGCAGCATAGCGCTGGGGGGCGCGCAGGGGATTGGCGAGCCAGGGCCCAGGTTTTACCTCAACCTGGTTTTGCCGGGGTTGTAGTTTCCACAAGAGCAAAGCCCGGCCCCCGGGTGCTTGTGTTTCGAGTTTCCAGGCGGCAACTGTTCTGTCTGGGATAGAGGATTCTTTATTCTCGGGAGGCTCATTCCATGTGAAGAGCGCTCTATGGGAGTAGCTTTAGCCCCAGCCGGGGCGGTTCGGTGGGGTAGAGGTTGTCCAGGGCCACCACTGCAATGCGGGCGCCGCCGCGTTTACCGGAGAGCTGCGAGGCCAGGCCCACAAACTCCTCGAGAGCAATCCCCCCCTGGGCCAGCTTTTCGGGAACCCAACCGGCCCCGCTGAGCCGGTTCTCCGCTTGCTGGCTAAGGGCATTGAACTTGCGCCGCATCTCGCTCATGCTGGCCGGGAGCACCAGAGTGGTGGCCACCAGCACCTCGCCCTCGGCAAAGGCCTGTTCGCGGGCCCGGTACTCGATGACCACCCGAACCTTCCCCTCAGCGCTGATGCTCTGGATGCGGGCCAGAAACAGCCCCGGCTTGAGGTTACTCAGGCTGGGGTTTTCCACCACCTCCAGGCCCCGCAGCCCGATCAGGCGCACCCGGTTGTCGGCCCGCCGGGTGACCTCGCCCAGGGCTCCTTGTTCGTTGCCCGGCGTCACCGGTTCTTCGGCCAGCAGGTTCATGGACAGGCTTTTGTCCAGGCTGGCGGCCATCAGCCGGTTGCGTTCGCGTAGCTGTTGCAACTCGCGCTGGGCCTCCAGAAGCTTGTTGCGCAGCTCGCCATTCTCGCGCTGAAGGGCCTCGAGGGTGCGGTTGGGCGTGTCGCTGGGGGGCGCTTGCAAGGCGCCGCTGCCCAACACCGCCACATCGCCCTCGAGGTTGCGTTTGTCGGCCTCGAGCTGGCGCAGGCGGGTCTCGAGCTCTCGGGTACGGGCCACGAGGCCGGTCAGGCGGGCCTGGGCTTCTCGACGCGCTTGTTCGAGCCTTTCTTTTTCACTTTTTAGTTTCTGGAGCTGGTTTTGCGCGTTGCGCCCGGCGGCCTCGAGTTCGCGGAGCTGCCGCTTGGCCTGTTCGGCCTGGGCCAAGAGCTGGTTGCGACCGCTCAGGAGCTGGGTCTTTTCGCTTTGCAAAGTGGCCAGGGCCTGCCGCAGCGGGGCTTGAGCCTGCCGCAGGGAGTTACGATCGGCCTCGAGTTTCTCGACTTCCTGGCGCAACTTCTCCCGCTCGATCAGGGCGTTCTCGAGGTCCTGGCGGGTCTGGCGCTGGAGTTCGACGTTTTGCGCGAGCTGCCTTGCCAGCAGGGTGTTGTTCTTCTCGAACTCGTCGCGCTCAGTTTTGAGCTGCTCGTACTGGCTGAAAATGCTGGCCGCACGGCTTTCCAACCGCGTCACCTCGTTGCGCAACCGGTCGCGCTCCTGGCGCACCGCCTCGGCCTGCAGGATGGTCTCGCGGGCATCGCGCACCAGCAAGAAGAAGGCCCCAAAAGCCCCCAGACCAATCAGCACCCCCGTCGCTACTGCCACCAGCGTGGCGGTGGCCTTGGGACGCAGGCCCAAAAAACGCCAGTGGCGCTTGCCCACCCGCTTGGCCACCAGGTCGCCCACATAGGCCACCAGGCCCGCCACGAGCACCAGAAGGATCAGGATGGCCCAGAAAGTCATACCAGGGTCTCAAGTCTCAAGTCACAGGTCTTTCGGACAGGGTTTGAAGGGGTGGTATTGGGATCTGCGACCTGTGATACTTCACAGCTCATACTCGTCGCCCAGGTAGTGCGTGCGCACCCCCGAGTCGCGGGCGAACTCCTCCGGCGAGCCCTGGAAGGCCACCTGGCCGTCGTACATCAGGTAAATACGGTCGGCAATGGCCAGGGTCTCGCGCACCGAGTGGTCGGTGATGAAGATGCCCACCCCCCGCCGCTCGCGCAGCTCGGAGATGAGCTTCTGGATGTCGTGGACGTTTTTGGGGTCAACACCGGTGAAGGGCTCGTCCAGGAGGATAAAGCTGGGGTTGGTACACAGCGCGCGGGCAATTTCCAGCCGCCGCCGCTCGCCGCCCGAGAGGGTATAGGCGTATTTATCTCTGAGGTGGGCAATGCCCAGCTCCTCGAGCAGCTCTCTGGCCCGCTCAGCCCGTTCGCTTTTGGAGAGGGGCTGAAACTCCAGCACCGCCAGCAGGTTTTCCAGGGCCGTCATGCGCCGGAAGGCCGAGGGCTCCTGGGGCAGGTAGCCCAGACCCTGCCGGGCCCGCTTGTACATGGGCAGCCGGGTGACGTCTTGTCCGCCCAGGCGAATCTGTCCGGCGTTGGGCTCGATAAAGCCCACCAGCATGTAAAAGGTAGTGGTTTTGCCGGCCCCGTTGGGGCCAAACAGGGCCACAATCTCGCCGCGGGTGAGCTCCAGGCTTACGCCCCGCACCACCTCCCGCTTGCCGTAGCGCTTGACCAGCCCGGTGGCCTCGAGGCGGGTGGTGAAGGGGGGGGTCGTGCCAAATCTCGGTTGCAATGCCGCTTCCATGTGCCTTACCAGGGTAGCACCCCCCGCTAAGGCAGCTGTGAGAGGTATGACCCAAAGGGGGGGCGAAACGTAGGGTCGAGGCAGGGCGAGAAAGCCGAGAGCCGAAGGTTGGCGACCCATCCTGCACTCAACATGCCAACCTGAACAGGGTTCTCTGGGTTTGCTCTGGCCCGCGACCCGAGACTTGCGACACGGGACATTGTTCAAGCCGCGCCCATTCCCCACGCCCCCACCTGTGGTAGCCCAGGACCCCGGCTTTCCGCTTTGGGCCTGGGGCCTTAAGCTATCGGTTATGGTTGTGACGCGCATTGCACCCAGTCCCACCGGCGACCCCCATGTGGGGACGGCTTACCAGGCCCTGTTCAATTATGTTTTTGCCAAACAACACGGGGGTAAGTTCATTGTGCGCCTCGAGGACACCGACCGCACCCGCTACAACCCCACCTCCGAGCGGCGCATTCTGGAGATGCTCGAGTGGCTGCGGCTTTCCCCCGACGAGTCACCCACCAAAGGCGGCCCCAATGGCCCCTATGTGCAGTCGCAGCGCCTGCACATCTACCGCGAGCACGTGCAGATGCTCCTGGAAAAAGGCGCGGCCTACCGGGCCTTCGACACCCCCGAGGAGCTGGCCGCCGCCCGCGAAGCGGCCCGCCAGGCAGGCAAGCAGGAGCAGGGCTACAACCGCCGTTACCGCGACTTCCCGGCCGAGGAGGCCGAGCGACGGGCCGCCGCCGGAGAGCCCCACGTGGTGCGGCTCAAGGTGCCCCTGGAAGGCAAAACCGTGGTGCACGACCTGCTGCGCGGCCCTATCGAGTTCGAGAATGCTGCCCTGGACGACAAGGTCATCCTCAAGGCCGACGGCTATCCCACCTACCACCTGGCGGCCATGGTAGACGACCACCTGATGGGCGTAACCCATGTGATAAGGGCCGAGGAGTGGATTACCAGCACCCCCTTCCACATCCTGATTCTGCGGGCTTTTGGCTGGGAGGAGCCGGTCTGGTGCCACACCCCCCTGTTGCGCAACCCCGACAAGTCCAAGCTCTCCAAGCGTAAGATGGACACCAGTGTGGACAGCTACCGTGCCCAGGGCATCCTGCCCGAGGCCCTTTTGAACTACCTGGGCACCATGGCCTGGAGCATGCCCGACGGACGGGAAATTTTTAGCCTGCAGGACATGATCGAGCACTTCAGCCTGGAGCGCATCAGCCTGGGTGGGCCGGTCTTTGACCTGAACAAACTCAAATGGATGAATGGCAAGTACATCCGCGAAGTCCTGAGCCTGGACGACCTGGCCGAGCGGGTCAAGCCCTTTCTGGAGCGGGCTGGGCTATCCTACCCCTCGGAAACCTACCTGAAGCAGGTGCTCGAGGCCATGCGGGCCCGCTTCGAGACCTTGCAGGAGTTTGTGGACAAGTCGCTTTACTTCTTCAGCGAAGCCTACCCCATACAGGAAAAGGCCCTGGCCAAGCTGCGCGAAGGGGCCGCCTTCTTGCCCGAGCTGAAGGAGCAACTGGCCCAGTTGCCCAACCTGCTGCAAGACGCCACCGAACCTTTGCTCAAGGGTTTTGCCGAGGCCAGGGGGGTAAAAGCGGCGGCGGTGATGCAGCCCCTGCGGGCGGCCCTGACGGGAAGCCTCGAGACCCCCGGCATGTTCGACCTCTTGACCCTGCTGGGTAAGGAGCGCGTGCTGAAGAGGCTCGAGCGGGCCATGGAGCTGCTGCAAGATTGATGTTTCTGGTAAAGCACCCAGGCGCTTTATGGGGCCTTAGCCTGAAAACCTCCTCCTGGTTGCTTCGTCGGTCTGTCTGGGGCTGGTTTGAAATAATACCGGATTTCAAAAAGACAGTTTACAAAACCAAAAACCCCATAGGCTGTCTTTTTGAATCCTAGAGCACACCCCTCCCTTGAGTACCGGCGCTAGCCGGGGGCCGATGGCCCTTCACTGTCGGTCGGCGAAGAA
>NZ_QWKY01000118.1 GCF_003574035.1 Meiothermus hypogaeus | reverse complement strand
CCGCGTAGCGGAGGGCGATACCGCCCCTTGGAAGGGAGACGCTTTCTTCGCCGACCGACAGTGAAGGGCCATCGGCCCCCGGCTAGCGCCGGTACTCAAGGGAGGGGTGTGCTCTAGGATTCAAAAAGACAGCCTCTGGTGTTTTTGGTTTTGTAAACTGTCTTTTTGAATCCGGTATGACTTGGCTACAGGAGGTAAGGGATGAAGAAAAGTATAGCCTGGGTAGGAGCGATGGGGCTGGCCTGGGCCCTCGCTCAGGAAGGTGTGGGCTCTGTACCCTGGGCGGTGGGAGGGGTGCAGCAGCCTGCGCTGTTGCGGGTGAGTGAGCTGCGCAGCCTTTTGGAGCCCAAAGGGGTGCGTTTCAACGAGACCGGCATCCTGGGGCGCTACCTGCTCGAGGTCAGGTTCCCCCAGACCGCCAACGGTCTGTACCTGCGGATGGTCAGCCAGAACGAGATCGCCTATGCTGTTTTTGACGACCTGTTCATCAATCTGGCCCAGGTGGATCTGGGCATCCGTACCCCGGTTCGGGTAGAGGGCTGGGCCAACCCTGTGATTACCATTGGGCCCACGGTTTTCAAGCTGGGCACTGCCCGCAATCCGGTCAATCCCTACCTGGGCTACATGTATCTGGCCCGCAAGGCACTGATTGACCGGAGCGATGCGCCCCCCTACCTGGCCAAACTCCTCGATGAAGACCCCAAGGCCCGGCGCTGCCTGCACGAGTTGCAGGTGGGCGACCCTGCCGGAACCGTCTATGCGGCGGCCAGCCGGGTCTGGGCCGAGGCCAACCTTAAGGCACCCTACGACAAAATTCCCGACTTCGCTAAGCCGGCAGCTTTTCACGTGGGGGCCGTACAAAACGGTCGTATCCGCCTGTTGCTGCCGGGCGAATCGGCCAGCTACGCCAGCAGCCTGCCCAACTGGGAAAAGGCGCGGGACCGGGAAACGCTGATCCTGATCAAACTTTCGGGCCGGGTGGTGGATTTGCAGGCAGAGTACCTGGTGGTGGTGCCGCCGCAGGGTCGCAGCCGAGCCCTTCGCTGTGCGCCCTAGCGACGGCTTCTGGGTGCTGGTACGCCTTCAGTCATCAAAAGTGCAGTTCGGCCCGTACAGTGGTGCCCTGGTGCTCTACCGACTCGACCACAAAGCGCCCGCCCCGGGCCTCGACCCGTTCGCGCATCTGGGTCAGACCAAAGCCACCCATGCCGCTTGCCGAGTCTGAGACCTTGAATCCCTTGCCGTTGTCGCTGATCTCCAGCACGCCGCCCCGCTCACCCAGCGGCGTGATTTTGACCTGCACCAGCCCAGGCCTACCGTGCTTGGCGGCATTGGTCAGCGCCTCTTGCAAGACCCGGAAAAATACCAGCTCGGAAGCCTGCGAGAGCTCGATTTTTTCCGGCAGGCTGAGGCGAACCCGGAAGCCCGCCTGCTCGGCAAAAGCGCTGGCATAGCGCCGCACCGACTCCAGAAAGCCATAGCGCTCCAGATCGATGGGCCGCAGGGCAAATATGCTGCGCCGTACCTCCCGTATCTGGCCCCGCAGGGTCTCCTTGACCTGCTGGAGTTCTTCGGTGGCACGCTGTAAGTCGGTTTGTAATAGCCGTTCGGCCAGGTCGAGTTTGAGGGCCATGAAGGCCAATGCCTGGGCGATGCCGTCGTGGATTTCGCGGGCAATGCGGTTGCGCTCTTCGGTGAGGGCCAGCTCCTCGGCCCGCAGATAGGCCTGGGCATTGCGGACGGCCAGCGCAACCTGGGCGGCCAGAAAGCGCAAAAAGGGTAGCTTCTGGCGCAGGTTTTCGGCCTCACCCTGAACGAGCAGCAGGCCAATGGCGGTCTGTTGGTGTAGCGGCACCGCCAGCAGGTTGTCCCGCACAAATACGGGGGCTTCCAGGGCTTCCTTCCACTGGTGCTCGGGCACAAAGGCGTAGGGGGGAAGCTCGAGGTTTCGCAAAACCTGCGGCTGCAAGAAATTCTCCTCATCCAGCAACAACACCCCACCCCCGCTGGCCCCGGCCCAGGCCAGGATGCGCTCCATCAAGCGCTGCAACAAGCGGTCTAGGTTGGCTTCGGCGCGCAGGGCCTGGTCTACTTCGTAAAGAGTGAGCAGGTCGCGGCTGCGGGCCCGAACGGCGTCCAGTGCCCCGGCGATTTCGGCTGCCAGCACTTCCAAAAAACCCTTCTCCTCGCTCGAGAGCGGGCGGGGCGGGCCCACCTCGAGCTTGCCTTGCATGCCCGGCAAGGGCAGCTCGTAATGTGGCGCGGCTTGGGCTTTGAAGCCGGGTGAGGTTGCCCGAACCCCCTCGAGGGTCAGCGCGGCCTCCATCCCCAGCGCTTGTGCTACCTCCTGTACCACCGTGGCCAGAGCTTGCTCGAGGTTGTCGGCTGCCGAGGCCCGCTTGAGGATGTTGCCGATGGCCTCGAGCCGCCGGTTGGCCGCCTCCAGGGCACGCTGAGCGCGCTCACGGTCTTGTACCTGCTGGGCAATCCACTCCAGGGTCATCCAGGTGACCAGGGGCCCTACCAGGCCATAAAAGCCCAACCGCAGCCAGAAGGCCACCGGTTGGCCCTGGTAGGGCTCGAGGGAAAGCTCAAAAAGCACCACCACCAGCACAATGGCCAGGGGCAGAATCAGCCGGTAGAGCCGGATTAGGCGATAAAGGCTGGGGATGGGCTCCATGCAAAGTGATTATAGAACCATGCCAAAACTTACCCTTCCGGGTCGGTCTTTCGACGCCCGTGCTGGGCATACCATCGGCTTTGGTGTAAAAATCCCCGCAAAAACTGTACCTCGCCCGGGGTCAGGCTGGCCTTATGCAGCAGCCGACGAAAGCGCCGGACGGCATAGGGCAGGCGGTTCTCATCGGTAAAGCCTATGCGCAGGATGTATTCGCGTAGGTCGTCGAAGAGCTGCTGCAGGGCAGCCTGCTCGGCTAGCGGGGGCCGGTCGGGGGCGGGCGGAGCCGACGCAGCGCCGAAAACCTCATAGCAAAGCAACAACACTGCCTGGGCCAGGTTGAGGCTGGGCTGCTTAGGTGCAGTCGGAATGCGTACAATTAGCTGGGATAGGTCGATCTCCTCGGTGGTCAGGCCCGAGGTCTCGCGCCCGAAAACCACCGCTACCCTGCCCTGCGGTGCAACCTCAGCTACCCGCTGGGCCATCGGCCGGGGTCCCACCACCGGCCCGGTGTAAATTTCCCGCTCCCGCACGGTGGTGCCCACCACTAGCCGTGCATCGGCTACGGCCTCGGGGAGGGCTTGTACTACCTTGAGGTTGTCTAGAATCTCTTCGGCGTGTACCGCCAGACGGTAGGCCATGGAGCCCCCGGGGTGCAGGGCCAGATCCTCCAGCACCCGGGGTTCGGGGGCTACCAGCCACAAGTCCGAGATACCAAAGTTTTGCATAGCGCGGGCGGCGGCCCCCACGTTCATGGGTTCCTGGCTGCCTACCAGCACAATACGAACGTTCTCGAGCCAATTCATCGGCTATAGCCTAACGGCTATCATTCGCTGCGTGAAGGCTTTTTTGGAGTAGAGTGTAGAGCGTATCGAGATAGCTTCCATCGAGTCAGTTTGCCTTGCGGAGGCGCTCTAGTCCATCCAGCACAATCTCGAGTCCAATTCCAAACTCTTCTGCGTAATCGTAGCCTGGTTTGAATATATGTTCGCTAGCCATCTCGACTAGGTAGGGATACTCCCCCGCTGCCACCTCAGCCATGATGCTTTCGGCGGCGGGGCCCGCCTCCTCGAAGGTATTGAAGGGCAGGTTGATCTGCTGCAAAACAAAGCCATACACATAGCTATCCAACAGCGAGTAGGCATGGGCAGCGGCTGCGACCGAGAAGCCATTTTTGCGGAAGCACTCGAGCACCGCATCGTGGTGGCGTAGGGTTGCCGGGCCAGGCGAGGTGCGCGATTCCATAAGCCCCAGAGCCCAGCGGTGGCGCACCAGAGCGGCCCTTGTGGAGTACGCCCTGGTCCGAATCCTGCTCCTCCATTCGCCCGCTGGGGGTAGCTCAATCTCAGCAAACACCCGGTCAATCATGCCGTCCAGAAGCCGATCCTTATTGGCGAAGTGGTAGTACAGCGACATGGCCTCTACCTCAAGCTCCTGCGCCAGGCGGCGCATAGTGAGGGCCTGTATACCCTCCTGGTCGGCTATTTCCAGGGCTTTTTGTAAAACCCGCTCTCGGCTCAGTTTGGCTTTGGGCTCGGTATTTTTCCTGGTTGATTTGACGGATTTCGGGGTCATAATGCGACGCTCTATTGACAATCTTACATCGTAAGGCTACCTTGTAAATCAGCCTTACACTGTAAGACTAGTGAGGAAAGTTGAAAATGGACATAACCACCAAACCGCGATTCAATCCCAGTGACTGCACCATGCAAGCGGCGGTACGCACAGAGTATGGCCCGCCCGAAGTGCTCCGTATAGCCGAACTGCCTAGGCCCACCCCAAAAGACAACGAAGTGCTGGTCAAGATTTATGCCACCACTGTCACTTCGGCCGATTGCCGTCTGCGCAGCTTGAATGTGCCTGCTGGATTCGGGCTGATTGTCCGCCTGGCCATGGGTATATGGCGGCCTCGTCAAACAGTGCTGGGCAGCGAGTTCGCCGGAGCAGTAGAAGCCATAGGGTCAAAGGTGACGGGTTTTAAGGTGGGCGACCGCGTGTTCGGGATGAGCGGAGCCAGCATGGGGGCCAATGCCCAGTACAAGTGCGCCGACGAAAATGGCCCGCTGGCCCACATCCCACCCAACCTGAGCTACGAAGAGGCCGCAGCTTTGCCCTTCGGCGGAACCACAGCTCTGAACTTTTTTCGGCGGGGCGGGCTCAAAGCGGGCGATAGGCTACTGGTTAACGGAGCCTCTGGGGCGGTAGGGGTGGCTGCGGTGCAGCTTGCTCGAGACCTGGGGGCAGATGTAACAGCTGTGTGTAGCGGTAGAAATGCTGAACTGGTACGTGAACTGGGGGCCTGCCGGGTGGTGGATTACACCCGCCAAGACTTTACCCGACTGGGGCAGACTTATGACGTGATTCTGGATACGGTGGGCACAGCTCCTTTTGTCAGGAGTAAGCCGGTGCTACGCAAGGGTGGACGCTTGCTGCTGGTGCTGGCGACCCTGGCGCAGATGCTCGCGGCTCCCCGGGAGTCGCTACTGGGGAACCGAAAGATAGTGGCCGGACCGGCCAGCGAACGGGCCGAGGATGTGCGCTCACTGGCAAAACTTGCGCAAGAAGGTCGCCTTAGGCCGGTAATTGATCGCCGCTATTCGCTCGAGCAGATTGCCGAGGCCCACCGTTACGTGGAAACCGGGCGCAAACGGGGGAGTGTGGTGCTCACGGTGCAACACGAACCCTACGCAACGCTCTCATGAGCTTAAAGCCTAATGCAGACATCCCATAGCCAACGCTGGGGATTTGCCCGAAAAAGAAATACCAAGGAACCTCAGCGCATCAAGCCGGATGCATGGTCGTAAGCTGCGAAACTCATTCGTATCGTTTGTAAGGAGTACGAGTATGAAACTACCACAAAGGGCGTTGGAAGACATCAAGGTCAATATGAAGCTGAAGCTTGCGGCATTGTGGGCGAGTTTTATGTTTTTTTACATCTATGTAGATTATTTCCACTTATACATGCCGGGCTCCATAGAAGAAATGCTGGCAGGAAAAGTATTTGTGTTTGACATTACACAAGTCTTTCTGCTTATGGCAATGATTTTTGTGGCAATTCCAGCCCTTATGATTTTCCTTTCGGCTGCCCTGCCAGCTAGAGTAAACCGTTGGACCAACATCATTGTGGCTGCGGTATATATTCCTTACATGTTGTTCAATTTGGCTGGTGAAGCCTGGGTACACATGTATTTTGCTGCTGCAGCAGAAGTGGTTCTTCTTTTGCTAATTATTCGTTACGCATGGAAGTGGCCTAAACAGGAAGCATGAACTGATTCCATGTTCTTAGAGCGATTACCACGAATATCCGGCACAGCGGTTTTGGCTTTGCCGGATACATTACGCCTCATCGGGTGAGGCGTAATGGTGGGAACCGCGAAAGGCAAGCCAGGTCTAGCCGTTGGAAAGAAAGCAGATCGCAGTGGAAGCCACCCGCATCCAGATTGCCGCCCTCTGGACAGTGGTGATGTATAACATCGCCTTTGCCCACATCATCGGCTTCATCCACACCGGTACCCTCCAGCAGATCATGCAGGGCTCTCTGGGGCTCACGGTCACGCCGGGGTTATTGTTGCTGTTCTCGGTACTGCCCCAGGTGCCCATCGCATGATTTTTTTGTCGCTGGTGCTGCCCCACCAAGCCAACCTCTGGGCCAACACCCTGGCGGCGGTGCTGACCCAGCTGTATGTGGTTGGCGGCTGCAGCGCAAGCCCCTCTTACCTCTTCTTCGCCTTGGCCGAGGTGCTCTGCATGGCCGTAATTGTGGGGTATGTCTGGCGGGGCCGACAGAGTATGGTTTGATGGGCTAAGGCAACAACCGCTGCAGGGAATCTTTTATGCCAACCCACAATGAACTCTTTCAGAAGTATCTCCTTTTCTACGCTCAAAAAGACCTCGAGGGCATTGCAGCCATGCTGGCCGAGGAGGTTCACCTACGCGACTGGAACATCTCGGTTTGGGGCAAGGCCGAAGCCCTGCGGGAAACCGCCAAGAACTTTGCTGAAGCCGATAGCCTGGAAATTCGTGTGCTGAACACTTATGAAAACACCGATACGGTAGCCGGAGAGGTACACATCATCGTGAACGGCACAGTTGAGCTATATGTGGTGGATGTGGTCGCGTTTGATGCACATAGCAAAATCAAGGCCATTCGCTCCTACAAGGGTCGGGGTAATTAGGGGCGTTTCCTGGTTTAAGTTCTCGCTGCCCACCGGGAAACCTTCACCCTCGCTCGAGACCCTCAGCAAGCCTGGTGGCCGCCTGGCTACTGCGGGAGCGAAGCTCAGCGCATCGAGTTAAGGTGACTGGGGCTGGAGGTTGTACGAAGGCACAGAATCGAAGTGTGTGGGGTGCATGCTGCTAGGGTGATATCCTGGGCGATCCACGCTCGAGGCCCCTTCCTAGCGCAGCTAAAGCCAGCACGCTCGAGGTAATCAGTAAACCCGGGGGTAAGGCCCACCAGGGCCAGGAACCGTTCAGGAAAGAACCCCGTACCTGAGCGTAAAAAAGAATACTGCCCCAGCTTTTTTGGGTGGGGTCGCCCAATCCTAAGAAACTCAAGGAGGACTCCAGTAAAATTGCACTGGAAGTCAGGGCAATAAGCTGCGCAAAAGCCACCGGAAAAACGGCGGGCAGCAAATGAAATCGTGCTATATGCAGGCTGCTCGCCCCCAGCGCCACAGTGGCCTCCACATAGGTCATGCCCCGCACGGCAAGCACCACCGAACGAATCACCCTGGCAGGCCGGGCCCAGGAAACTAGAGCCTGCTAACTAGCTGTTCGTAAAAGCTCCACAGTTTTCGCTGTCATCAGAATCGAAAAAGCCAACCAGTGCCAACCTCGCAAGGTCTCAGCCAGCCGCTCATAGTCTCGCGCCAGCCTGCGA
>NZ_QWKY01000117.1 GCF_003574035.1 Meiothermus hypogaeus | reverse complement strand
GATGGGCCCAAAGGACGTGGGCTATTTGGAGAACCCGGTAGAAGCGGGAGAGGTGGGGCAGGGAGGGGAAGTAGGCTTTGAGCGTAGACTTTGCGGCCAGGTAGCCTGGGGAGCTTGAAGCCTTGGGTTACGATGGCCTTCAGTTCGTCGCCACCCAGACGTAGGTAGCCACCAAGAGTGTTTGATGCTGACGCCGCCGGAAGCACAGCAGCGCAAGTACGATCTGAGGGAGGTATAGGGCGCCTTACGCTGGTTGGTAAAAACCGGAGCCCAGTGGGACTACCTCCCCCACGACTTCCCGCCCCCCCACATTGTCAGCGAGCAGGCTCAGCGCTGGATGCAGCGGGGGGTCTTCGAGGATCTGGTGCATGACCTGCGGGAAACCCTAAGACAGTGGCAGGGCCGAGCGGCTCAACCCAGCGCAGCCATCTACGATGCTCGCACGCTGCAATCGAGCCCTGAGAGTGGTGAACGAGGGGGCTACGATGGGGCCGAACGGCGCCAAGGGAGCAAGGAGCATATGGCGGTGGATACGCTGGGGCATCTGTTGACTTTGCTGGTCACGCCAGCCAATGAGCAAGACCGGGCACAGGTAGCCGAACTATCCAAAGCGGTGCAAGCGGTCACGGGCAAACAGGTGGAGGTCGCCTTCGTGGAACAGGGCTACACGGGGTCCGAGGCGGAGAGCGCCGCTGCCCAGGAGGGTATTGCCCTGTGTGTGGTCAAACTTGCCGAGGCCAGGAAGGGCTTTGTTCTTTTGTTCTGCTGCCCAGGCGCTGGGCGAAGTGCGCGTAGCGCATAGCGGCAAAGCCGCTACCCGAGGGTGGTTGAGCGGAGTTTTGCCTGGATGGCTCGTTTTCGTCGTCTGGCCCGTGACTACGAACGTCTGGCCGAGACCCTCAAGGGGTTTCACTGGCTGGCTTTTTCCATTCTGCTCCTGCCGAAAGTCCTGGATGGTTTATGTTTGGCTTCTTAGCAGGCTCTAGTCACGTGACTTCACGCACCACCCCTGGGGGTGGTCAAAATAATGTCCTCATTGGTCTGGTTCTGCTATGGTGAGGGTATTGTGGGCACGCGGGTTCGGCTCCTGGGTTCGCCGCGCCTCGAGCGAGGGGAAACGGTTGTCGAACTGCCCCGGGAGCGCCCGCTGTGGCTGCTGAGCTATCTGGGGGCCCAGGAGGACTGGGTGAGCCGTGAGGAACTGCTGGAGCTGTTCTGGCCGGAGGTCGAGCCCGCCTCGGCTCGTAATAACCTGCGCCAGTTGTTGCACCGGGTGCGCCAAATGGAGGGGATAGAGGGTCTCGAGGCCAGCGCAGGCGGGGTGCGCTGGCTGGCTGAGCTCGACGTGCGGCTTTTTCGGCAAGCTCTGGCCCGCGGGCAGTGGGCCCGAGCGGTGGAGCTTTACGGCGGGCCTTTCCTCGAGGGAGTGAAGGTTTACGGCCTGCCCGGGCTCGAGGACTGGCTCGAGGCCGAGCGCGCCGACCTCGAGACCGCTTGGGGCAATGTGCTGCTGAGCTGGGCGGCCGAATCCCAGCCCTCGCAGGAACTGCTGGGACGGCTCGAGCGCCTGCTGGAGCGTGACCCCTTCAACGAGCGGGCCCTGCAGGCCTTCCTCCAGCACGCGGCGGCGCTGGGAGAGTCCGGGCGGGCCCGCGAGATCTACACCGCTTTTGTCCGGCGGCTGGCGGGGGAGATGGGCCTCGAGCCCGATCCCTCCACCCGGCGGCTGCTCGAGGAACTCGACCGCTCCGCCCTACCCCCGCAGACCCCGGCGCACCCCGTGCTGCACAACCTGCCGACCCGCCTAACCACCTTCATCGGGCGGGAGGAGGAGCTGGGCCTGGTCAACCGGCGGCTCGAGGCTGGCGAGCGCCTGATCACCTTAGCTGGGCCGGGGGGCATGGGTAAGACCCGCCTGGCCCTCAGCGTGGCCGAGAGCCAGCTCGGCGCCTTCGCCGACGGGGTCTGGTTCGTGGCGCTGGCTCCCCTCGCCCGCAGTGCCCTCATCATCCCGGCTATCGCGGAGGCCCTTGGCCTCAACCTGACCCGCGCCGCCGACCCCAAAGCCAGGCTGCTCGAGCACCTGCGCGGGCGGGAGATGCTATTGGTGCTCGACAACTTCGAACACCTGGTGGACGGGGCCGCCCTGGTGGTGGAACTGCTCAACGAGGCCCCCCAGCTCCGGATGCTGGTCACCTCGCGCGAGCGGCTGCGCTTGCAGGCGGAGTGGGTACTCGCCTTGCAAGGTCTGGGCTACCCGCCAGGGTACGGACTGGAGGCCGTGCAGCGCTCGAGCGCGGTGCGGCTGTTCGTGGAGCGGGCCAACCGGGTGTGGCCGCAGTTCGCCCTCACGCCCCAGGTGGCCCCGGCGGTGTTGCGGATTTGCCAGCTGGTGCAGGGGATGCCGCTGGGTCTGGAGCTCGCTGCCGCCTGGGTCTCGGCCTTCACACCCCAGGACATCGCCGATGAGCTCGAGCGCAGCCTGGGCTTCCTCGAGTCGCCCGGGCTCGACTTGCCCGAGCGCCACCACTCCCTGCGGGCCGTCTTCGAGCACTCCTGGCAGCGCCTTACCCCCGAGCAGCAGCAGGCCCTGGTCCGCCTCACCGTCTTCCGGGGCGGCTTCGACCGGCAGGCCGCGCTCAAGGTCGCGGGCGTCGGCCCCGCTGCCCTGCTGGCTCTGGCCGACAAGTCGCTGCTGCGCCGCACCCCGAGCGGGCGCTTCGAGTTGCACGAGGTGATCCGCCAGCAGGCCCAGGAGCGGGCCGAAGCAGGCGGGGTTCTGGCGGCCATTCGCCAGGCCCACGCCGAGCACTATCTGGCTCTGGCCGAGGAGGCGGGCAACTACCTGCGTGGCCCCGAGGAGGCCCGGTGGCTGGAGCGTTTGGCCCTCGAGCACGACAACCTGCGAACCGCGCTGGAGTGGGCGCTGAGCCGGAGAGATACCCCCCTGGCGCTGCGGCTGGCGACGGCCATCCACCACTTCTGGTACGTACGCGGGCACCACCGTGAGGGCAGGGTCTGGCTCGAACGCGCCCTCGGCCTGCCCTTAGAGGGCATTCCTCCGCGTCTGCACGCCAAGGCCCTAAACGCCCTGGCCGAGCGGGCCAAGGACCAGGGCGATTACGCGCAAGCCCTGCGGGTCCAGCAGGAGGCATTGGATCTCTGGCAGCGCCTGGAGGACTCGGGCGAGGTCGCGGGGGCCTTGCACAGCCTGGGAACCATCGTCCGCGAGCAGGGCAACTTTGACCAGGCCCTGGCGTACTTCGAGGAAAGCTTGCACCTGCGACGCGAGATCGGCGACCGCAACGGCATCGCCACCACCCTCAACGACATCGGCGTGGTCTACGGCTACCGCGGTCAGCTCGAGGCGTCGCGGCCCTACTTCGAGGAAAGCCTGGCCCGCAAGCGCGAGATTGGGGACCGTCGGGGCATCGCCTACGCCTTGGGCAACCTCGGGCAGGTGCTTTCGGAACTCGGCGAGTCCGCCCGGGCTCGAGCCCTCACCGAGGAGAGCCTGGCCATCAAGCGCGAACTGGGCGACCAGCAGGGCATCGCGGTCTCTCTGGTCAACCTGGCCCTCCTGACCCTCCAGCAGGCCGATCTGGATGCAACCTGGAACCACCTCGAGGAGGCCCTGCGCATCTTCTACACCCTCGAGCGGCGCTGGAGCATCGGCGTGGTGTTGGGGTCCTTCGTCGAGCTGGCCCTGCGTCTGGAGCAGTTCGAGCGGGCGGTGCGGCTGGTGGGGGCCGTCTATGGCCTCACCCAGACCATGGGCCTGGCTGAGCCGCCGGTGAGTGCGGGCAACCTCGAGCGCTACCTCGCCACGGGCCGCCAGCACCTCGAGCCCCAGGCCTTCGAGCGCGCGCTGGCCCAGGGCAGGGAAATGAGCCTCGAGCAGGCGGTGAACTATGCGTTACAGCAACCCCCGGTGGGGGCTCGAGCGGCACCGGGAGTAGCAGATTAAACCGCCTTATAACGGCATATAACGCCTTCTGCCTATTCTTGGTCTCAAACTAAGCCGGAGGAGGCTTTTATGCTAGGCAGATCCCAGATTATACGCATCACCTGGACGATTTTGACCCTCGCGCTGCGCGCTTCGCTGATGCCCTTAGCTCGCATGCGCAACTGGGTTTTTCTCTTCGGCCTGCTCATCCTGGCGGCCTGCGGGGGAGCGGGTACCCAGGGCGGCGTGCTGCAGGTGCGGATCACCGGGCTGCCCACCGGTACGGCGGCGGTGGTCAAGGTGATCGGGACAGACCAGTCCGAGCGCACCATCACCAGCGACACCGACCTAAAGCTTCCCCCGGGCGACTACGTGATCCGGGGACTCGCGGTGGGCAGCGGCGAAAAGGATGCCCCCGCCTATAGCCCCGTAGTCGCCACCCAGAGCGTGACGGTGGGTTCCCGAGCGGGGGCTTCGGTCAAGGTGGAGTATCAGCCCGTCGTGACCAAAATATCGCCCGAGACCAGGGTAGCGGACGACGCGGCCTCAGCAGCCCTTACCTCGTTGGTTCGTGGCAGCGACGGGCGCACCACGCTCACCTTCGCGGGCGGCAACCCGCAGATCACGGCCCTCAAGACCGGGGAAATTCTCGTGCTCGGCCCATCGGCGGCGGCACCCGAGGGGCACCTTGGGCGGGTCGTCTCGAACGACGGCACCACCGTCGTGACCGAGCCCGCCGCCATGCAGGAGGTGGTCCAGCAGGGGGCGTTTATCCTTAACCGGACGCTGGTGCTCGACGGCCAGGGCGTGGTGCTCCCCCAAGGTGTGCTGCCCAGCGGGGTCAGCACCTGCTTGGACGTGAACCGCACCCTGGACGCCGCGGCAGGCACCGGCGGCGTGGCGGCGGGTCTCAAGGTGACGGTCTCCGGAACCCTCTGCTTGAGCATCGATGTGTCTTTTAACATGACCTACTACCCCATCAAACTGGTGAACGGGAAGCTTGTGCAGCCACCGCCGGACATTTACCTGAACTCTAAGGTCTCCACTACCAGTCCGGATGGCCGCAAAACCAGCCTTAGGGTTTCGGCTTCGGCCTTGGTCGCCACGCCCGCGGGGGAGGCTCCCTTCGAGTTCCCCGAGATCACAATCCCTCTACCGGAGTACAAATTCTCTCCAATAACCGTTTGGACAGGAGCGGTACCATGGGTAATCACCCCGTTCATCGCGTTGGACGTGGGGGCAGGCGGCACCGTGACCGCCGGGGTGAAGTTCGGCATGGATTCCGAGGGCAGCGTGGAGGGTGGCTTTTCCTACGACTCGAGCAGTAACCGTACCACCACATGGTCGAAAAGAGAATTGTCCTTCACGCCCATTTGGCCGGTGTTCAATTCCACCCTAAGCCTTAAGGCTTTTATAGAGCCCTCGGCCGGGTTTTACATTTATGGTGTCGCCGGGCCCTTCCTGGGCCTCCAGCCCTATGTCCGCTTCAAGACCGACTTCGGCCCACCTATATCCTGGCAGCTCTACGGCGGGATCGGGCTCACGACGGGCCTGACCACGGCCTTCAAGGGCGTTCCCCCTTTTTCTTACACCCTCTACAACTTCGAGGCGCAAATCCTCAGCAACCGCCAAACCCCCCCTCCGGGCCAGACCACCGGCAACGCACCCGGTTTCGACGCGAGCGGGGGCCTGGTGGTGGGGCCGGACGACACCGTTTATGTCGGCTCGGGGAACTCGGTGCGGGCCTACCCCTACGCCCTCGCGTCCAAGTGGAATTACAACACCAGCGATAATGTACAGGGGCTCAGCCGAGGCGACGACGGGACCATCTACGCCTGGGATTTTGGCGGCACGCTTTACGCCATCAACCCCGACGGCACCGAGAAGTGGAAGACCAACCCGCTGGGCAACCTCGAGATCCGCCGAGTAGCGCTCACCGCGAGCGGCCTGGTGGTTACAGCGGGCGGCAACACTGTGCGTACCTTCTCGGCGGCTAACGGCGCGCCGGGTTGGAGTGACGACGTAGGCGAGAGTGTTTATAGCGTCGCGGTGGATAAGAGCGGCAATATCTGGTCGAACGGCAGCTCCTCGGTGCGCAAGCACGCCCCGACCGGCGGAGTGCTGGCGACAGTGGCTGCCCCGAGTTCCCCCGGCGGGATGGCGATGGCCCCGGACGGCACGATCTACGTGCGGGCCATTAGCAATGGGGTCATCCAGGTGACTGCGGTGGCGCCCAATGCCACGCTCAAGTGGTCTAAATCGCTGAGCAATACCAATAACGAGCGGGCCGAGGCGGATTCCCTGAGCGAACCCGTCGTGGGCCCCGATGGGACGGTATACATCTGCGGAACCCCGACCGATCCCATGTACACCGGCAGCCTGTTCGCGGTGAGCCCTACCGCTCCTATCGCCGCCTCAGAGGTCCCTAAGTGGATATACACCCACAAGGAAATATGCGATGCCGCGCCCGCAGTTGGCAACAATGGCCAGGTCTATATCATTACCGACAAATCCCTGCGCGCCATCAAGGCGGATAGCGGAACCCTCGCCTGGAGCGTACCAGCGGGCAATAGCAATACCAAGTCCTCACCCGCCTTTTTGACGAACCAATCCGTCGTCGCGGGAACCAGCAGCGGGCTGATTAGCGCGTACGCTGGCGGTCAACTCGCCACCGGCACTTGGGCCCGGGAAGGAGGAGATGCCAACGGTTCGGGCCGGATGAGATGACGACTCCCGTTCTGAAGAGCTATGAAGAACGGGGAGTCATCACGCTGTAGGACACCTATCAGACCATGGGGTTTTTGGGATGCGGGGGCTATGGCAGGCGCGGCAGCTTGCGCACGGCTTCGGCCAGTCGGCCAGCGGTGGCGTGCAGGTAGATCTGGGTGGTGCTGATGGAGGCGTGGCCCAGCAGATCCTTGACCGCATCGAGGGCCACCCCCGCCTCGACGAGCGCGGTGGAGTAGGCGTGGCGCAGTTTGTGGGGAGTGGCACGGGTGCGGTCAACCTGCGCGCGCTGGGCCAAACGGGTGAAGGCCTTCTCCACCCACGAGGCTGAGGGGACTCGCCCGGTGTGGGCGGGCTTGGCGGGGTTGGCGAAGACGAAAAGGGGGCCGCGGGCGCGGGCGGATCGGCGTACGGCCCGCCACTCGGTCAGCGCCTCCTGGGCGGTGGGGTACAGCGGCACCAGCCTCTTTGCCCTCTCCTCCGCTTCCTGTACCCCGCTCTCCCTTTTCCACCATCTCCTGCATCATCAGCCGCTGGATCTGTTTGCCAAACTCAATCACCAGCAACTCCTGCTCGGCTATACTCTTCCCCTCTCCCAGCCGCTCGTACTCATCCACCAACTGATGCATCCGTTCCCGTATTTCGCTCATTCCAACAGTTTAGGCTGTTTGCCTATTTTCAGGACACACCCATTTGCCCACCGCCCCACTATTGGATGGCGGTTTTGCGGTAAAATAAAGTGTAATATAAAATCCTTCTGAGTCATTCTCTTAGCATCCCATTGGCCACCAATGAAACAGGGTGTAGCTCTGTACGAGCGCAGGCTGGGTCTGCAGGTAGGCACAGCGGGCTTCCACTTTGCTCCACAGTGCCTCTTCATCCTCCACCTGCCCATTGGCCACCACCCCATCAATCAGCCCCCAGGTTCGTTCCACGGGCTGCAGCTCAG
>NZ_QWKY01000116.1 GCF_003574035.1 Meiothermus hypogaeus | reverse complement strand
CGGGGGCCGATGGCCCTTCACTGTCGGTCGGCGAAGAAAGCGTCTCCCTTCCAAGGGGCGGTATCGCCCTCCGCTACGCGGATAACTTCCAAGGGGCGGTATCGCCCTCCGCTACGCGGATAACTTCGGTCGGGTTAGTTCGTCACCATTTGGTGACGAACTAACCGAATCTGGTATGAGAAGAAGCTTTCTTCTCCCCCCTAGCAAGGCAGTAAACTTTTCGAGGTATGACCCTCGACCCCACCGAGCTCGAGCTACGCCAGGACCCACTGCAATTCTTCATCCACCTCTCCCGCACCAGCCCCGACATCACCACCTTCCGCTTTGCCTCGGGCAAGGAGATTGTGTTTCTCAACCACCCCGACCTGATCCGCGAAGTGCTCATCGAGCGGGCCGAGCAATTCCACAAATCCGACCTGACCCGCGCCTTTGCCGGGGGCATGGGCAACGGCATTTTGCTTTCCGAGGGCGAGTTCTGGAAGCAGCAGAGCCGACTGATGCGCCCGGCCTTCCACTACAAGCGCCTGCAGGGCTACGCCGAGGTAATGCGCCAGTTTACCCTGGAGATGCTCGCGCACTGGCAGAACAGCGAAATTCGGCACATTGACGAGGACATGAACGCCCTCACGTTGCGGGTAGTGGCCAAGTGCATGTTCGATGTGGAGGCCGGCGAAGACCGTGAGATCATGCACCGGGCCATCATGCTGGGGCAGAAGGTGGTGGGGCAGATGGTCTACGGCTGGCTCAACCTGCCCGACTGGCACCCCGCCATGAACCGCGACGGCATCCGGGTGGTGCGGGCCCTGAACGAGATGGTCAGCCGGCACATCACCCACCGACGGGAGCGCGGCGACCTGGGCGACGATTTGCTCTCCATGCTCCTGGAGGCCCAGAACCAGCCCGACGTAGAGCTTTCCGACCGGCAGCTGCGCGACGAGGTGCTCACGGTAATCACGGCAGGCCTCGAGACCACCGCCAACGCCCTGATCTGGACGTGGTACCTGCTCGACCAGCATCCAGAGGTGAAGGCCAGGCTAAGGGCCGAGGTGGACAGCCTGGGCAAGCTGCCGGGCTTTGAAGAGGTGCAACGTCTCCCCTATCTGGATCAGGTCTTCAAGGAAAGCCTGCGGCTGTATCCGCCGGTCTGGATTATCGGGCGTGAGAGCGTGGAGGCGCTCGAGCTCGGCGGCCTCAAGTTACCCCCCAGGACCCAGATGGTGATGAGCCAGTGGGCCGCCCATCGCGACCCCCGCTTCTTCGAGCAGCCCGACCATTTCCGGCCCGAGCGCTGGACCCCCGAGTTCGAAAAATCGCTGCCCAAGGGGGCCTATTTCCCCTTCAGCCTGGGGCCTCGGGTGTGTACGGGTCAGGGTTTTGCCACGGTGGAGTACAAGATAATTGTGGCCACTGTACTGCAAAAGTTCGACCTCGAGCTCGCCCGCCCCGCCCCCATCCGCCCTGAGCCCAACTTCACCCTCTGCGCTCACGGGGGGCTGCCCATGCGGGTGCGCGAGCGGAAGTAGCCCCCAGCTTTGCTAATCTGACCGGGCTTTGAGCACCTGGATGGAGGGCCCTTCAATCTGGCTACCCACGCCGATGCCCTGTTGGGCAAACCAGCCCCAAGCCACCTCTAGCCGCCCCCGGTAAGCCACCTTGGGGAAGTAGCTGGGGCATCGGGCGCTACAAGGCTTTAGGTCGAGCACCTGCAGGATCACCCCGTTGCGGTCGAAGAAGGCCACCGAGACCGGGGCGGTGTATGCGTGGGCCTCGAGGGGCTGGTCGGTAACCTGCGGATGCAACCACATGAGCCCACCGTTCTCGAGTACCATCCCCCGCAGTCGCCGCGCTTTTTCGGGCTGTGCGGCCATGTCCACTATCTCCACGGTCAGGGCCACCGGCTGGGCATGGGGTGCCCTGAGGCTGATTCGCTCCTGGCCCAGGGCCCTGGAGGCAGTCACCGGGTCGGGACGCCAGGCAGAAGCGGCCAGCAATACCATGGGCATTGCACCCAGAAGCAGCAGCAGCGCCATCAGGACTACCGAACTCCTGTACTCCCGCATGTTCTTATTGAGCACCCTGGCTGGCAATGGGAATAGGACACGGCCCACCGAGCCAGACATCCTAACGGTGGGCTGGCCCGAGAGGGAAAAAAGCCCCGACAGATTTTTTTAATCCTGGGCCACCGCCAGCTTGGGAGGGCGGCGAATACCCAACGAGAGCATCGCTGCCGCAATCCCAATAGCCCCAGCGAGTAAGAAAGCCAGGTTGTACTCGCCCAAGGCGTCGCGGGCGGCCCCTCCGGCCCAGGCGGCGGCGGCAGCTCCTAGCTGGTGTGCAGCAAATACCCAGCCATACACCGTACCCACATTCTGCCGTCCGAAGTTGTCGGCCACCAGGGCCACGGTGGGGGGCACGGTGGCGATGTAGTCCAGGCCAAACACCACCGCGAAAACAAGCAGGGTCTCGGGGGTGGTGGCAAAGGGCAAAAACAGAAGCGAAAGGCCCCGGAAACCGTAGTAAAGACTGAGCAGCACCCGGGGGTCATAGCGGTCGGTCAGGTAGCCCGAGGCCAGGGTGCCCACAAAATTGAGCGCCCCCATGACCGCCAGAATGCCGGAAGCGGTAGTGGGGGTTAGGCCACACGAAACCGCGTAGGGGATAAAGTGCACCCCCACCAGACCGTTGGAAGTAGCCCCGCAGATGAAGAAGGTGGTGGCCAGCAGCCAGAAGGTGGGCGAGCGCAGGGCCCGGCCCATGATGCCGGGGTTGGCGGTAATCTTCATAGGCGCCGAACCGGGGGCCGCTCCCAGGGCCTGCAGCCCCATTTCGGCGGGGCTGTCTTTCATGAAGAGCCACACCGGCAGAAGGGCCAATAGCGATACCGCCGCCATAATCCAGCTGGCCTCGCGCCAGCCCAGCCCGCTGGCCCAGAAGACCAGCGCCGGGATGAAGATAAGCTGGCCCGCCGAGGTGGCCGCCCCAAAGATGCCCGTCACCAGACCCCGGTGCCGAATAAACCAGCGGTTGGCCACAGTCGCGCCCAACACCCCACCCACCACCCCGGTGGCCACCCCGCTTAAGAGCCCCCAGACCAGGTTGAGCTGCCAGGCCTGGGTCATGAGGGCGCTTAAGGCCATGCTCAGGGCCATCAGGCCCAGGCCAAAGAGGGTGATGCGCCGGGGGCCCAGGCGATCCATCAGGTAGCCGCTTAAGGGCGCCCCCAGACCAAAGAGCACCAGTCCGATGGCCGTAGCGAAGGAAATACTCTGAATGGCCCAGCCGGTGCCCTCGTGCAGGGGCTGAATCAGGGCCCCCGGCACCGAGCGGTTGCCGGCGGCAATCAGGGTCGCCACCACCGCCACCCCCACCACAATCCAGCCATAGAAGAGCCTATTCATGCCGGGCTCCCTGTAACTTTCGCAAAGCTTCCTGGGTCTCCTGCACCAGCGTTTGCACCAACTCAGCGGCGGGTAGTTGTCGGCATAGGCTGGCCGCCTGCCCGGCCCAAAGCGACATGAACTCGGCGCGGCCCGCTTTAGCCGCCGCCTGGCGAATTTCGGCGGTCAGGGCGTTCTGGATGGGATAGGGCGGCACCAGGGCTTCGTAGGAGTGCATCCGCTCTATAAAGGCATTGCGCAGGCCCCTTGCGGGCCGTCCGGAAAAGGTGCGGGTGACCACGGTAGGGTCGCCCTGGGTCTGCAGCAGGGCTTGCTTGTAGAGGGGGTGGATGCCTGCCTCGAGGCAAGTCAGGAAGGCCGTCCCCATTTGTACAGCGCTGGCCCCCAAAAGCAGCGCCGCCGCAATGCCCCGCCCATCCATGATGCCCCCGGCGGCAATAACGGGAACTTTCACTGCTTCCACCACCTGTGGCACCAGGGCCAGGATACCGGTCATGGCGTGCTCAAACGGCCCGATAAAGGTACCCCGGTGGCCCCCGGCTTCGGCCCCCTGAGCGCAGATGTAATCGGCCCCGGCTTCTTGCCAGGCCAGGGCTTCGGCTACATTGGTGGCGGTGCCGATAACCTTGCAACCCGCCTGGTGCAGGCGCTCGACCTGGGGGGCGGACAAGAGATCAAAGTGAAAGCTCACCACCGGGGGTTTTTCCTCAATCAGCACCTCCAACTGGCCCTCGAAGTCCTCGCTGAACTTCGCAGGCGGCTTCCCCGGCGGCAGGCCCAACTCGGCCCGGATGGGTTGCAGGCGTTCTAAAGCGGTTTGCAACTCGGCTTGCGAAACCTCTACTGGCTTCAGCACGAACAGGTTGACATTGAAGGGCCTATCGGTCAGGGTGCGAATAGTGCGAATTTCCTCGCGTAGTCGCTCCGGCGAGAGCATCACCCCCGCCAACGAGCCCAGACCGCCCACGTTGGAAACAGCAGCCACCAGCTCGGGCGTGGTGGCCCCTCCCGCCATGGGGGCCTGAACGATGGGGTGGGGGGTCAGGTCGAAAGCCATGCCGGATTGTACTCACTTCCGCACCACCGCGACCAGCGCCACCCCCAGCAAAATGATGGGCAGGGCGATAAAGGTGTAGATGTCCAGCTTTTCGTGGGCAATGAAGACCCCCAACAGCACCGCCACCACCGGGTTCACATAGGCGTAGCTGGTAGCCAGGGCAGGGCGCACGGTATCGAGCAGGTAAGTGAAAGCGCTGTAAGCAACCAGGGAACCGAACACCGTGAGGTACAGCAGCGCCAGGATGGCGCCCAGGCCGGGCATCTGGATCATGCGCTCGCCCATCACCAGGCTCAGACCCAGCAGAAAAAGCCCGCCGCTAAGCATCTGGGTAGCCGAGGTCATCAGCCCGCTGGGCAGAGGAAGGTGGCGGCTCCAGGCCGTGCCAAAGGCCCAGCACAGGGGCGCACAGGCCAGAATGAGTGTGGCCACCGGGTTGGAGCGCAGGGAGCCCTCGAGCGAGAGCAACACCACCCCCGCAAACCCCACCAACAGACCCACCCACTCCGTGCGGTGCGGCCAGCGACCCCACAAACCCGAGAACAGCACCACCAGCAGGGGAGTTGCGGCGGGAAAGATGGCGGTGAGGCTCGAGGCCACCCCCAGAGAGGAAGCCAGCATCACCCCGCCCATACCACCCCCCATCAGCAGAATGCCCACCCGAGCTGCACCCCCCCACTCCGCAGGTGTGGGCGTGGGCATCCCCCGCCCACGCAAAAACACATACAGCGTTCCACCCGCCAACAGGAAGCGAATCGCACTACCCAGAAATGGAGGAAACCCCTGTACGGCGTAGTGGATAGCCAGGTAGGTCGAGCCCCATATAAAGTACAAAGCCAGCAACGACAGCAGCACCAAGAGTGGGTTGTGGGGACGGGCCAGGCTTGGCTGCACCATTAAGCCCCATCTCTTTCCAGGGCTTCCTGGGTGCTGACCACCGTGCAGAACTCTCCCTCCAGGCTGGCCAGATGCACCCGGTGCACCTCGTCGGCCGGAATCATGCCCTCGGGGCTTTGCTTGGCAAAGGTAGCGCAGGCATCTCCCACCAGCCACACCTCGAAGCCCAGGTTGCCGGCCATGCGCACGGTGGTGGAGACGCAGTGGTCGGTGGTCAGGCCCGCCACCACCAGGCGGGCGATGCCCTCCCGGTGCAGGTAGGCCTCGAGGTCGGTGCCTATAAAAGCGCTGTTGACGGTCTTGGCGAAGACCGGCTCCCCTTCCAGGGGGCGGGCCTCGGGCTTGAAGTCGTGTCCGGGCTGACCGGGGCGCAGCGGCGAGGTAGGGCGAAGCGAGTGGTGCTGGACGTGAAGAACCGGCGCACCGGCCTGCCGAAACTTCTCCAGCAAGGCGGCCACGTTGCGTTCGAACAAAGGGTTGTTGCGAGGGCCAAAGTAGGCGGTATCGTCGAGCCCTTGTTGGATGTCTATAAGCAGTAAGGCGGTTCTGGACATGGCCGGCCTCATTAGGGCACAAACCCAGAAAAGCTCAACCTGAGCCGGGACGGGATTGGCTAAAGCTGGCCTGCGGAGGATGACAGGCGTCGGCTCAGGCTGAGGGTCTGGAGGTATTCCCCGAGCGGGGAATAACCCAATGATATACACTTTATAGCACTTTTGTCCATACATAGTTTGATATTTTGTTATCATACCGAATATGATTCAGTTAGATGCTCGCGACAAGGCGATTTTGCTCGAGCTACAGCAAGAAAGCCGGCTTTCCTATGCCGAAATGGGCAGCCGGGTAGGGCTTTCTCCGGCAGCCGTACACGACCGGGTAAAAAAACTCGAGCGCAAAGGCGTCATCCGGGCGTACAAAATTCAGGTAGACCCCGAAGCCCTGGGCCTCAAACTAACGGCCTTTGTGGCCATTCGGCTGGATAACAACTTCACCGGACGGGAAATCCAGCCTGGCCTCGAGCAATTCCACCAGATCGAGGAGGTGCACAGCATCGCAGGAGAAAACGATCTGTTGCTCAAGGTGCGCACCAGCGATACCAAAGCCCTGGAAGCTCTTATTTACCGTATTAAGGCCGTGCCAGGCATCGCCCGTATCACCTCGACGATTGTGCTCTCGACGGCGCTGGAAGGCCGACCGCTGGTTCCTGGCGAAAGCGACGAGTCCATCGAGTTGCGTTGAGCGGGTACCGTAAGCGCTTACAAAAAAAGTATGGCAGGTTAGACCGGATTCAAGGGGAAGTGTCCCGGCTAACGTTTGCTTAGAGCCCCTGCGGCTAGACTCAGAGCCATGAGAGAGCGCATGTATGCCATTACCACCCCCGAAGAAGCCGATATCTTTATCGAAAGCCAGCCTGTTACGGCCATCTTCAAAGCTGGCACCTGCCACAAAACCATGCAGGGCTGGGGCAACGTGGAAAAAATACTGCGGGAACGACCCGAAATTCCGGTGGGCATTATCAAGGTGGTGGAGCACCGCCCGGCCTCCAATCGGGTGGCCGAGCGCACCGGCATTGTGCACCACTCACCCCAGATTATTCTTTTCCGCAATGGCCAGCCGCTCTTTGAGCTAAATAACTGGGACATTACCCTGGAAAACCTCGAGCCCCTCTTCAGCCAACACCTGCCCGATGTGAAGGTAGAAAAACCGCAGGAAGGTGGCACGAGCAACCTCGAGCCCTACAAGCGCCTGCTGGACGCTTACCTGAGTGGAGCTGTAAGTGAGCCACAGTTCACCTGGACGTATCTGAACATGTTCCGCGAGGACGCCTCGCTGCGCTCGCAGGAAGAATTTGAGCTGCTCAACTCGCTGTTTGGCAACCCCGACGAGCACCACATTCACCCCAGGGCCATCATGCAATACGAGCAAGAAAACCCCCAGGCCACACCCTTGCGCGAGCGGGTGCAGGCCCTGCGGGCTCAGCTCGAGACCCTGTAAACCCTATCCGACGTGTTTTTGAAATCCCCGCCTTCAATGGCGGGGCTTCTCATTTCTCATCCCTGCATAGTCATACCGGATTCAAAAAGACAGTTTACAAAACCAAAAACACCAGAGGCTGTCTTTTTGAATCCTAGAGCACACACCTCCCTTGAGTACCGGCGCTAGCCGGGGGCCGATGGCCCTTCACTGTCGGTCGGCGAAGAAAGCGTCTCCCTTCCAAGGGGCGGTATCGCCCTCCGCTACGCGGATAACTTCCAAGGGGCGGTATCGCCCTCCGCTACG
>NZ_QWKY01000115.1 GCF_003574035.1 Meiothermus hypogaeus | reverse complement strand
GCCGCCACATTCGACTTTCACACTTCCGCAGTTCTGGCAAGCTACACTATCTTTGGGCTTCTCTGGGTTATTCACAAATCCAGTTTAGAAGCCCCTTCCTTTGCTCAACCGAATTTTTTATATGACTCCAGTACGTCCCTGCCTATGCAGACTGACATAAATACGCTAAAATCATATTTATAGCCGGGTTGTGCGTAAGGAAAACGTATGAATGATTCTATTTTGGAGGCCCTGCTGGACTCTTATGCGCGCAACAACGCCATCTTGCTGAATCTGCTTCAGGCACTGCCTGAAGGGGGTCTGGATGCACAGGTACTCGAGGGCAGCCCGAGCATTGCGCAGCAGTACGCGCACATGCAGCAAACCCGTCTGTTCTGGCTGGGCCAGGTCGCGCCCGAGTTTGCTACGGGTATGAACCAACTCTTCCGCCAGGCCGGGGAGGAATGGGTGGCCGAACGTGAAACTGCCTGCATCGAGCAAGCACTGAACCAGAGCGCCCACGCCGTGTGTGAGGCGGTACGGGATCGGCTACATACCGGCCAGGCCATGCAGGGGCCACACGCTTCCTACGATCACCCTATTCTTTTGCTTCAACACCTGCTCTGGCACGAGGGCTACCATGTGGGGCAGATCAAGCTAGCCCTTAAGGCTACTGGCTACAGCATGCCGGAGGAAGTGGAAGAAAAAGCCATCTGGAGCCAGTGGCGAACGGAGGTTTGGTGATGATGGGCCTGCAGTTCAGCGGTGAAATCTGGGAGTGGCGCGGGCCTGCGCCGTTCTACTTTGTGACCGTTCCCGAGGAGCAAAGCCAGGCCATCAAGAGTGCCGAACGGTTGCTGACCTACGGCTGGGGCATGATTCCAGTGAAGGTGCGCATCGGAAAGACCGAGTGGAGGACCTCGCTTTGGCCCAAGGACGGTCGGTATGTGCTTCCGCTCAAAGACCAGGTGCGCCAGGCCGAGCGCCTGGAAGTGGGTCAGACGATCACGGCGAAGCTCGAGGTCAGCCCAGAGCGGAACAGGAAGCGATGAACATCCCCGAGATGTACAACTACCTGGTTCGCGCGCGCCGCGAGTTGTGGGGGGTACTCGAGGCTGTCCCAGACGATGTGCTGTCGCGCCCCCTGCTGGCTGGCGAGCGCTTCCACTGCATCAAAGACCTGGTGTTTCACCTGGCCAGCGTGGAGGACTCCTGGCTGCATGAGGACATAATGCGTACGGAGCCGGTGTTGATGAACATGCCGGCCCTGAGGAACACCACCGGCGGACCGGCGTACGCGGGCTTTGCCCTGCACGCCCTGCTGGACTACTGGAAGGCTGTCGAGCAGAGCACCCGGGCCTATCTCACCGCGCTCACCGATACCGAATTAAAGCGGGTGCTGAGCCCGCACGACGACCTCGAGCAGCGCTACACGGTGGAGAGCATCCTGTGGCACGTGATGCTGCACGAAGTGCGGCATACCGCGCAGATAGCTTTGCTGTTGCGTATCCAGGGCATTAAGCCGCCCGCCCTGGACTTGCTGTGGTTCTTGCCTAGGTTTTGAGGCCCTCGACATAAAAGCGCGTTGCGCCTACAGGCTGTTCATGTTTGTGCGGGGTGGCTATAGCATTGGGGGGCAGTTTGCCCTACACTCTCTTCTGGACAGCGCACGGCGAATGCCCCTCTGACATTCCACCCGTAGCCTGTGTGAGGAGACCCGGATTCAAGTTGGAGAAGCTCAAACGTTACACTGCCAAGGATGCCGAAGAAACCTACCTCGTCCCCCACTGGGCGGCGGGGTTTTTTCGGGTAGGGGAGGATGGCGAGCTCGAGGTCACCCCTGAAGGGCCGGATGGCCCCAGCGCTTCGCTGTACGAAATTGTGCAGGATCTGCGCGATGAAGGCCGCCCGCTGCCGGTGATGCTGCGTTTCCCGCAGATTTTAGAAGCCCGGGTCCTGGCGCTCAACGAAGCCTTCAAGCGGGCCATCAAGAAGTACCACTACCACGCCGGTTATCAGGGGCTTTTCCCGGTCAAGGTGAACCAGCGGCGTATGGTGGTCGAAACGGTGGCTCGAGCCGGCAAGCAGTACGCCTACGGCCTCGAGGCCGGTTCCAAAGCCGAGTTGGCCCTGATTCTGGCCCAGGATTTGCACCCCGAGTCCATCATTGCCTGCAATGGCTTTAAAGATGACGACTTCATCCGCCTGGCCCTGATGGGCAAAAAGCTGGGCAAAAACGTGGTGATTACTCTGGAGAAATTTGCCGAGCTGGGGCGGGTTATTCGCATTGCGCAGGAGCTGGGGGTGGAGCCCCAGATTGGCATCCGCTACAAGCTCAAGACCAAGGGTTCGGGGGCCTGGGAGGAGTCTGGGGGCGAGGCGGCCAAGTTTGGCTTTACCACCCCTGAAATTATCCGGGCCGTGGACATCCTGGCTGAAGCCGGGATGCTGGGCACCATTGCCATGCTGCACTCGCATATCGGCAGCCAGGTAACGGATATCCGCCGCATCAAGCAGGCCGTTCGCGAAATAGCCCAGACCTACGTACAGCTTCGCAAGCTGGGGGCTCCGGTGCGCTACCTGAACCTGGGGGGCGGCCTGGCCGTAGACTACGACGGCTCCAAGACTGCCTTCTACGCCTCGGCCAACTACACCCTGGAGGAATACGCCGAAGACCTGGTGTACGTGACCAAGGAAATCTGCGATGGCCACGGAGAACCGCACCCCATCCTGGTGACCGAGTCGGGGCGGGCCGTGACCGCCTACCACAGCGTGCTGATTTTGGAAGTGGTGGATACTATCCGTCCTCCAGGCGAAGAAAAGCTCGAGCAGCCCAAGGATGCCCACCCGGTGGTGAAGGACATGTTCGACCTGGCCAGGGGGATCTCGGCCAAAAATTACCGCGAGGTCTACCACGACGCCTTCGCCAACAAGGACACCATCCAGAACCTCTATGACCTGGGCCTCATCTCGCTGCGCGACCGGGCCGCTGCCGAGGCGCTCTTCTACCAGATTGCCCGCAAAACCCTGAAGCTGGCCCTGGAGCTCGACTACCCTGCCGACGAGCTCGAGGACCTGCAAAAGATGCTGGCCGACAAGCTGGTCTGCAATTTTAGCCTTTTCCAGAGCCTGCCCGACACCTGGGCCATCAAGCAGATGTTCCCCATCGTGCCGCTCTCTCGCCTGAACGAGCGCCCCACCCGCGAGGCCACCCTGGTCGACATCACCTGCGACTCCGATGGCAAGATCGACCGTTTCATAGACACCCACGACGTGCGCAACACCTTGCCTGTACACGAAATTCGTCCGGGAGAACCTTACTATCTGGGGGTTTTCCTGACCGGGGCCTACCAGGACGTGCTGGGCATGAGTCATAACTTGTTTGGCCGCATCGGCGAGGCTCACGTGGTCGTGGATGAAGATGGCTACGACATCGAGCGCTTCATAATAGGAGAGAAAGCCCGCAAGGTAATCGAAAAGATGGGCTACGAGGAGGGTGAACTGGCCGAGGCCGTAGAAAAGCTGGTGCGCTCCTCCAAGAAACTTACCCCGGCTGAGAAGGGATCTTTCATGGAACTGTACGCGCGGGAACTGGTGGGATATACATACCTGGAAGACTAGCCCTAATCGTACCAATGACGCCAATCGCTGACTACGACGTACTGATTGTGGGTGCTGGCTTTGCCGGTTCCGAGGCCGCCTACGCCCTGGCTAAACGTGGGGTGCGGGTGGGGCTTGTGACCACCAGTCTGGACTCGGTGTTTCTGCCCTTCACGCCTATCCAGGCCCCCTTTCCCAGCGGCTCTTTGCTGGCCGAGGTGGGTCAGGAGGGCCTGAAGGGTTGGGAACTCCACAGCAGGGCCAAGTATCGCCTGGAAAACCAGCCCAACCTGCACCTCCTGCAACTCTCCGTGACCGGCTTGCTGCTGGAAGGGCAGGCCGTGGCGGGCATCCGAAGCTGGGAGGGGCCACGCAAAACCGCGCCAGTAGTGGTGCTGGCGGTGGGCAGTTTTCTTTTGCCCAGGCTCTATATTGGCAGCGTGGCCGAGGAGGCCGGGCGGCTCTCGGAGGTGGCTTACCCCGACCTGTACCAGTACCTTCAGCAGTTGGGTTTTGCCTTTATTACCCAGGGGGCCCAGGTTGCTGAGCAGAGCGGAACGCCTGGTTACCGGGTGGAGTACCAGGTTTTCGCGCCCGGCGAGTGGGACTCAGCGACCTTCCGTCTGCATCGCCTGGGGGGGTTGTACGCAGTGGGGCTGTGTGTGCTGGGGCAGGGGACTTATGCCCAGATGGCCGAGGAAGGGATGCGGCTTGCGGAAAGCCTGCAGACTACAGTCAATCGTCGATAGTTGAATGACCATAGACCTATAGACCACGCAACTTGCAACTACAAAAGCCGTAGAGACTTGGTTTCAACCAACTTTAGTATCTTGCGATCCAGCCGCGATAAAGGGCGCTGCCTGGGGTTTTCTTTGGCCTCGTAGGGGGCTTTGTAGACCTGGATGTTCAGTTTGCGGTGCGTGAAGTCGTGGCGAACCGCGCCCACTGGCTCAGCTTTGTCCAGCCCAAAGCGGGCCAGCAAGCGCTCTAAAGCCCCTGGGTCTTCCTCCATCGGAACCCCCCAAAGCCCGCCCAGCACGGGGCCCTGGCGCAGTTCCAGGTGGACGCCCGCAGGCCCCTGCAAGACCAGCGCTACCATCTCGAGGCTTTTCTGCAGGCGTTTTTGGGCGGCAGGGTAGCGCTCGGGGTGGTTCTTTCCCTGGCAGAACGGGGCTACCGGGCAGGCCCCGCAGCTTGGGTTTTTGGGGGTGCAAACCGTGGCCCCCAGCTCCATCAGGGCCTGATTCCAGTTGCCGGGTGTGTCTCTATCGCCTCTGCGGTTCACCAGCTGGGCCATCAGGGTATCGGCGGTTTCCTGCACCTGTTTGGGGCTTGGCTTTTCCCAGGCAAACAGGCGCGACAACACCCGCCGCACATTGCCGTCTACCGTTGCGACGGGCTCCCCAAAGGCCATCGAGGCCACTGCGGCGGCGGTGTAGGGGCCGATACCGGGCAGGGCGAGCAGTTCAACGGACGAGCAGGGAAGCGCCTGGCCAGCGAAAACAAGCTGTTGGGCCAGCTTGTGCAGGTTGCGGGCCCGGGCGTAGTAACCACAGCCCTGCCAGGCCTTCAAAACATCTTCCTGGCTGGCTTGGGCCAGGGTTTCCAGGTTGGGAAATTGCTGCAAGAAGCGCTGGTAGTAGGGAATGGCCTGCTCGACCCGGGTCTGCTGCAAGAGCATCTCCGATAGCAAAATCCTGTATGCGTCAGATTCCCCCCGCCACGGCAGCTTGCGCTTGTGGTGCTGGTACCAGGTAAGCAGGGCTTTATGGAGGTTGCTGGGCATGGAAAAGCCGTGGTTGGGCGGTTCAGCAAAAGGCCTGGCCGAAAAGCTGCCGATGCACAACCATCAAGCAGCGATCCTGCACGACCGGTATGCCGGCCTGTCGCAGGGTTTCGGCAAAGGCCTCGTGCACAATCCCCGATTGTAGCCAGACCAGCCTGGGCTTGACGGCCAGAATCTCCTCCAGGTGGCCCGGCAGGGCCTCGCTCCGCCGGAACACGTTCACAATGTCGATGGGTGGCTCGAGTTCGCTCAGCGTGGCCACAATGGTACGCCCCCAGAGTTCCTGCCCCGCATAGGCAGGATTCACCGGCAGCACGCTGTAGCCGCTTTGGGTCAGATAGTCCGGTACATAGAAGGCCGCTTTGGCGGGGTTGGGATGGGCACCCAGCACCGCAATGGTGCGGGCCTGGAGCAAGAACTCACGCAGATTTTCCACCCAGGCCTCCATCCAAAAGTTCGATGATCTCGGTAAAGCCGGCTTCCTGGGCTACCTGCAAGGGGGTTTTACCCTGAAAATTTGGCAGGCTCAGGTCGGGGTGAGCGTTGGTCAGGAGCCAGCGCACGGCCTCAGTATGGCCTTGCATGACCGCCAGCTGCAAAGCCTGCTCAACCCCTTCTCTGGCTCCATACCTCCATACCAGCTCGAGCATTTCCGGCAGCCCCGAGAGCGCTGCGTGGGGCAGCAAGGGTATGCCGTGGGCGCTTTTGTGCTTTGCGCGTGAGGGGTCACGCTTCAACATGGCCTGAACGGTTTCTACCTGCCCCAGCATGGCTGCGGTGGAGATTTCCAGAGGGGCTCCTCTGGATAGCAGAAACGCCACAATGGCTCGACTCCCCACATGGGCGGCCCCTTGAATGGCTGTTTCGGTATCGCCGGGCCGCCATTCGTGGGCCAGATTTAGCAACTCCGGGGTTTCATCCAGCATAGCCTGCACTTTTGCCAGATCGCCATGTCCAGCAATCACAAACTCACGGATGCGCTCGAGGGAGAGGCTCATGGGGGTAGCTTACAGCAGGCCATCGGCAGTCCGGCTAGACAAACCGCTCGGGGTGGGTGACCTGGTAGAGCCGCCAGGAGTCCCAGTCTCGGGGTCTGGTTTGAGCTTCGGCCCACTGCCAGAAGTGCATTAGCATAGAGCGCGCCGTGCGGGTTTCGTGGTAGAAGATGTCGGCCCCCAGCCCGCCTGCTTCCATCAGGCCCGAGTCGTAATAGGCCTGCAGGGCGACTTGCAGGTTGTAGGGAATCTGGCGAAAGTCCACCTGCACGTGGTTTTCCCCGATTTCCACCACCACATACTGAGCCCTTACGTCGCCGTTGAAGGGCGCCCCCACGGCCCCGCTGTTGAGCACCAGGGCCTCGCCCAACTGGTACATGAAGGGGCGGTGGGTATGTGACCCCACCAGCAGGCGGGCCGGGTAGTCCTCGCTGATTTCCACCAGAGTGCTCAGGGTTTGGTGTTCGTCGTAGCCTTCACGGTAGTGACGGGGCGAGCCATGGGTAGCCCGCACCAGCACGCTTTCACCCAGGCCTTCGGCTTTATCCAGGCCCAGGGCCCGCCGGGGTGCTTCCTCGATTACCACTTGAAAAGGCAGGTTGCCCAGCCAGTCCAGATGGTCCCGAGAGAGCTGGGCCACCGACCAGGCCGTGGGCTCGAACAAGGGGTCGGTGTAAAGGTCGTTGAGCGAAGGGTCGCGCTGGGCCCATTTGACCAACAAGTCGTCGTGGTTGCCCAGGGTAAACCAGAAGCCCTCGGGGGCCAGGGCGCGGCCTTGTTTGGAAGACGACAGGTCCAGCAGACGTTCCAGTACCTCGCGGTTGGAAGGCCCCCGGTTCACGATATCGCCATTGACTACCACCAGCCGGGGCCGGACTTCCTGCAGGTCGGCCAGGACGGCCTCGAGCGCCGGAAGATTGCCGTGAATATCCGACAAGATGGCAACGCGCATACTCAGTTTCCGGGTGCGAAGGGGTTGCGCTGCAGGGTGATGATGCCGGTGACCAGGGCCACTATGGCCAGCAGGCTAACGATGCTCAGGGCCTGTAAAAGCATCCAGAAAAAGTCCCGCAGACCCCACAAGGGAGAGGTTTTGGGGGTTTGGCGCAGTAGCAAAAACCCTGTCAGGGTAATAACCCACAAAAACGCCAGAACCACCAGCGCTCTGCCCACAGCTTTTTAGGATAACAGCCCAACCCAATTCCAAATAGCACAGTTCCCACCATTGCGCCAAACGCTACATGCGTGCGTTCTACAGGAGTACAGGCTGCTTCACTTGCCATCTGAGTTGTCGGGGTTTTCCTCGTCGCCGGGGCTGGAGTCCCCTGAACCCGAACCAGGTGTCCCACTGCCGGGTGGGGTTCCGGCAGTGGGACACCTGGTTCGGGTTCAGGGGACTCCAGC
>NZ_QWKY01000114.1 GCF_003574035.1 Meiothermus hypogaeus | reverse complement strand
CTTCCAAGGGGCGGTATCGCCCTCCGCTACGCGGATAACTTCCAAGGGGCGGTATCGCCCTCCGCTACGCGGATAACTTCCAAGGGGCGGTATCGCCCTCCGCTACGCGGATAACTTCGGCCCTGTTGATTCGTTACCGAATGGTAACGAATCAACCGAATCTGGTATTACCCGTGCACTGGCGGCCTCTGCAAATGTCAGTTTCTTCCCTGACCCCTGACGCCCATACCCTGTACCCTATTAGCTGTGGGACTTTTTGACAATTTAGTGGGGGCTTTCCTCAAACTAACCGACCCTACGCCGGAATACACCGGGCCGCGCTGCTTGCTCGAGCGCAACAGCGTGGGTGGGTGTGACAAGTGCCAGCAGGTCTGCCCGCATCAGGCCATCAACCTGCAAAGTTTTACCGTAGAAATTGACGAGGTGAAGTGCACGAGCTGCGGGTTGTGCACGGCTGTTTGCCCGGGTCTGGCCCTGGAGTTCCCGCTGGGCCCTATTCAGGAGAAACTACACCGGGGGCGGGGTCAGCTTCGCTGCTCCAAAGCGCCCGGGGCCGGTGACGAAATTCACTGTTTGGGACAACTCACGCCAGGGGTTCTGGCCGAAGCGGGTTCCCGCTATGGCCCGCTTACCTTAGCCCACGGGGACTGCGCGAGCTGCAGAATCGGGGGTCCTGCCATCCCTGAGCGGTTAGGGTGGGCTGTGGAGGAGGGCAAAAAGTATTTCCCAGGGCTCGAGGTGCTTATACAGCAGGATGCGCTGCGCGGGGCGGAGGTGGGCCGCCGGGAGTTTTTTGGGGCCATGTTTGGTGGAGCCAGGCGTTCTGCTGCCGAGCTGGTGCCCAACCTGCCCTTGCCAGAGGAGCCCTACGAAGATAAGCGCGCCGAACTCCCTCCAGAGCTGCGCTTGCGAAAGGTGGCAGCTTACCGGGCCCAGGAGGTACGGTGGCCTCGTATCGCCGTGGCCGAAGGGTGCACGCTGTGCCCGGTCTGTACCAACGTGTGCCCTACCAAGGCGGTTGAGCGCGAGCGCGATACGGTAGAGGGCTTGAGCGAGGAGTACGTCTTGAAGCTGAATGTGTCGGCCTGTACAGGTTGTGGGGCTTGTGTGGAGAGCTGCCCTCCGCAGGTCATCTCGCTGGTAGAAGCCACCCGGGAGGAAGTGTTGGGGGAGCCGCTCGAGCTCTACCGGGGTATGCCTCCCTGGTACGACCTCTAGTAGCTAGGCGATGGCTTGTTGTATAGAGCGCTCTTCACATCGAATGAGCCTCTCGAGCATCAAGAATCCTCAGTTTCCGGGCGGCAGCGTCTTTGAAGGGCGCGATAATACCAACTTTACCTGTAGAGTTAGCTTTGAGGGTCGTTCCAAGCTCCCTCATCGGGCGACACCCCAGGTCAGGGTCGGTGCGTGAACCCCCGCAAACCTTAGCCAAGTGCGCTTTAGACGGCCGGTGTTGCAAAAAAATGCTTGTAGGAAGGCGACCTGGCCGGGTATTAGGCCTCCACCTAGCCTCCCCGTTGGGGGAGGAAGTAGGGGTTTTACTTTATGCACCGGGCCTGGCAGCAGTGCAAAGGTTTGACACATCGCGGCCAGACCCCTAAAATACCGTTTGCTGTCCTGCGGGTTTCGCACCTAATAGGTGGGGGAACCATTCTGGCTGCTACCTGCTGGGGCATCGTCTAATGGCAGGACAACGGTCTTTGGAACCGTCGGTCGTGGTTCGAGTCCACGTGCCCCAGCCATCAAACCCTCCGAGCCGTGTTCGGAGGGTTTCTGCTGTCTGATTAGTCAGTGTGACATATGGGCGTTACCCTGGCTCCTGGTCTGCTACTATCATGGAATATATGGCGGAAGCTGTGCAAAGTGACAAAGTTTTGGTAATTACCTCGAGCCTGACCCTGCGGGCCTTGCTCGAGCTGGTTATTGAGGAGCAGGGCGTTGAGGCCCAGTTTTATGAGAAAGCCCAGGAGGGTCTGGATTTCCTCAAAGCGCATACACCCCGGGCGATTGTACTGGATGATGGAATTGAAATTGACCCCTTTTCTATTGCTTCCCGCCTGAAAATGAGCCGCCGCCTGCGGGAAGTGCCTGTGGTGCTTTTCATTGGAGATAGCGATGATCGTACCAAGCTTACTGCCGAATTTGCTCGTGTAGAGCATGTTCTCTCCAAGCCGGTGGATCGCAAGGCTTTTTCCAGCATCCTACGCAACCTTCCCCAGCAACAGCCCAGCGTGTAGCCGAAGCCTTACCCAGTTGCTGATGAAATAGCCCAAGCAAATAGCGCCCTCCGAAATGACCCATCGAATCTCGTCTGGGCAATATCCCAGGGAAGGGCCTGGTTACCATTGGGCAGAATCGGTATTACAAACACTCTAATCTGCGACTGCTACACTAACTCCCGTGCGTAGATTGCTCCAGATTGTGCGGGTTGTGTTTATTGCGGGTTTTTTGGGGGCAGCGGGAGCTGCAGGGTATGTGGCCTGGCTGCTGCTACGCGATCTGCCCAGCCTCGAGACCCTCGATAACCTACGTTTTACCGCAACCTCGACCTTTTATACCCGTGATGGCATTCCCATTGCCGACCTGGCCTCGGTGGAGGATGGACGGGCCATTGCCCGGCAACTGGTGCGTTTGAGCGAGGTTTCGCCAGCGGCTGCTGTGGCGGTGGTGGTCTCGGAAGACCAGCGCTTTTTCAAGCACTACGGCATCGACTTCATCCGCCTGTTTGGGGGCTTGTACTACTCCTTGCGCGGCGACCTGCAGGGGGGTTCGACCATTACCACCCAGGTGGTCAAGAACACTTTGCTGCGCGACCTGGCTTTTGAACGCCGAAGCATTAGCGGCCTCGAGCGCAAACTCAAGGAATTTCCCCTGGCCATCCAGATTGAGCGGCGCTACTCTAAAGAGGAAATTCTGGAGATGTACCTCAATGTGGTGCCCTGGGGGAGCAACGCTCAGGGCATTTGGGCAGCCGCTCAGGCCTACTTTGGTAAGGAACCCTCCGAGCTCAACCTGGCCGAAGGGGCCTATTTGGCCATTTTGTTGCCAGCTCCCAACCCCCGCTACCTGGACTACCCCTCCACCCGGCGTCGCATGAAGGTTTTGTTGGAAAATATGGTGACAGAAGGTTGGGTCAGCCAGGCCGACGCCGATGCGGCCTGGCGCTACAAGCTGGTGCCCAAGGGTTGGGAAGTGGCCTACGATGACAGCGGCAACCTCAAGAGCGCCAAACTCATAGACCCCAGTGTGCGCATTGTGCCGGAGCGCAACGTGCGCTTGGCGCCCTATTTCGTATATGAAGTACAGCGCTACCTGAAGGAAAAGATTGGCTCCGACAAGCTGCGAGATCAGGGAGGTCTGCGCATCATCACCACGCTCGATCTGAAGATGCAGACTGCCGCGGAAAAGGCCGTAGTGGGTCGCCGCCTGCCCGACCAGGCTCAGTTGGCGATGGTGGGCCTCGAGCCCAACTCGGGCGAGGTGCTGGCCATGGTAGGGGCACGTCCCGGTACGGAGGGGGAGTTCAACCGGGCAAGCCAGGCCTGGCGAAGTCCCGGCTCGGCTATCAAGCCCTTTACCTACGGCGTGGCCCTGGAAGCGGGCTGGACCCAGGCTACTACCGTGCTAGATGCTCCCATAGAATACCCTACCCCGCGGGGAGTGTGGCGACCCAAGAACTTTGATGGGAAGTACTTGAATCGTCCGGTCAGCCTCCGCTACGCCCTGGACCGCTCCCTCAACCTACCGGCTATTCGCACCGCTGAGGCCATTGGCGTGCAGCGCCTGGGGGATAAATTGCGGGCTGCCGGGTTCCGCCTGACTGGCAATATGGCCGTGCTGGCCAATTCAATTGGCGGAGGGGCAGATATAACTCCGATCGGATTGGCGGCAGCCTACGCCAGTTTTGTCAATGGTGGTTATTGGGTCGAGCCGCGCCTGGTTTTGAGGGTTGAGGATAACAATGGCCGAGTAATCTATGAGCCCGAAACCAAAAAGGTACTGCTCTGGACACCGCAAGTAGCCTACCAGATCTGGGACATGCTCAAGGGCTACGTCTACGATGTCCCGCCGGGTTTCCGCAGTAGTTTGGCCGCTGAAGCCCGCATTCCAGGGCGCATTGTGGGCGGCAAGACCGGAACCAGTGACGATGCCATTGACCTGTGGTTCGCCGGCGCCACCCGGGGACTCGTGGCTACGCTCTGGATAGGCCGCGATGACCACAAGCCCCAGCGTATGGGAGGTATAGAGCCGAGCAGCTCGATGGTCAACCCCCCCATCTGGCGCGATTTTGTGGAGCAGGCCTTGCGGGGCCGCCCTGCCGGCGACTTTCCTCAGCCCTCGGGGCTGGTTCTGGCCAATTTCGATCTACTTACCGGCAACGACAGCTCGAGCGGAGTGGCCGCGCTCTTCCCAGCCCGCCAGGTGCAACGTACGCAGGCGGTTGTGCGGGACGCTCCGCCCCAGCCTACCTATATCTCGCGGCCTGGCCCGGCGGTTGCCAGTACCAATGCCTATCAAACCATCGCAGTGGATCGGGCCACCAACTGCCTGGCCTCTCCTCAGACCCCTACCGAACGGGTGGTATGGCTGCAGGTACCGGATAGCCGCGTCAACGACTATCAGTGCAACTAGCGCAGGGGTTTTGTAAGCTACCTACCCTATTGCGTTTGACTTTTGCTGCAGTTGCATTTATTGTTTTTTCAGATGGTTTGGTATACCACCACCACTACCTAGGCGACAGCTCGCTCGAGTTGTCGCCCAAGCCTGCCTACCCTGGCGGGTTTTTTGTTTCTCAGAGGAGATGCCATGAGAATCGGAATTGTTGGAGCTACCGGAGCGGTTGGCAAAGAACTACTGAGTGTGCTTGAAAAGCGCAACTTTCCCGTATCTGAGCTGCGACTATACGCCTCAGCTCGTTCGGCGGGCAAAAGCCTCAAGTTTCGTGGTAAGGAAGTGAACATCGAGGCGCTACCCGAGACCCCCTTGCCGGTGGATGTGGTGCTGGCGAGTGCAGGGGGTGCTATCTCCAAGCAATACGCCCCCATCTGGGCCAAACAATCGGTGGTGATTGACAACTCATCGGCTTTCCGCTACGACCCCGGGGTGCCGCTGATTGTACCGGAGATAAACGCCCATGCCATACAGGGTCACAAAAACATCATTGCCAACCCGAACTGCACAACAGCCATACTGGTAATGGCCCTTTATCCCCTTCACAAGGCTTTTGGGGCCAAGCGGGTGATTGTTAGCACCTACCAGAGCTCGTCGGGTGCAGGTGCCAGCGGAATGGAGGAGCTTCTGCACGGAACCCGGCAGTACCTGGCGGGGCAGCCCGTTGAACACAAGACCTTCGCTTACCCTTTGCCCTTTAACGTGATTCCTCACATCGATGCTTTCCAGGAAAACGGCTACACCAAAGAGGAGATGAAGGTGCTGTGGGAAACCCAAAAAATTATGGGAGACACCCAGATTCGGGTTTCCTGTACAGCAGTTCGGGTTCCGACCCTGCGGGTACATTCCGAAGCCGTGACGGTGGAGTTTGAGCGCCCGATAAGCCCCGAGGCGGCACGAGAAGTGCTTCAGGGTGCCCCAGGGGTAGACCTGGTAGACGACCCAGCCAACAAACGCTATCCACTGCCACTCACCGCAACAGGCAAGTTCAACGTGGAGGTCGGACGTATCCGTAAAAGCCTGGTATTCGACAACGGGCTGGACTTTTTTGTAGCAGGGGATCAGCTGCTCAAGGGTGCGGCCTTGAACGCGGTGCAGATTGCGGAGCTGCTGCAAAAGCCGGTAGCCGGCTAAAAACCAGGGCTCAAAAGCAACTCCAGGATTGCATGAGGTCGGATGGCCCTGTAAGCTTCGCCATAGCGTGTTTATCGAACCCGTAGAGTTCACCTGCCAAACTTCACGCCACAGGCACAGTGCCCAGGTATATTCCGAATACGGTTATTTTGACAGAAAAACTTTGGAAGCACTCAGAAACCGGCCATCCATCACAGCAACCTGCCAGAAACGACCCGTATACTCTTCCCGGAGGTTTTGATTATGCGTAAATGGCTAGTTTTGATGGTTTTGTTGCTCACCCCGGCCTTCGCCCAGAGCGTCCAGATAACCGCCGGTAGCCCATTTGGGGTTAATGCGGGCATTCGCTTGCCGCTGGTACCGTTTGTGCTGGATGGGCGGGTGTATGCGGGGGCCAACTTCTTCACGGGGGGCCCGGCCTCCTTGGGCGGTGGTGCCGATGTGTTGGTAACGGTGCCCCTGACCGACCTGTATGCGGGTGCAGGGTTGTTCTATGCGACCGGCACGACCGTATCCTTGCTGGCCCAGGGTTCTACTAGTGGGGGTCTGGGGGCCAGGGGGGTAATCGGAACCTATCTGAACGTGGGCCTGCCCCTAATCGGTATTTTTGTTGAGGTGCATCCGATGCTGTTTTTCTCCGGCCCCAGCACGTTTGGTCTGGGGGGTGCGGTGGGCGTTAACATCGGTTTTTAGCTACACATAGTGACAAGGGCTGGCACCAAGCCAGCCCTTGTCTTTACGGCAGAACTGCTTCATGGCGGATTTGATCCGACATTCCGCACCATTCTTATTCCAGGAGGTAATACCAACCTTAGATAGATAGTCATTCATTGGGGATCCACCCGAACCCCGCCACCTCCCGGATGACCTCGGGGTGCTCCTGGAGATAGACACACCGCTGGGCTAGGCGTTCTTCCAAAACCTCCAGGCTGGGCAGGTGTTCGTTGGCCACCGCCTCCCGCAGCAAAGGCACCACCGGCTCCGCCGGGGAGAGTTCCGGGGTGTAGGGCGGTAAGTGCAGCAGCAGCAGACCGGGCGGTACCTGGAGGTCCTTGGCCCGGTGCCACCCAGCGTTGTCCAGAAGCAGGAGGATGACCTTCTCCCCCTGGGGGTCCACCTCCTGCTGGAACTCCTGCAGGGCCAGACTCATGAGTTCGCTGTTGACCGTGGGCAGGATCAGAAAGCTGCTCTTCCCACTGGCCGGATGCACGAAGAGATAGACGTACAGCCATTCATAGCGGGTGCGATGGAAGGCGGGAGGCCGCTGTCCTTTGCGTGCCCAGACCTTACGCAGGATGGGTTTCAGGCCCAGGCGGGCCTCATCCTGGCTCCAGACCTCCACCCGCTTATCCGGGTGCAGTTGCCGCTGGGCCTCTACCCCCTGGGCTAGCTTTTTTTGAAAGCCTCCTGCGCCTGCGTGTTCGCAGCGCGGGTGTGCCGAGGACGGGGGCGTTGCAGGCTGAAGCCCAGCCGGCGCAGGTAGGTCCAGGCGGTGACCTCGGCCATGCCCTTGCCGGTGTGCGCCTGGACCCAGTGGGCCACCTTGCGGGCCGTCCACACCCCCCCGTCGGGGGGGCGCTGTTGCAGGGCCTGCCCGAGGGCTTGTTGCTCCTCTGGGTTCAGCAATGCCCGCTTATCCCCTCCCGGGTTGTAGCGGTGCTTATCGATGAGCCCTTGGGGTCCCTCGGCGTTGTAGCGCCGGATGAGCTTGTAGACCCAGTTCTGGCTAAACCCGGTGGCCTGGCTCACTGCCAGGGTGCTGGGGCGGTGCTCCCGGGTCTGCTGGGCGTACAACCAGATCACCTGCCAGCGGATCTTCTCCTTGGCATCCTTGCAGCTACGGTAGCGCTGTTCGAGTTCTTCCAGGCTCTGGTGGGGGTGTAGGGCTATGGCTTTGCTCGGCATACATTATTATCTACATAGATTTGGTATAATATCGCTCCACCCCCAGCAGACGGGCTGCCGTCTCGTGATGGGGTGTCAGGTTGAGCACCCGGGGCCTGCCCTCCAGCACCACCAGACGCACCCACAGGAAAAGCTGGAACACCCAGCGTAGGG
>NZ_QWKY01000113.1 GCF_003574035.1 Meiothermus hypogaeus | reverse complement strand
TTTTCGTCCAGAACTGGTGCGCCCGGCAGGACTCGAACCTGCGACCTAAGGTTTAGGAAAACCTGGCATTATCTTTTGACGGTTTTGACCAGTTTTGATTTTGCTTTGCCGGACAGATTCTTTTGCTGCTTCATGTTTGTTGTAACCAGTTCATTTTGTTCAGTTCTGCCACCGTGTAGGTGTAATAAGGTGTCAAGGTTCAGGGCCGCCCGGCGCTGGTCTTCCTCTTGAAGGTGCTGGTAAATCCGCAGGGCTAAGCTGGGGTCTGCGTGGCGCAACCGGTCGGCCACCTGTTTGGGATTGAGGCCTGCGCGAAAGGCCAGCGAGGTGTAGGTGTGCCGGATGCCGTGGGGGCTGATGTAGGGCACGCCCGCCTTCCGGCAAAGCAATTTGAGCACCCTGGCCGCGTTGCGGTGGGTGATAGGGGTTCCCACCTCCGAAGGAAAAATCAGGCCGTTCTCTTTCCAGCGCTTGGCGGTGGCCCGCTCTTCGGCCTGGCCCTGGCGGTGGGCGGCAAGCAGAGCTTGGGTATCCGGGTCGAGGTATAGCGCGGCCTGGGAGTGCCGGGTTTTGGTAGGGCCAAATGTGCCATCAAGCCGCAAAGTTCGGCGCACCCACAATCGCTCCCCCTCCCAGTCCTGCCACTGAAGGGCCAGGGTTTCGCCAATCCGAAGCCCGGTAGCGAGCATAAAAGCAAACATGGGGTATAGCCGGTGCGGCTGGGCTGCCTCGAGGAACCTAGCCGCATCCTGGGCGGTCCATGCCTGGGCGGGGCGCACCCGGCCCCCTGATGGAGGGTCTACCGCCTCTGCCGGGTTGGACTCGACAAGCCCAAGCCGTAAAGCGTCCCGCAAAGCTGCCCGCAAAAACTGGAAGGTTTGCCGCCGGGTGGACGGGGAGAGGTGGGCCAGGTCAGCCAGGAAGGAGCGGATAGCCAGCGGGGTTAGCCGGGTGAGGGGCACCTGAGCCAGCGGGGTTAGCCGCTTTTTATACTCGTCGTACTTGGCGGCAGTGGATGGGCGGATGTTGTGGGTGCGGACGTGTTCGGCAGCCCACCGCTCGAGCCACTCCCCCAGCCGCAAGCGGTGAGGCTGAATCAGCCCATAGCCCGCTTTGGGCAGGAGCCGGGCGAGCCGCTCGGCTACCTCGCGCCGGGTACGCCCGTACACCCAGCGCTTTTGCTGCTTGCCGTCAGGCCCATACCCTACAGTGACGAAGGCCGCCCAGCGCCCGTCCTTGCGCTGGAAGATGGAACCTTCGCCTTTGCCCCGGCGAGTGCGTTTCATATTCAATTACCCGAGCTTTCTACAACCTTCCACCCACCCTGTTTTGCCAAGCGGTAAGTAATCTCAAAGTCTTTGTCCAAGACGACCCTATTCTCCCTTTCACGACAAACCAAAGTCTGCTTCCAGTTTTTTTTCACTAAACCAACCGCCGTGCCACGATCAACCCAAACCCGAACAAATTTTGGAGCCTCCTGTTCTTGAGTAAGCAAAACACAACCATCTTTTCTTCTGCGGTCAACAAATAGTTGAACTCTGGTTCTGATAAAGTCATCGGTAGCAAAGGTTCTCAATCGGGAAGTATCGTTTGTGTTTAGGGCATAGCGGTAGGCTTGGTCGAACCCCAAAAGGGTTTGCCGAACAGCCCTATGCGACAAGGAAAAAAGAAGGTATTGGGCTAATAGCAAACCAACTACAACCAGCAAAAGCACCCACCAGTGCCTTACGAGCTCAAGCAGCCAACTCGACGAAGTTGCGGGTGTAGGCTCGGCAGTAACTACTGGCTGAGCCGGGGGCGCTTCTGGTTTTGGCAAAGGCTCGGGTTCCACCTTTATAGGTTTTGGAGGTGGTGGTGCCTCAACCACAACGGGGCGGTGATCTAGTTCAAGCTCACGAAGTAAATAAGGCTGCTCTGCTGCCCGGTAAAGTAGGGCCAGCTCATCCCGTCCCCACAACTTCACTCCAAGTTGCCTAGCCCTATCCTGAGCATCCTTGGTAAAAGGTGAACCACCCGACTCTACTTTGAACGAAGTGCACAGGATGCAATGGTGCCCTCCATGCAAAGCCATAGCCGAATAGGTATGGCTAACATCGGGGCCGCTAGGTTTCGCGGCGGTGTAGTGCTTGAGCTGGACAATGTAGCGAATGCCATGAGGCGAGATGGCGATGAGGTCGCTTCCCTGGTCGGGGTTGCTGGAGTCACCCTGGCGCTTTACAGTCCAACCCGGCAAACGCTTGAAGAGCTTTTCTACAAAACGCTCGAATAGCTCACCCTTTTTTGCAAACTTGAAATTAGGGCTGAGCCATTCATCTAAGAAAACATCTATGTCCTCAAAAATTTCTAGTAATGCATCGTGAGCCATGGTTAGGAAATTGTTAATCACACCGAACTAAAAACAGGTTCAAGCATCACACATCCCCCGCTCTAAGCACCTTGTACACCTGACCAACGATCCGTACCTCCTTGGGATGCAGCGCGGGGTGCTCGGGGTTAAAGGGCAACCAGACCCACTCACCGTTGAGCTTGCGGGCCTGCTTGATAGTGTAGCCGTCGCCCAAAATCTCCAGCACGTACAACTTCCCAGGTTGAACACTGGTGATACTGGTATCCACTAGCACCATATCGCCCTCACAAATAGCGCGGTCGGTGCCATCATCCATGCTGCTACCTTCAACCATGAACACTGCACCACCAGCTCGCCAAAGATTATTTGGTACTGGGTATTCGTAAGGCTTGCCGCCAGCAGCCACCCCTAGCACCGGCATAAGGCGCGTGTTAATCGGGAAGGCGTCTCTACGATAGCCAGTTGTACGACTTACCTCGGTAATGTACTGAGGGTTTAGGTTTGTAGCTTTGAAAAAGTCCTCTGGCGTCCACTTAAGCGCTTTTATATAAGCAAACAATCTGCGGGCCTCCAACTTGAGCGGATTTACCTTTCCCCGTTCTATATCGCTTACAGTGCCTTGAGATATAAGGTCATCCGTTAGCTCAGGAAAATCGCTTTGCTTTATGCCCAAGTCTTCCCGCCGTACTCTAAGTGCATTGGCCCAATCTGGCCGTGCTACCACCTGGCCTGGCATAAGCAAAGGATAGATTACGGACATAGGCTAATGCTATCATATGCTCCGTATTGGTAGTTGACATAAGTACGGAGCTATCCGTATACTCGAGCCATGATTTACAGGCGAGTTGAGCCCGAAGTACTGATGAGCGTAGATGAAGTGGCAGCGTGGCTAAATGTCTCGATCTACACTGTCAGGAGATACATAAAAACTGGTAAGATCAAAGCCAAGCGCTTAGGGAAGCACTACCGGGTTTTCCCCGATAGTGTTCGTGTTTTTTTGGCCATGAATACGGACGCATCCGTAAAGGAAACAGAGACAACCCCCTAACGGAGGAGGCCCCCAATGACTAACCCCCCCAAAATCGCCTACCGCGTCGAGGAAGCCGCCCAAATCCTGGGCGTTCATCCCAGCACGGTTTACGAGCTGGTGCGGGCCGGGTCTATCCCGCACAAAAGACTAGGCCGCCGGATCATCATCCCGGCCAGGGCCCTCGAGGAGTGGATCAACAGCCCCGAGCCCTGGGCCAGCTATGACTACACCCACGCCAGGAAATAACCCCGGCTTTCGCCGGGGCCAGAAAGGAGTATGTATGGATAGCGTAACACAGAACGCACGGCTCGAGAAGGCCCTACAGATCGCCCTATGCCGGGTGCATGGAGGCGATGTCGAATACGTCGCGCAACTGATTAGCTACCTTGAGGACGACGCGGAGGCCTCCGATTACGCTCCATGCCCTTATCAGGGGTGGCAGGATGCCCGGCGGCTCATCAACGAGATTGAGGCCCTCGAGGTTGCTCAGGGCATCGAGCACGTCAAAGTCATATGGGAGGCCAACCTTGCCGCATACGAGAGCAGGAAGCAGAACATACAGACATTTTTTGAGCTCGAGCTTTTTGAGGAGCGGCTGACTCGGTATCGAATTGGGGGCGTGTAATGAAAATGCCGCTTAGTCGTGAGGTGGCACTGACGGCCGCCGGGCTTTTTTTGGTCTGGCTGCTGGTTGCCTTGCTAGACACGGCTGCGCTCTGGTTGCGCGGCCTGGGGGGGTGAAAAATGTCTATGCAGTCCCAAATCCAACGCGCGGAGATGATACAGCGCCGCCTAGAGTCTTTGGGATACACCGTGCTACTCAACCAGCGCGGCCCTGAACTGTGGATGGCTGAATGCTTTTATGTTCGCGCCCAGGGTAGTGCCCTGGCATTCCGGCGCCCGGTAGCCCGGCAGACTGGCAAAACCCGGCTAGGGGCATTGCTGGCAGTTTGCGGCGAGCTGGGGGTGATGGTCTGATGATCATCAAACTCGAGGACATGATTACCGCGCTACGCCGGGAGCTTGCCCTACGCAAAAACGTCTACCGCCGCCGCATAGCCGAAGGCCGCATGAAACCCGAAGAGGCCGCCCGCGAGTACGCAACCATGCTGGCGGTCATGCTCACGCTGCGGGATGTGCTGGAGGGCGGTGTAGCCGTGGCCAAAGAGGTAGAGCCGGAGGATTTCACCCGCCACCAGGATCGCCTAACCCACCCCATAAAAGCCCAATGATGGACCTGCACCCCTACGCGGGTTTAGCCGCCTGCAACCCCTGCCGCACCGCCCGGTTCCGCCGGGCAGGGCTGCTCATATCGCTGACGTATATGACCTCAGGACGGTGGGAGGCCAAAGTATGGGGGCCTAATGGCGTGTCCCCTGGTCAGCTCGAGGGAATTGCAAAGGCCCTCCATCTCGACTCCTATGCAGTCAGCAGCTATTTAGCGGCAGACTTCAAAACCTACGTGTTTGTCATATCTGGGAGCCGTGACATCGTTCCTGAGCTAAAGGTTGAGTATGATGAACTTACCCAACGCCTCGACACCTTCACGCCAATACCGCGAGTTTAGCCCCCATGTTCAGGGCTACCCCCGTCCGGTCAGCGACCGGCTGGCCCATCATTTGCGCTGCGGATTTTTGACCTTGCCCCCCAAGGATCCCCGATGGGGGCTGATTGATACCTATTTATCAGGTAGGGCCGTCGCTGTTGGTAGGGATATAGCAAAATCCGTTAATGCAATATGGCATCGGCGTATTGAGGCTAGCTGGGTGGGGCCGGGCTTGTCAAATGCTCCATATCTCGACGCCAGGTTCAGCACGCAATTTCTGGGCCTACGGGCCCGACTAATGATCAACCCCGGCACCCTCAAACTCCGAATAGGGGGGCTGCTGCAATCCAAGCTGGGAGGAGAGAGTGCACGCGGCATTATCCGCACGCTCAGCGCGAAGAGCCGGAGCCGGTTGCTCGAGCTCACCCGCGAACTGGAAGCCGCCGACATCTATCCTGAGTTGATGATTACGCTTACCTACCCCCGCGACTGGGAAGGGGCTATATCGCCCGAACACGCCGAGGCCCTGTGGCAATTCCGCCGCGCCTGGGGCCTCATGAACGCTCACCGCTACCGGCCCAAGGGCCCAGGCTGGGGTGAGCGCTGGGCCGAGCTGCGGGCCCAAGTGAGAGCACAGCTTAGGCAGCTGAGGGAAGTGGGGCCGGATGGCAAAAAGGTAAAGGCCCACCTCGAGGCGTTTCGCAAGCGCTTTGAGCGTCGCTTTGGCGCATCTTGGGGGCTGGTCTGGAAGCTCGAGTTTCAGCTCCGGGGTGCGCCCCACATCCACCTTTTCTTGTGGAACTGCCAGGACATTGACCCCGCCGAGCTGCGGGCCTGGATAGGGCGGGCCTGGGCGGAGGTGGTGGCGGGATCCGACTTGAACGCATACTTCGACCCGCAAACGCTGGCCCTCTACGATGCCTACCGCGAGAAGGGCGGGCGGGAATTTGCTGAAGCCATGCTCGAGGGGATGGGGCTAAGTGCCGGCGTCTGGAACCACATTAGGGCTGGTACCAGGGTAGAGGTGATCCGGGAAAAACATTGGGGCTACCTTGCCAAGGAAATACAGGGCGGGATGAAGGCATATCAGCACGCCGTACCCCGCCGCTATCGTAACGTGGGGCGCTGGTGGGGGTACTGGCGATACAAGCGTGCGGGCTGGGTTCAACTGCTTTTTGACCTCGCCGGCGCGTCCATGCATGAGGTCAAAGAGGCCATTGTGAGGCCGTTAGAGGCCGCACTGAAAACGCTTCCCAAAGCGTGTAAAGACTTCAAGGAGCGGGCCAAAGCCATGCTTACTAGATTCTTGAAAACCGGCTCTCTGGTCGCCCGAAAAGTTGACCCCGACGGCATAATCACCGAGGGGGCCTATGGCTACCTCACCGTCTGGGGCCAGGCCGCCGTCAATGCAGCACTGGAGGCCTTGTAATGCAACTCTGCCCTATCCAGCTAAAGTACCGGCACCCCGACCGCTGCAACGCCTTACGCGCCGCCCGAATAATAGGCAAACGCAAAGGCATCAAGTTATACGTCTATCGCTGCCCACACTGCCAGGACTGGCACCTGACCCATCGCTCATCCAGCGAGTTTGCTACCCTGAAGGAGATACACTATGGATAAAAACCTCAACCCCCTTCGTTTGATCATTGCCCTGGCCCTGATCGTCTACCTTGGGTGGCTTTTACTCAAACCCTCGCCCAGCGAAGCGCTGGTTGTACAGGAGACCCCAACCACCCCGACGAGCTCGCCGGCGAAAACTGCGTTACCCACGGCCACTCCAACCCCTAAGGCAGCCCCAGCGCTCCTTTGCCCGGGCACCATCGAACAAGTAACAATAGGCAACTACGAGATCCGGCTAAAAATCTCCGGTTCCGCTGAACGCATCCTGGTCTACACCGACCAGGGCAACGTGACCGCCTCAACCCTCGAGGCCGGCTCCGCCGGAGAATACCGCGTGCGCACACCGGGCCCGGCCGCTGCCGTACAGCTCGACAACTGCGAACCGCTGAACCTGAGGTAAGTATGGACATCAAAAAGGGGTATATCGGAAGATCTGCTTTTCGGCTATTTACACGTAAATCCAACCCCATCACACCCACCACCGCCCAGCAAACCCAACTCATGACCGTGTTGCTGGCAGATCGCCGCAGCGCGGAAAGCATCATGAGCTATGCCCAGGGCGATCTGCGAAATCTGAACGGAGTAGAGATAAAAGAACTGGCCGCGCTGCCTGGGGTGGGTGAGGCCGCAGCCGCAAAGGTGATTGCCCTGTTTGCGCTACTCAACCAGCTTCTTACGCCGCGTCAGAATACGCCGTCTGCCTCAGACGGCTAAAACGGCCTTGCATATCAGATTGCCTACATCGAAGCTGTAGGCATGGCTTTTACCCGTGTACCGGTAAGCAAAAATCAGCAGCTTGGGCCGGGGTTGTATGAAGCCGTGCTGGCTATCAGCGGCGACATCAGCCGCGTAACACGAACCGATCTGCAAAGGGTGCTGTCAGCTAAGTTTGGCCAGGCCGTCGAGGTGGTGGACTGGGGAAGGTCTGGCGGGAATTATGTTTTACAGTTTCGAGTCAGGCAAACCCAGGCCCAGGTACAAAGCGATGACCTGTATCAACCAGCGGCCTTTTTTGTGCCGATCATCATTACGGTAGCAGCTATTGCAGGGGCCATTTATCTGGCATACAGACTCACCATTGAGATCAAATCCGCCTTTGCGCTGGTGTCGCAGCCTGCCCGTGATACCGCCGTAGGCGGTGTAGGCGTAGGCATGGCAGGTCTGGGTGTAGGCGCTGCCCTGTTTGGGCTGTATCTGCTCGCAAAAAGAGGGTAAGCCATGAAACTCCAGCTGCCCGAAACCCTGCTTACCCAGACGGTGGAAACCCCCAGCGGTACGACTGAGGGTATACCGCTGAACCCAGCCCAGCTCGACCCCGTTCTTACCGAAGCGGTAGAGTCCCAGCCCGAGCAGCCCGAAGAAAAAAAACAGCCAGAGCCACAGCCAACCACAGAAAAATCTTTTGCACAAGAACCACAAATCGCGAAAGAGGAAAAAGCCAAAAAACACTCTGGCAAAGGTAAATCCCTGCCC
>NZ_QWKY01000112.1 GCF_003574035.1 Meiothermus hypogaeus | reverse complement strand
TCGCAGGCTGGCGCGAGACTATGAGCGGCTGGCTGAGACCTTGCGAGGTTGGCACTGGTTGGCTTTTTCGATTCTGATGACAGCGAAAACTGTGGAGCTTTTACGAACAGCTAGTTAGCAGGCTCTAATCTTCATGGGCCACCCCCTCCACCGCCCGCAGACCTTCTGCAAGCATCTGCTGAATGTCTTGGGGGCTCTCGAGCCCCACCGAAAGACGAATCATCTCCGGCCCCACCCCGGCAGCCCGGCGGGCCGGTTCGGGAATGCGGGCGTGGGTGGTGGTCCAGGGATGCACGGCCAGGGTGCGGACATCACCCACGTTGGGGGCCTGGAGGATTCTCAAGTGGGCCAAAAAGCGGCTGGCTCCCTCAAGCCCACCCCGAATCCCAAAGGTCAGGATGCTGCCAAAAACCCCGCGCAGATACCGGGCAGCCCGGGCATGGGCTGGGTCTGCGGCCAGGCCCGGGTAGCGCACCCAGGCCACCTGCGGCTGGGACTGGAGCCAGCCCGCCAGGGCCAGAGCGGTCTGGCTAGCGCGCTCAACCCGCAACTCCAGGGTCTCCAGGCCCTGAAACAACAGGTAGGCATTAAAGGGCGAGAGTACCATACCGCCCAACGACAACCCCAGTTGGCGCACCCGCTCCAAGAAACATCGCGCCCCATGCTGTTCCCAGGGGATTCTGCCCTGTGCATCGGGGCTGGTGAACTGGGCATAGCGCTGCCAGAGCAGGGTTTCCCGCGACAGCACCGCTCCTCCCAGAATGGAACCGTGCCCGCTGGCCCACTTGGTCAGGCTATGCACCACCACATGCGCCCCGTGCTCGAGCGGGCGGGCCAGCGCCCCCACCGCGCCAAAGGTGTTGTCCACCACCAGGGCCACTTGCCGTTCCTCGCAGAGCCGGGCCAGCCCCTCCAGGTCTGGGAGCCTGAGCGAGGGGTTACCCAGCACTTCTACAAACACGGCGCTGGTTTTCTCACTCAGGGCGCTTTCTACCGCTGCCGCCTCGGGCTCCACAAAATGAACCCGAACCCCCATCAGGCCCAGCACCTGGTTCAAAAGACCCACCGTCCCCCCAAACAAACCAGGACTGGCCACAATTTCATCACCCGAACGCACCAGGGCCAGCAAGGCAGCAAAGCTGGCTGCCTGGCCAGAAGCCAGGCACACCGCACCTAAGGCTCCCTCCAGGGCAGTTAAGCGGGCCTCGAGGGCCGCTACTGTGGGGTTTTGGATGCGGGTGTAGGTGTAGCCCTGGTTGGTAGCAAACTTCTGGGCACCATCCTCCAGGTCTGCGAAGCCATAAGCAGCCGTGGCGTATATCGGCACGCCCACCGCGTTGTAGGGGTCTTGTTCGGGAAGCCCACTCAAAACAGCCAGACTGGAAAAGTCCACATACCCTCCTTCAGATCTGCTCGAAGAAGGGCCTTTGTCCCTTCTTCCATCTTTCCCCTGAAGGCCTTTGCTGTGCCTAGCGACCCCGGGGCGGATTTGGCACCAAGCGCGGGGGTTTCTCGGTAATGGGCGATTGTCCCCCGCAGGTTGCCGCAGCTTCGTCGGGCCGTTCCCTCCACTGCTCTGGATAGAAGAACTGCTTACCCTGGCCGGGTAAGGTTCTATGCAATGGTATGGGCTGGGAGAATCAGCGTCAAGCGACCGCGAGGCTCATGTTTCTGCCTCCGGTACACAGCAAGTCCTGCCCCACATTTCACTTTTTTGGCCAGGAGGTTCTTGAAGCCCTAGATATAGCCCACCCGCCGGAGTTCTTCTTCCACGGCTGCCAGCACCTTGGGGTAGGCTTCCTCCAGGGTCAGCCCCCGCAAGGTAGCCCCTGCCGCAGGCACATGGCCGCCCCCGCCCAGCTTGACCGCTACCGCCTGGGCCGAAACACCACCGCGGCTGCGGATGCTAAGCTTCACGCCCTCTTCCCGCTCGCGCAAAAAAACCGCCATCTGGCTGCCCTCGGCATAGCGAATGATGCCCACAAAGTCGTCGGAGTCTTCCACGCTCACGCCCCGGGGCATATGGGCTGTCACCAGCAGGCCCCCAAAGTGAAACCCCACCGTGGAAAGCACCGCCCCCATAGCCTTGAAGTAGCCCACCGGACGCCACTGCAAGCGGTCGGTAAGTTCGGCCAGTTTCACGCCGTGCCCCACCAGCTCGGCAGCCGTGTGGAGTACCTCGGGGGTGGTGTTGGCAAAACGAAAGTTGCCGGTATCGGTAATCAAGCCGGTCAGCACGGGTGTGGCCATCTCGGCAGTCCAGCCTACCCCCAGCGCATCTATCAGGTCTTTGACAATCTGGGCTGTGGCCGCTTTAGAAGGGTCCACCACCGAAAGGTAGCCGAAGCGCGGGTTGGTGCCGTGGTGGTCAATGTTGATGACAAACCCCTCTACCGGTGCCCCCGCCACCCGGCCCGGCTCGGCGGCGTCCAGCACCACCAGGGTGGCCCCTTCCGGTACATGAGCGATGGGCTCGCTGTACTCGTCTTCTTTGACCAGGAAGCGCAGAAAACGCGGAGGGTCGGCAATCCAGGTCACTTTTTTGTCCATGGCCTTGAGGGCTCGAGCCAACCCTAACGAAGAACCAATGGCATCGCCGTCGGGATCCACGTGCGAAACAATAATGATAGGGCCCTCGAGCTCCCGCAGCGTGTCGGCCACGGTGCGAACCTTCTCCCAATAGCGCGGCTCGGGACCGTTATGCAAAGCATCCATAGCTCTTCAACTATACCGGCTGGCTGCATCGCCGGATGAGTTTTCCATGCATTCCGGCACACGGCAAAGAAACCGACTGGATCCAGGCCGTTGCAAGCCCCAAGGGCCCTCACAGGCTATAATCCCGGTTGGACTTATGGAACGGCTCATCCCCCCCACCCCGTCTCTAAAAGGCACCCTTCGCGTTCCCGGCGATAAATCGGTCACCCACCGTGGGCTGATGCTGGGGGCGCTGGCCCAGGGCGAAAGCACCCTCTACTACCCCCTCAAGGCCGGTGATACCCTCTCGACCGCCCAGGTCATGCGCCAGCTCGGAGCCGAGATTGCCGAGCAGGGCGAGCATTTTCACATCAAAGGGGTGGGCCTTCGGCTCCAGGAACCCACCGATGTGCTCGACTGTGGCAACGCCGGAACCCTGATGCGGCTGGTGGCTGGGCTGCTTTCGGGACAGGAAATCTTCACGGTGCTCACCGGCGACGCTTCGCTGCGGCGGCGGCCCATGGGCCGGGTGACCACCCCTCTGCGGCAGATGGGGGCTCGGATCGAAGGGCGTGAGGGCGGCAAGCTGGCGCCTCTGGCCATACGCGGCGGCGGCCTGCGCGGCATTCACTATGAGTTGCCGGTAGCCAGTGCACAGGTCAAAAGTGCGGTCTTGCTGGCAGGTCTGTTTGCGGAAGAAGATACCGAGGTAGTCGAGCCCGCCCCCACCCGCGACCACACCGAGCGGGTCTTCCGGCACTATGGCCTGCCCATCGAACTCGAGGGCAACCTCATCCGCACCCGCCGGGCCGAGCCATTCGCCGCCAGAGACCTCATTGTTCCGGGCGATTTCAGCAGCGCGGCCTTTTTCATCGTGGCAGCCCTCATCACCCCCGAATCTGACATAACCCTCGAGGGCGTGGGCCTGAACCCCACCCGCACCGGGCTGCTTACGGTGCTCAAGGAGATGGGCGCCAACCTGAGCTGGGAGGTGACCGAGGGGCAAGACGGCGAGCCGGTGGGCTCTATTCGGGCCCGTTCGTCCAGGCTCAAAGGGGTCTCGGTAGACCCCAGGCTGATTCCCCTGATGGTGGACGAGGTGCCGGTGTTGGCGGCGGCAGCGGCCTGGGCCGAGGGCGAAACCTATATTCCTAACCTGGAGGAACTTCGCGTCAAGGAGTCCGACCGCGTAGCGGCCATCGCGCACAACCTGCAAAACCTGGGCGTGCCCGTGGAGGTGGGGCACGACTGGCTCAAGGTTCGCGGCGGTAGCGTGCAAAGCGGCGTGGTGGAGCCCTTCCACGACCACCGCATCGCCATGGCCTTTGCCGTCTGCGGCCTGCCCAAAGGTGTAGTGGTGCAGGATGCCGAGTGGGCCAGCATCAGCTTTCCAAGCTTCTGGGAAGAGCTGGAACGGCTGACCGGTAAGGTTTAGTACAGTCTGGCCCCGGGCGTCTGAGCCAATGTTGAAATGTACGAGCAAACTCGAGTAAGGCAATCACAGGCTCGTATGCGCCCGGACCTCCGGCTTTCTGACTTGCGACGTGGAACCCGAGATATGGGGCAACATACAGGCTTCTTTGCAAAAGTGTTCTGGTACTTCACCTAGCGTATGCACGACATCATCACCATAGACGGCCCCTCCGCCTCGGGCAAAACCAGCGTGGCCAAGCTGGTCGCCCAGCGCCTGGGCATTCCCTACATCTCCAGCGGCCTTCTGTACCGGGCGGTGGCCCTGATGTGTTTGCTCGAAAACGTCTCGGCTGAGGAAATTGAGGGGCGGCTGGAGAAGTACCGCCTCGAGCTCAGACCCACCCCCACCCAGAACCTGGTTTTTCTGGACGGCCACGAGGTCAGCAAGGCTTTGCACAGCCTCGAGGTAGACCAGATTGTTTCCGCTGTAGCCGTGCGACCTGCCATAAGGGAGTACGTTAACAACGTGCTACGCAAAATTCCGCCCCCGTTCGTGGTGGACGGGCGCGATATGGGCAGCACGGTTTTTCCCCAAGCCCGCTACAAGTTCTACCTGACCGCCAGCCCCGAAGTGCGGGCTAAGCGCCGCGTACCCGAGCGCGACGCCGCCTACGAAACGGTGCTGGCCGAAATTATCCGGCGCGACCAGGCCGACCAGAAACAGAGCGCTCCCGCCCGGGATGCTATCATCCTGGACACCAGCCACCTCGACCTCGATGGGGTAGTGCGGGCTGTGCTAAAGCACCTAGCCCCACCGAGCTAGAGCGATCTTCACAAAGATCGAGTCTCCCCTGTATTATCGCGCCCTTCGCAGACGTTGCTTCCCATGTGATACCGGATTCAAAAAGACAGTTTAGAGACTGTCTGATAAGGCTCTAGGAGGCCAATCTTCTAACCATAAGGCGGATCATTGCGACGTAGATGAAGGTTTCCGTGGTTTCGGGCAGAAACTCGTAGTCCCGCTTGAGCCTGCGGTTGAAGCTGAGCCAGGCAAAAGTACGCTCCACCACCCAGCGGCGGGGGATGACTACGAAAGAGCGACGGCCGCGGGTCTTCTGGCCAAGCTCCTCGATTAGATCGGGGGGCATGGGTAACCAGATACCCCTAAAGTTTGCCTCGGGTCTTCGCATGACCTGTACCGTCCAGCCCAGGGTCTGTTTGACCCCGTCTGCAAACTGGCGTTTGTAGCCGCCGTCGATAAACAGGTGGGATAGGCGCTTGAATATAACCCAAGCCGCTGGTAACACGACCCGGCCTCCTTGGGCATCGCTGAGGTTAGCGGGCAACACCTTGACCTTCAATACCCGTCCTTGGGTATCCACCAGCCAATGCCTCTTGCGGCCTTTCACCTTTTTCGCACCATCGTAATCTCAGATGCCCCCTTTTCACTGGTCTTCACGCGCTATAAGGACTATATAGGGTTGCCTGGCGCATTGTGTCTGAAATGCTGTATTGAAGGCCAATCTCGTCATTGCAGGAATTCCCCAACGCCCTGTTTTGAGAACCTCGAGCCAAGTTTGAAGCGCAAACTCTCACCCAAATATCTACAGATTGTTCGATTGACATGGCGACAAAGTTGAATTGATTCGATAAACACACAGTTCTAGTAAGCTAAATCAAGATTTTACTGTGCGGGACTGACCAAACACAACCGCGTAAAATCAGTATTCATCAAACATTAACTTAACACCGCTTCCTGAGCGTCCTCGTGTTAGGTTTGATTTAGGGTTATGTGGAATGGTTTCATGCAACACCCCCGCCCTGGGATGTTTATGTTGAATTCTCTCCGTTATGTCCTGCTCGTCATGCTGGCTGTGGCAGCACTCCTTGGCGGCTGCGCCCAGACCAAGCCCGGCACCCCACCTCCCCCGCCCGGCACCCCACCTCCCCCTGCCGCCGGCTGGGGCGAGGAGTTCAGCGGCCCTTACCCGAGCTGGAAAAGCGTGAAGGATTACGGCGCTAAGGGGGACGGGGTGAGCGACGACACTGCCGCCATCCAGCGGGCCCTCGACGACCTCAAGACAGTGAAAGATAACCCCTGGAGCGTGCTCTACTTCCCGGCGGGGCGCTACCGCATCACCGCCACCCTTAGCACCCAGCGCAACGTCCATGACGACTACCTAGGTGCCCAGATAGTGGGCGAGCACCCCGAGAACACCCTTCTCGTCTGGGATGGCCCTTCTGGCGGCACCATGATGCGCTGGGATGCCTGGTACGACAAGCTCAGCCGCCTGACCTTCGACGGGCAGGGACGGGCCGCGAACGGTCTGGTGCGGGCTGGGGGGTTCGCTACCTACGGCGAACTGAGCGACCTGATCTTTCGCGACATCAGCGGCACCTGTCTCAACTTCGGTAATGGTGAAGTCAACGGGGTGGCCGAGCAGGCCGTGCTGCGCAGCCGTTTCTACCGCTGCGACATCGGGTTGGCAACCCAAAACTACAACTCGCTCGACATCTACGCCTGGTATAACTATTTCGAGGACAACACCACCGCGATGTTCAACGCTGCCGGGGCCTTCCACGTTTACGAGAACCGCTTCGTACGCTCGAAGGAGGCCGATTTGCGCTCTGGTGTGAACATGGTAAGCTCCCTGGTGAACAACCTCTCGGTAGGGTCAAAAGCTTTCATCCGGGGCTTCCTGGCCAATGTCTACCTCCAGGGCAACCGGGTCTATGCCACCACCGGCACCCCACTTGACCTCACCAACGCCGACCCGGTCGTGCTCGTGGACAACATGGTTCAGGCACCAGCCGGACAGCCCGCTGTGCGACTGCCGGGCGCGAACGCCCTCCTAATCGGCAACACCTTCTCAGGCCCCACCTACTGGCCGGTGCGAGTTCCCGAGCAGCCCTTCAACCACGGCTTTGGCACTATCGCCCAGCCTATCGAACTCGCTGTAGACGGTAACCCCTCCACCTACACCACTCTGGGCATGTGGCGTTACGAGGCAGGTATCCAGTGGAACACCCCGCCCGGTACCCGCCGCACCGCCGTGCGTTATGCTCTGAGCTCAGCCCAGGGCCTGCCGGATGCCCGGCCCGACCCCCAGGATTTCGCCCTCTTCGGCTCGAACGATTGGGGCTCGAGCTGGGTTCGGCTCGACCTGCGCACCGGAGAGCGCTTCAGCCCTGGGCAGCGCAAGGAGTACGTCCTCGCCTCCCCCCAGGCTTTCGCCCTCTACGAACTGCGAGTTCTTAAAAATGCCCTCGGCCAGGTTCCTGGGCAGGAGCCGGGGGGCTGGGTGAGCTTGGCCGAGTTCGAGCTTCTGGACAACACCGGAAAGCGGATCACTGCTGAGGTCGGCGGTTTGGTTCAGGGCGCGGACGAGGATTGGGGTCGACTCTATGCCGACCCCAACAGCATGACGCCCCAAAGCATCAGCTCACCTCCGGAGGTCAAGCCCTGGGACTTCGTGCCCCGTAAAGACCGACCCCGAATCTCCGTGACGGCTTTCACTGGGGAGGCCGTGCAGCAGGCCATCAACCAGGCTGCCACCTTGCCCGTGGGTAGCCGACCTGTGGTGCATCTGCCCAAAGGCCGCTACCGGGTCAGTAACACCATCACCGTGCCCGCTGGAGTTGAACTCTCGCTGGTAGGCGACGGAGCCGGGTATCGCGGCTCGAGTCTAGCCTGGGAGGGAGCGGGGTCTGGGCCGGTGTTGCGGCTTGCGGGACCCAGCCGAGCCACCCTGCGCGATCTGGAGGTGATGGGCGGCAGCATGAACGGGGCTGATGCTCTGGTGATTGAAGGGGCCGACGGGCCGGGCGGGCGAGTCTACGGCAGCCAGGTGCTTTCCAACGGGCCCGGCAGCCCCAACAACGCCGCCTTAGCCTTCGAGGTGCTCGATCTGCGCCAGACCGAGGTAACCATGACCGCCTTCGGGATGTCGAGTTTCCTGGGGGGGGTACGGGTGATTGG
>NZ_QWKY01000111.1 GCF_003574035.1 Meiothermus hypogaeus | reverse complement strand
GGGGCCTGTAGGGCAGGGGCAGGGTGGGTAGCTCGGGCCCCCCCAGGCCAAAGGTCACCCGATCCCGCCCTGCTATTAGGGGCCAGAGCGCCTCGGGGGCCAGGGCTGGGGTATCGAGGTAGACCGTGCCGGGGAAGTGCAAGATTTTGTGGGCGTCCCAGGTCTCGGCCTTGCCTTCGCGGGCCGTCAGAATGTAGCGCTGCCGGGGTTCGCCGGCCACCTTGAGGCCATCGAGTTCATCGCCAAAGAACTCCATTCGTACTTCTTCTAGCTCGAGCACATCCCCCTGTACACGGTAGTCCTCCTCGCGCAGGTAGCCCATGCGATAGAGGCGCTCGAGCAGGTCTTCGCGCAGGTAGCTGCGGCCCACCTCGAGCACCAGCCGCCAGTTTTCGGGCTGCGCCGGAAACGCCTCCAGGGCCTGGGGGTAGCTCATCACCACCACCTGTGCCTCGCCAACGGCCTCCAGGCCGGGGTTCACGTAAGCCGAGACCCCCAGCGCCCCCAGGTCGGCATACAGACTCAGGCGCTCGGGGGGACAGAGCAACACCCGAGGGCCTTCGCCCTGGGCAAAAAGCAGCGCACGGGCCACCTGGGGCAGGCCGGGCAGGTAGTGGTTGTGGATGGATTGTGCAGTTGTGTTCATAAAGTGGGCTATTTCTGCATAACAAACCTTTCCACCAGGGGAGCCCTGGAGGAGCACCGCAGTCTACCCCGGCGCCTGGGTTGCAAAGGAGGACTTGTTACACTAACAGCGTGAAGATTCTGGTTACCGGTTTTGAGCCTTTTGCCGGATTACCGCACAACCCCAGCAACGCTTTGCTCGAGCACCTGCCCAACCGGCTGGGCCAGGCCGAGTTGGAGCGGGCCACGCTGCCGGTAGACACCCTCCGGGCGCCCGAGGCCCTGCAGGAGCTCTACCGTCGTCACCAGCCTGCCGCTGCGCTCCACCTGGGGCTGGCCGCAGGCCGGGCACTCCTGTCGCTCGAGCGCCTGGCGGTAAACCTGCTCGACTTTGAAATCGCCGACAATGGCGGGCACCGCCTGCAAGACACCCCCATTCTGCCGGGGGGCCCCCTGGCCCTGCACACCCGTCTGCCCTTACGGGCCATCCAGGCCCGTTGGGCCGAGGCGGGCATTCCCGGCGTGGTCAGCAACAGCGCGGGGCTGTATCTGTGCAACCAGGTGATGTATCTGGCCCTGGCCACGCTGCCGCTGGAGGCGCCTGCCGGATTCATCCACCTGCCCCCCGACGAAACCCTGGCCCTGCACAAGCCCCAGGCATTTGTGCCACTCCGAACCCAGGTCCAGGCCATCCTCCTGGCCTTGCAGGTGACCCTCGAGCCGTTGCCCAAGACCGGGCCAACGTCCACCCCACAGCAGAAGATGCCCGGTACTGGGGCTTCGAGAAGCCTGTCCAAATCGCGCAAGGTTGAATCGGCATGACCGATGTGCTCATCATCTCAGGCGGCAACGCCGAAGACCTGATAGGCGCTTCTCTCTGCGCATACCTGGAGGGCCTCTCGCTGGCGGCCCTGCCCCTGGTGGGGGCTGGCAAGCGGTACGAAGGCAAGGTCGAACGCATCCTGGGCCCTCGCACCCAGATGCCCTCGGGGGGCTTCCCCTTCAATAGCCTGGAGAACCTGATTGCCGACCTGAAGGCTGGTTTTCATCTGGAAATCGTCCGGCAGATCCGGGCCGCTCAGCTTGCCCGGGACGAGGTGCGGGCAGTGGCCGCAGTGGGCGACGCCTACACCCTGGCCATCGGCGTGCTAGCCTCGGACTGGGGGCGGCTGCCGCTGTTTCACCTTCAGCCACAAATATCTCACTACTACTGGGGGGGCCGTAGCGTCTGGGAGCGGCTCAAACAGCCCAACCAGTTTGCCGCCGAGGACTACCTGTTTTACGAGCGCTGGATGCACCGCTTCGTGCAGGCCGTATACGTGCGCGACAAGCTGAGCGAACAGCGCGCCCAGCAGCTTGGCATGCACAAGGCCCGTTTCGTGGGCAGCATGGCCATGGATACCCTATCGGCCCCCGAACGCAACCTGAGCGAGGTGCTGGATGGCAGGCCGGTGCTGGTCTTGCTGCCCGGCACCCGCGGTGACGTGCGCTTTAGCCTGCCCCTGATGCTCGAAAGCGCGGCCCTGCTTCCCGAAATGCAAGGCCTGGTGGCCTGGGCCGGCGACTTCCAGCACGTACCGCTACCGGAGGGCTGGCGCCTCGAAGTGCAGGACGAACACACCGCCAGCGCCGTATCCACACAGCACCGGGTCTGGCTGTTGCGGGGTGCCTTCTCGGCCATTTTGCACGTGGGGCAGGTCGCCATCGGCACCGCCGGGACCGCCAACGAGCAGGCCGCCGGGATGGGCATTCCGGTAGTAGCCTTCCCCACCCCTGGCCCTCAGTACATCTACCCCAACGCCTTGCGTCAGAGTCGGTTGCTGGGCAAAGCCCTGCGCCTGGTGGAACCTAGCCCCAGGGCCGTGGCCGAAGCTGTGCGGGTTTTTCTGACGGATGAAGCAGCTCGTGCGGCAGCGCGAAGGGAGGGCCTCGAGCGCAATGGGCCCCGGGGAGCCTTGCCCCAAATTGCCCAGGAGATTCGTCAAACATTGGCTTTGGGGGGTGCCCATGCCGGATAGCGTGCTGGCCCTGGTGGTCACCCACAACCGCAAAACGCTCCTCGAGGAGTGTTTACAGCGCATCCTGCAACAAACCTACCCGCCCGCCGAGGTGCTGGTGCTGGATAACGCCTCAACCGATGGCACCGAGGCAATGGTGCGGCAACAGTTCGCCGCGCTTCGCTACGTGCGTCTGCCCGAAAACACCGGCGCGGCAGGTGGATTTCATCATGGCCTGGCCCTGGCCAGGGGCCTGGAATACGACTGGATCTGGCTACTCGACGACGACGCGCACCCCGAGCCGGACAGTCTTTTCCTTATGCTCGAGGGCCTTCGCAGGGTGCGGGGGATGGGCCTCGAGCCCAACCTATTGCTAAGCCGGCTGGTCTGGACAGATGGGCGCCCTCACCCCATGGGCATCCCTTGGCCCGACCTCCGCCGCCCCGCCTTGCTGCTCAAGTCCAGGAAGCAGAAGCTGTTGCCGATACGCTTTGGCACCTATGCTTCTATGCTGGTCAGCCGTGCTGCCGCCATGGCACATCCCTTACCCACCAGGGACTACTTTCTCTGGAACGACGACCTCGAGTACTCTGGTAGGCTCTTACGCCGTGGCCTGGGCTTCCTGGTTCTGGATAGCGTGGTAGTACACAAAACCCGCAATCCCTTTAGCTCGGCAATCACCGCTACCGACGAACAGTTTTACCTCGAGGCCCGCAACCGGGCCTGGCTGGTGCGCTCCGATGCCTTTGGCCCTCTAGGAAAAACCTTCTGGGCGCTCAACAGCCTGGGGGTGTTTGTGGCCAGGCTACGCGAGCGGGGTTTGGGGGGCGCAAAGATAATCTGGAAAGGGTGGCTCGAGGGTCTTCGCAATCCCCCACCCAGATACTGAACTATTCGCTCACCGCCGGGTTCATTCGCGGCGAAACCTCAGCAGAAGCAACAATTGTCGGCTGTGCTAACATATACCCGTGCGCCTGTACCGCATCGGCCTGTTCACCGACGCCTACCTGCCAGGGCCAAACGGGGTCGCCACCAGCGTCTATTTGCTCAAGCGCGAGCTGCGCCGCATGGGACACGAGGCCTGGGTGCTGGCCCCCGAAATGCCCGACGCCGACCCCAGGGAGGAGTGGGTGGTGCGGGTGCCCAGTGTGGCCTATCCTTTTTTCGAGAATCAGCGCCTGGCCATGCCCAGCAGCCGCCTGCTGCCCACCGAGTTCGAGATCTTCCACACCCACACCCCCCTTTTCATTGGCATCTGGGGAGCCCGGCTGGCCTACCGCAACCGCTTACCCCATGTTTCTACCTTTCACACCCACCTGGAAAAATACGCCCACTACATCCCCGGTGTGGCTACGCTGGACAAATACGTGGGCATCATGCAAAAGGTCTGTCAGGCCTTCTACAACCGCGCCGACGTGGTTATTGCCCCCACCGACCCGGTCAAGAAGCTGGCCGAGAGCTACGAAATCGAGCGCGAGATTAAGGTAATTCCCACCGGCATCGACACCGACATCCTGCAAGCTGCCCCCGACCCGGTTTCGCCCTGGCCGTCGGGCAAGCGGCGTTTGCTCCATGTGGGGCGTTTGGGCAAGGAAAAAAGCGTGGATGTGGTGATCCGGGCTCTAGCCGAGATTCGCCAGGAATCGGATGCGCACCTGGCCCTGGTGGGGATGGGGCCCGACCAGGAAGAGCTAACCCAACTGGCCCACCAACTGGGCGTCGGGGAGCACATTACCTTCGTGGGGCCTGTGCCCTACGAAAAAATCGGCGGCTACTACCGCATGGCCGAGCTATTTTTGTTTGCCAGCGAGACCGAGACCCAGGGACTGGTAATCTGGGAAGCCCAGGCCGTAGGCGTGCCGGTGGTGGTGGTGGGCGCCGAGGGCACCCTGCAAGGGGTGGAGGTGGGCAGCAGCGGCTATCTGGTGCAACCGGGCGACCATCGTGAGATGGCCCAACGGGCGCTGGAGCTACTGCGGGATGAGAACCTGCGGCAGCGTTTTAGCGAAGGGGCCCGTAAATTTGCCGACCGGCGCACAGCCCGCCGGGTGGCTGAACAGATTGTGGCCATCTACGACGAGGCGACTCGGCTGGTGGAGTTTGAGCCGCGCCGGCTCAAGATTCCCTTCCCTCGGTTGCCGCAAAATAGCCTGTCGAATTCCCGCCAAGGTTCATAGCCTGCCGCCACAAAAAAGGGAGCCAACCTCCCCGAACTCGGCGGGCTGAAGTGAGTACCAGGGCATCACGCACGTAGCGAACCTGGCCCTTACTCATCAAGTTCCACCCCAGAATTACGTCCTCTCTGGCCTCGACCATGGGGTAGCCCCCCAGCTCCAGGGCAGTCTGGCGGTGGAAAGCCATGTTCGCAGCGGCCAGGTTGGGCTTGCCCAAAAGCGCCATCATCTTCAGAAAAACGCCATAGCCCAGTTCGGTAAGTTCCTCCTGCCAGGCCGGAAGTCCAAACATGCGCATGGGGCCATAGAGAGCCACGCTGTTCTCCATGTGGGGTCGCAGGGCCTCGAGCCAGCCCGCTACCGGCCGGCTGTCGGCGTCGGTCGTGGCCACCCAGTCGCCCGTAGCCGCTTCTAGTCCTGCCTGGCGCGCCACCGCAACCCCCGGGGTAGGACAGTTGACCAGCTTGACCCCCATTTCCACCACCAGCTCGCCCGTCCGGTCAGTTGAACCATTGTCCACCACGATAATTTCGTCGGGTGGCAAGGTCTGAGCCTTGAGTGCATGTAAGCACCCTAATATAAATTGTTCTTCATTTCGAGCCGGAATTACCACCGAGATACGCACAGGTATACTCTAAGCCGTGCGCCTCAAGTTACAACGTCTTTCCCCCTGGCGCCTCAAAGGATTGTCGGCGGTAGCCCGCCTGATACTGGCCTGGGGCTTATTGGAGGGGGTTCGCAACGGATTCTACGCCGGATACCTGGCTATTCATGGGGGCAGCCTGGGCTTCACCCTGGCCGTGATTGGCACCGCCTGGAGCATTCACCTGTTGTCGGACAGTTTTAGTAAAAGCCTGGGCGGTTATCTTTCGCAAAAGCTGGGCATGGGTATTGTCACCCTGGTCGGCGGGGCGGTAGGGTTACTGGCATTGCTGACTGTGCCTTACGCGCAGTCACCAGTTTTGTTGTTTAGCCTCAGTCTGGTCTGGGGGGTGTCGCTTTCGGCCATCTTCCCCGGCTTGCTAACGCTTAGCAGCCAGGTAGCTGTACAGGGACGGGAGGGCCGGGCAGTCACCCTGACCAACATGCTGACCGCTCCCTGGACGGGAATTGGTGTGCTCGGAATAGGTTTTTTGACCAAGGTCAATCCTGGCCTGGCCTTGAACATCCTCGAGTGGATACAAATAGCGGTTATCCTGATCGGCCTTTCGCTCATCTTCCGGCCCGAACGCGTTCGCCCACCAAGGCAAGAACTCTATCCGTGGCGACGGCTTTTGCTCTTCATTCCCGCTGCCTTTGGGCAGACCTTTGCCCCAGCTTTGTTCAGTTTTTACATTCTCAAGTACGCCCAGGGGCTGGGCCTGAGCATGTTCTGGATCACCGTCCTGATCGTACTGGGGGGGGTCATCTCCACCGTTTTGCTCATCTGGACAGGTCGCCACGCCGACCGCAACAGCCCCCGTGAGCTGCTGATTGTGGGGCTATTGTTCATTGGTTTGGCCATGATTGGCCTGGGCCTGAAACCCGAACTTCCCGTTTTGCTGCTGCTGGCCGTGGTGGGTGGGGTAGGCTTTGGCTGCTTTGGCCCGGCCTGGAATGCGCTTGTGGTGCGCTTGTTGCCAGAAAACAACCGGGCCGCTGCCTGGGGTACTCTGATGACTGTGGAAGGGCTGGGACACGCTACTGGCCCGGCAGTCGGGGGCGTGCTGGCCGCAGCAATTGCCAACAACGCGCCTTTCTTTGCCGGTGGAGCAATTATGCTGTTGCTTAGTGTATTTTACGTAGTGGCTTTGTGGAGGCCCTGGTGGACATCGCAACCCTGATCGGTTCGCTGGTCGTTGCCGTATTGCTGCTTTACGCCCTGGCCGAGGTGCTGGGCCGCTGGATGGGCGTTGGAGCACTGGCCTGGGGCAACCGGGCCGAACCCAAAATAGCCCTGACTTTTGACGATGGCCCCTCAGAACAAACCGAGGCCATTCTGGAGCTGCTGCAAAAATACAACCTCAAAGCCACTTTTTTCCTGACCGGTCAGCAGGCCGAACAACGACCCGACCTGGTGGAAAAGATGGCCTCGGCAGGCCACCAGCTCGAGGCCCATGGCTACTGGCACCGTCCCGCCGTGCTGATGGCCCCCTGGACGGAGTGGGTACACATTCAGAAGAGTCCTGGAAAATTCTACCGCCCTCCCTGGGGCATTCACTCCCCCTTTACCCGCCTTTTCGCCAGAATGCAGGGCAAGCAAGTTGTACTTTGGGATATTGAATCGCAAGATTGGCTGGACAAACCCGCCGAACAACTCGTGCAGCGAATGATGTTTTATATCAAAGGGGGTTCGGTGGTGCTGTTGCACGACGGCCCGGCCCGAACCCTCAGCGTACTGGAGTTACTGCTGCCCAGGCTGGTGGAAAACGGTTATCAACCGGTCAAGCTAGGTGAGCTTCCCCTAAAACCCCTGAGCCCGCGCCAGGGCTTGATCCGGATTAATCAGGGCTACGAGGAACGCTACGACCGAAAGGTGGGCAACATCAAGGTGGGGTATCGTTACAACCACATCCTGCGCCTGGAACTCCAGCCCTACCCCGGCCCCGACCTGCCCGAGTACCCCAAGGGGACGCCCTGCGCCCACATCCACTTTGAGTCGGCCCGTATGGCCGACATGACCCCCATGCAGGTCTTGCGGGCCTTCCGGGAAACTTTCAGAGAGTCTGTGAAATTTCTTGAGGAGCACCCCGAGGTTCGGTTTCTGTTCGGCTACAGCTATCTGGGGCAAGGGGCGCTGGCCCTGGGATTTAAGACCCATCCAGTGCCTAAAGCTATGGAACTGCAGTCCAAAATTACTACCGCCTGGTTTGCCTGGCTCTACCGGGGCGAGATCGCGCGTCACCTGTTCACCGACCCTGCCCAGGTGGTGTATATCAGCCGTGAAACCATCCTGGACAAGTATGGGCCAAAGCCCAAGGCCGAGCTCCATTAAGCTGCGTCTCTCCTGGGACAAAGGATTCCTAACCCTAGGAGGACTCGATCTTTGTGAAGAGCACTCTAGGGCGATTTGCAGTTTGATCCGAGGGTATGAGAATGGCAAACCATGTCCCAAATGATGCTTCTGCTCGTTTTCAGCCCAAGGTTATACCGGATTCAAAAAGACAGTTTACATAACCAAAAAACCCCATAGGTTGTCTTTTTGAATCCCAGAGCACACCCTCCCGAACGGTCGGCGAAGAAAGCGTCTCCCTTCCAAGGGGCGGTATCGCCCTCCGCTACGCGGATAACTTCCAAGGGGCGGTATCGCCCTCCGCTACGCGGATAACTTCGGTCGGGTTGATTCGTACCGAATGGTAACGAATCAAGCGAATCTGGTAAGTACACTCACGATAGACTTTTACTATGGGAAACTTTCGGTACATTGAGTTGAGCAGCGAAGAGGATGAGCGGCTGAGGGCCATCGAGCAGAGCCCGCACATGAACAAGAAGGTCAGGCTGCGCA
>NZ_QWKY01000110.1 GCF_003574035.1 Meiothermus hypogaeus | reverse complement strand
GATTGGTGGGGGAGGGGGGGGTCGGGGTGGTCACCTCGGGCGTGCTGCCACAAGCGGTGATGGCGATAGCCAGTATCCATAAATAGCGCAGCATAAGCAGCATCATTTGACTCCTGCTGTTTCAGGGACTTGTGGGGATAGGATGTAGAACCCTTGAGCGACTTCTCATATAGTACCCTCTGGGGGTAGCTATCTCAACTAACATCGGAAGAACACTTAACGGACGGGTAACCCCACCACCCACAGTGTCGCGTAACGCCGATTGCCTTGACAGGCTTTGGGTCAGTGCTATCGTCAAAGCGTGAGGATGGGTCGCATCGTGAACCAAATGTGGGGTACCAAGCATTGGTTCTATGTGTTCGGGATGGCATTGGCGCTGTTGGTGGGGTGTAACCGGCCCACCCCTCAGCCGAGCGTTCAAATTACCTTTTCTCCTGCGAGCCTGACCCTGCAACAGGGCGAAACTAAGGAAGTGAGCCTCACCCTGGAGCGAACCAACCTGCCCGGCCTGGTGGTGCTGGATCTGGAGAGCCCTCCACCTACGGGAGTTAGGGCTACCTTTGAACCCAACGGCACGGAGGGTAATACCACCACCCTGCAGGTGCAGGCTTTGGGCACTGCAGCGGTGGGTGACTTTACTTTGCGCGTGCGGGTTTCGCAGGGGTCCTTTTCCCAGACCGCCGACCTGCCGCTTAGGGTAGAGCAGGCCAATGCACCCGATTTGCGCATCAGTCTGAACAATCTGACCCCCTCTATCCGCCAGGGGCAATACGAGGATCTTCTGGTAGATGTGCAGCGCATCAATGTAGGGGGTACGGTGGTGCTGACCCTCGAGCAACAAAACGGCAGCCCCCTGCCCTCGGGCCTGAGCGCAACCTTCAGCCCGAGCCAGCCCGGCAGCACCGTCTCGATCCTGCGGCTTTCGGTGGCCCCCACCGCTACCATTAGCACCTATCCCCTGCGCATCCGGGCCACCCTGGGAACCCTCGAGCGCACCCTCCCTTTCACCCTCACGGTCTTGGCCGCCTCGTCCGAATCCGATTTCCAGTTGAGCTTGAGCCAGTACCTGAGTGTAAAGCGGGGCGGCAGCCTGAGTGAGCCCCTCACCATTACCCGTACCAACCTGGCTGGCCCCATTAGCCTGAGCCTCGAGCAACAAAACGGCAGCCCCCTGCCCTCGGGGCTGAGCGCAACCTTTGCCCCAGAGCCCGCCGATGGAGATACTGCTGACCTGATCCTCTCCACCACCCCCAGCCTGCCGCTGGGCAACTACCTCCTGCGGGTACGGGGGGAACAGGGCACCGTTGTACGCACCGCCCTGGTGCTGCTGAACGTCTACGACGAGGCCAGGCTGACTGCGTCGGGGGCTGCCTGGGTCGCTGGCCAGGATAATAGCGGAGCCTGGCAGGTCGTAGCGCCTACTGTCGGAGAGTACCTGCTACGTGTGGGCAATGCAGGCGGGCGCTATGGCTGGGCAGTGGTGTGTAGCCGCACCGAGGGCAGCCCCTCCACTACTACCCACCAGGTGCGGGTTTACCAGCTCACCCTGGGCGAGGTGCGCGACCTGAGCCTCTCGTGCCCCCCGGCGGCCACCCCTGGGACTTTCTCCAACCTGAGCGGACAGCTAGCCGGTCTGAGCGGCAGCTATGGTCAGGTGGCCTACGGAATCTCCGCCGACTTTGTAGACCCCGCTCGAGATGGCAGCTTCCCCCCCACCCCGGCCTACCCCGGCTACCTGCTGCAAGGCGTGCGCAACGGCACCGCCCACCTGATGGCGGTGCGCTACCTGCCGCCCAGCACCCCAGGAACCCTCTTCCAGGCCGACCGGGCGCTCTTTGAGCGCAGCTACACCGTGTCGGGCAACCAGAACTTCAACCTGAACCTGACCGGCCCGACCTCGTTTGCCCTCGAGGGTTCCTACACCGCCACCCTCACCAACCCCAACCCCGGCGCCGAGGGCCTGAGCTACCTGGCCTACCTGACCCCCACCACCCAGACCCTCTACCTGGCCGACAGCCAGCAAAAAGCCGCCAGCCTGACCTACCGGGCCATCCCGGCTGCCCAGCGACAGGCCAACGAGTTTTACGTCTTCAACGCCCGCGAGGCTACCTTTGCCGGCCTAAACCTGCGCTCCCGCCAGGTGGTGCAGGGGCTTGCCGACCCCGCCAACCTGAGTGCCGGTTTCCTGAACCTGCCAGGGGCCAGCCTGACCCTGCTCGGCAACCAGTTCCAGGCTTCCTGGAGCCCTGGTTACACCTGGCTGGGCAGCGGCACCCGCCTGTTCAGCTTGCAGCTGGCCCAGCTTGCTGTTACCCCCAGCACCAACCTGGAGTGGCATCTGCACCTCTCGCAGGGCTGGCTCGGCACCGCTGTCAGCTATGCGGTACCCGACCTGTCCCAGAGCTGCGCCGCCACCCAAACCCCCTGCGTGCCCCTGCCCTCCAACGCGCCCGCCAACGGCTGGCAGGCGGTCTGGAGCCTGCAAAGGGGCCTCGAGCTCGACTGGTCGCTCAGTGCGGTGCAGATAAGCCTGCCTTTGCCCAACTGGCTCCCCCTGGCCCAGAGCAGCACCCCCCCTGCGGGCATCAATCTGGACGGCTTTAGCTTTGCCGCCGCCAGCGATGGGGGCATTCTGAACCCCAGCGCCCTGTCGGTACAACGCCTACAAAAGCTGGGAGCACCCCGGCTGCTGCCTGCCTGGCTCTCGCCCCGCTAAGGTGGCCTGGATTCCGAGCTCACAAAAATGCGGATAAGGCTTCTCTCAGGGGTCTGGTAACAAAGTCATCGAGATACTTCTGATACCAGATTCGGTTGATTCGTTACCAAAGGGTGACGAACTAACCGAATCTGTAACAACTCAACCTTCATCACGGTCTATCCCCCACCCAGCCAGCATCCCCACATTCCCTCAGTGCTTAAACTGTGGATGGAAAAGCGGCTCCACAAAGAAATACTGCCCGGGTAGTCCCAGGCAGTTTTTGAAACTTTGCAGGCTACGGTGCAGGCACTGGAGGCACCCGCACCTCGGTGATGGAAACGGGTTTGGCCTCATCGGAGGAGTTGTCGGTGCCATCGCCCAACTGGCCTTGCACGTTGCTACCCCAGGCCACTACCGAGCCGTTATCCAGCAGTGCCAGAGCATGGAAGAATCCGGCTGCCAACCCGCGGACCGTTCTGTCGGAAGCAATGCCCAGCACATCTACCGGGGTGGTTTGGTCGCCGGTAGTGGCTCCATTGCCAAGCTGGAAGGTAGAGTCGTCACCCCAGGACTTGACCGTACCGTCGCTCAGGCGGGCCAGCGTAAACTCGTAGCCTGCTTCAATAGCTTCCACACCCGACAAGGCGCTAACCATTACCGGAGTGCTAACCATTACCGGAGTGTTGCTGGAGGTGGTGGTGCCATTGCCCAGTTGCCCGTGGTTATTATAGCCCCAGGTACGCACCGTGCCATCCACCAGCAGGGCCACCGAGTGGTTACCGCCAGCGGCAATGGCCCTTGCGGTGATTCCGGCCAGCGGTACGGGGTTGGTGTAGGGGTCGTTGTTGCCGGTGCCCAGCTCACCGTTGGGGTTGTCGCCCCAAACCCAAATGCTGTCATCCGACCTCAGGGCCAGGGTATGATCATCGCCCGCTGCCAGGGCGATTACATCGGTCAGGCCCGAAATCTGCACCGGCGCTTCTTGGGGCGAGGTGGTGTTACCAATGCCAAGCTGGCCTACATCATTGCGACCCCAGGCATACACCGTACCGTCGGAAAGCAGCGCCAGTGAATAGTAGCGACCAGCCTCCACCGCCACTACCTTGGCATTGCTCGGTAGGCTGGGGGTCACCAGGTTGATGGTGCTGTTGGTGCTGCTCGAGTCGGTGGGGCCATCTCCTAGCTGGCCGAAGTCGTCCCGCCCCACGGCCCGCACCGTACCATCCTGAATTAGCGCCAGCGCGTGGTATTCCCCCAGCGATAGCGAGACCACATCGTTGGTTGGGTTGACCGAGGCGGGCGTGCTGTCGCTGGTGTCAGTGGTCACGCGGCCAAGCTGCCCGTAGGTGTTGTCACCCCAAGACCAGACCTCGCCGTTGAGCTTAACCGCAGCACTGAAATTCCCTCCTGCCGCAAGTGTGGTGGCTCGCAAGACCCTCAATGTTAGGGGAGCCGTGCGGGTCAGGCCACCGCTCTCGGCTTTTACAGTCAGGTTGTAGACCCCTTCCGGCACGGTTCGGTCTACCGTAAGCGTCACGGGGCCGGAGGCCGTCAGGCTGGTCGGGCCAATGCTGATGCCGCTGGGGGGCGATAGCAGGCTCAGGTCCACGGTGCCGCTAAACCCTGCTTCTGGTGTAAGGGTAAGGTCGAAGTCCGAGAAACCTTGCCCCTGGGCCCGCAGGGTGCTGGACCTGCTAAGTGAGATGTTGAACGAGGTCACGGTCAGCTCAAAGCTGGCGGTTTTGCTCAGGCTGCCCTGGGTGGCCACCAAAGTTAGGGTCTGGGGGCCAGTGGGGGTGGCCGTAGTGGTGCTGAAGCTAAGGGTGAAGTCCTGGGGGTTGGAGCCCGAGACCGTCACGCTGGCAGGCGAGACCGTCACGCCTGTCGGTGGGCTTTGCAGTGCCAGGTTAACCGTACCGCTAAAGCCGTTTTTGGGGGTGATGGTAAGCGTTGCGCTGGCCGAGCCGTTTTGCACCACCGTACCGGCAGTGGGGTTCAGGGCGATCTCGAAGTTGGGCTGGGGCGCTGCCGTCACGGTCAGCTCAAAGCTGGCAGAAGCGCTAAAGTTGCCCTGGCTGGCTTGTAGCGTAAGGGTGTGGGCCTGGATGGGGGTGGCACCGGTGGTCTGAATTTCCAGCGCAAAGTTCTGGGCACCGCTGCCTGTTACGTTCACGCTGGATGGGTTCAGCGAAACCCCCTCGGGCGGGCTTTGCAGGGCCAGGTTAACCGTGCCGCTAAAGCCGTTTTGGGGGGTGATGGTCAGGGTGGTGGAGGCCGACTGTCCGGGGTTTATCGTGGCGCTGGTAGGGTCCAGCGAAACCGTAAAGCCTGTTACCTTAAGGGTCAGGGTCACGGTTTTCTTCAGGCTGCCCTGGCTGGCCTCGAGGGTCAGGGTGTGATCCTGGATGGGGGTGGCGCCCGTGGTGGCGAAGGTGAGGGTTACGGATTGGGGAGCCGAACCGCTGATGTTCACCGACGAAGGCGACAGCGTGACGCCTTCGGGCGGGCTTAGCAAAGCCAGGTTCACCGTGCCAGTAAGACCACTCTGGGGCGTGAGGGTCAGGCCCACCTGCACCGAGTTGCCCTGAGCCACACTCAAGACATTTTGCCCTAAGGCGAGCATAAAGCTGGGCTGGGCCGGAGGGTTGCAGCCGACCAGTATGAGAACGGCTGCGAGGAGTAAAAGATAGTTTTTCACAGCACCTCCTTATTGTTCCAATCCCATCATAGGACTGCATCAGGTCTGGGCAAGAGACAAATGCATCTTCAGGCGTGCGCAGGCGCTTGCTCGCAAGATTGGGCGCGACCTAACCCACCGAGGCCACCCGCTCCACACGCTCCAGAAATGCCGCAAAATCCTCGGCGCTTTGCAGCACCAGTACCTCGTCCTCTACCGCTACCGCGAAGCCCTGCTCGCAGTGCGACAAACAGGAAACAAACTCCACCTCGAGGCTCTTGCCCACCCCGCCAAAGTAGCCCACCCCCAGGCGGGATTGGAGCAGCTCGAGCCTGCTTGCAAAATACTTTTCGCCCTCCCGGGCGTGGCAGCCGGTACAAATCGCCAGACGCAACACGCACTGAAGCCTAGGGGCTGGCGTTGCAAGCAACTGTAGCCTTGCGCCCGATGAAGGCCCTACTCAACGCCGCAAGCGCTCCTGCAGATACTGGGCCAGTTCCTTGACGGGCACCCTTTCCTGCTGCATGGTATCGCGGTCGCGCACCGTTACGGTGTCTTGCAAGGTGGTGCTGCCGTCCTGGCTCTTGCCGATGGTGTCGTAGTCAACCGTTATGCAGAAGGGCGTGCCCACCTCGTCGTGGCGGCGGTAGGCCTTGCCGATGTTGCCGGTGTCCTCGTAGAGCACCCGTCCAAAGCCCAGCGCCTGTAGCTCGGCTTTGAGGCGGCGGGCATAGCTGGTAATTTCCTCCTTGTTCTTTGCAAGCGGAATCACGGCTACCTTGATGGGGGCCAGGTGGGGTTTGAGCTTCAGCACGATGCGCTCTTCCCCATTTTCCAGCTTTTCTTTGTTGTAGGCTTCCGCCAGAACGGCCAGCACGCCCCGGTCTACCCCTGCCGAAGGTTCAATCACGAAGGGCACGAACCACTGCTTGGTCTCGGGATCCTGGACGGCCAGTTTGGCGGTGGAGTCGTGGTTTTCCAGCACCCTGGCCTGGATGCCCAGCTCGGCCTGGCCCCTGGTGTGGCTGCCCAGGTCGTAGTCGCTGCGGTTAGCAATGCCCTCGATCTCCTCGAAGCCCAGGGTGGGGTAGTTGTACATCAGGTCGAAGGTGCGCTTGGAGTAGTGCGAGAGGTCTTCCTTGGGCACGTCCAGCACCCGAATCTGCTCGCGGGGAATGCCCTGGGCCTCCCACCACTTGAGGCGGGTCTCGAGCCAGCGCTCGTGCCATTCCTCGTCGGTACCGGGTTTGACGAAATACTCAATCTCCATCTGCTCAAACTCGCGCACCCGGAAGATGAAGTTGCGCGGGGTAATCTCGTTGCGGAAGGCCTTGCCAATCTGGGCCACCCCAAAGGGCAGGCGCCGAGCGGTGGCGTCCAGCACGTTTTTGAAGTTAACAAAAATGCCCTGCGCGGTCTCGGGACGCAAATAGCCATAGGAGTCTTCGTCGGCCACCGGGCCAATCTGGGTCTTGAACATCATGTTGAAGGGGCGCGGCGGCGTCCAGTCGCCGGGCGCACCGTCGGCAGGGTCAATCACCCGGCAGGTGTTCATGGCCAGGGCGGCCTTTTCCGGCTCGGCCAGCAAGCGCGAGACCAGGGCCGCCAGGTTGTTGTTTTCGTGCAGGCCCATGGCCTGGGACAGGGCTGCCAGCACCTCGGGCTTTTGCTCCTTGAGCAGGTGATCCAGGCGGTAGCGTTTTTTGGAAACGCGGTTGTCTACCAGGGGGTCGGAAAAGGTGGCCTCGTGGCCGGAGTAGAACAGCACCAGCCGGTGGGTCAGGATGGAAGCGTCCAGGCCCTCCATGTCGTCGCGTTCGTAGACCATGGCCCTCCACCAGGCCGCTTTGAGGTTGTTTTTGAGTTCGACCCCCAGGGGGCCATAGTCGTAGGTGCCCTGGAGCCCCCCGTAGATGTCGGAGCCGGGAAAAATAAACCCCCGGCGCTTGCACAGGCTCACCAGTTCTTCCATCGTTTCTGCAGGCATATAACTCCCTTCGTTCGCCTAGGGGGGTTGGGCCCCTTCGTTTCTCCTCGCCTCAACCCGCGCCCAAACAATAAAAAATCCCCCGGCACGAATGCCTGGGGACGAAAGCTAAGTCTTCCGCGGTTCCACCCCAGTTCCTCGGAGGGTTGCCCCCAAGGCCCTTTGAGCTGCGCCCAAGTATGGCCCGCTGCCCTTCACCCGGTTCTTGGCTGCCTGGCTCACACCCTCCCAGGCTCGCTGTAGCGGAACGCCGGGCTACTCCTGCGGTTCGGCGCAAACGTTAGGCTAACACATTGCGCCACGCCTAGCAAGGATTTTGCTATCCTGAACCATGCCCCGCTGTAAAAACCGGGACGTCAGTAGAGGATTTCCTGACTTACGAAGCTAAGTCTTCGGAGCGGTATAAGCATGCCCAGGGCCAGGTTTTCGCTATGGCCGGGAGCAGCGAGCGCCATAACCAGCTGGCTTTTGAGCTGGCCATGGCCATAGCACCAAATTCCAGAGAGCGGAGCTGCCGGATCATGCCAAGCGATGTCAAAGTTCAAACGCCCTGGGGCGCTATTTACGAAAAAAATCCAGCACGGACATAAACCGTTGTGTCGCAAAAAACAAGCCCCATGTCGATATTGAATCGGTAGCAGGCCTGAACTTGCTTGAGCGTCTAATCATTTTCTTCAGCAATATGAAGCCCCTAACGCCCCGGTAATCGAGCTTTGCTGGGCTAGGACAAATGTCGCTAACGGGGTTTTGCAGAGGTGGGCTAATCTTTCCTTTAAGGTTCAGGCAAAAGGTTTGCAACGCTTCGTAACGTGTGGCGCGACTCATCTAAAGAATTCGGTTGAGTAACGAAGTGGTGTGATGATGGGTAAAAACCAACATTTTGGAGAGGATTGGTTTGAAAGCCGTTGCCAAGCAGAGAGGGAATGTTGTATTGGACGGTGACG
>NZ_QWKY01000011.1 GCF_003574035.1 Meiothermus hypogaeus | reverse complement strand
TGCGCAGCCTGACCTTCTTGTTCATGTGCGGGCTCTGCTCGATGGCCCTCAGCCGCTCATCCTCTTCGCTGCTCAACTCAATGTACCGAAAGTTTCCCATAGTAAAAGTCTATCGTGAGTGTACTTAGCGTAACCAACGTCGTTGCACTCCCGCGATAGGTGTACCGGGCGCTACAATGAGGGCTAATCCGTATTAGCGCCGGAAGAGTGTATATGCCCACGCCTGCCTGCTTGTACCTGCTGGACGAGCCCCACGTGCGGTTGGGGGACGTGCGCCACGACCTCTTCCCCTCGCGTCCGGCGCAACTGCTGATCTACCTGGCTTGCCGGGGGAGTGGGTGAGCCGCGAGGCCCTGGCCGCCCTCTTCTGACCCGATGCGAACACCGCGAAACTGGCGGGCGGGGCGGTCACAACCGCCAAAATCGCCAACAATGCCGTAACCTCGACCAAAATCGCCAACGATACCATCAACAACACCAATCAAGTGGCAGCGGGTTCGCTAGAACTGAATGATCTTAGGCATGTAGAGATACAAGGCGTCTCTTTCGCCCCACTTACCATCCCGGCCCATTCCTATGTGGCACGGAACACCGGTGCTATTGCAACGCCGACCCAGATAGGTGACTTGCTTGTCACGATTCCAGACTTTAACATCACCATCAGACGAATCCCGAACTAGAGCGGTTTTTGGCAAGAATTTGACCTAAGCAGCGGGGGTAATACCAACGGCAATGTCAAACACTCCAAAGCCCCGTTGCCGTACTGCGAGGTTGCTCTTGGATAGCGAGGACTGGGTCTGGTCGCCGGTAGAATGGGCACATGGACATGCTTCCGGTGATTGCCGAGTTGTCGCAAAAAACCCCTTCCAAGATTCTGCTGGTGGTGCTGGACGGAGTAGGCGGCCTACCCCAGCAGCACGGCGGCCCCACCGAGCTCGCCGCCGCCCACACCCCCAACCTCGATGCGCTGGCTAAGCAGAGCGCTCTGGGGCTCTTGACCCCGGTCTATCCGGGCCTGGCTCCCGGCTCGGGCCCTGGCCACCTTTCGCTCTTTGGCTACGACCCCTTTCAGTACCTGGTGGGGCGGGGGGCGCTCTCGGCCATCGGCATTGGGGCCGACTTCCAGGACGGCGACGTGGGGGTGCGCGGCAACTTTGCCACCCTGGACGCACAAGGCCTGGTGGTAGACCGCCGGGCAGGCCGGCCCAGCGACGCCGAGAACGTGCGGGTGGTAAGCAAGCTCAAGGCCGCCATTAGCGAAATTGAGGGTGTGCGGGTGAGCTTCTACACCGAGTCCGAGCACCGCTTTGTGGTGATTTTGCGCGGGGCTGGTTTGGGCGAAAAGGTGAGCGATACCGACCCCCAAAAAACCGGCGTGGCCCCCCTTCCATCGCACCCCCACAACGCAGCCGACGCGGCCAGCGCCAAAACCGCCCGCGTGCTCAACGCCCTCACCGCCCGAATCCGAGAAGTGCTGCACGACGAGCCGCAGATCAACGGGGCGCTCTTCCGGGGCATCTCCGAGAAGCCCCGGTTTCCCAGCATGGCCGAGGTCTACAAGGTGCGGGCCGCCTGCGTGGCCAGCTACCCCATGTACAAGGGGGTGGCCAGTCTGGTGGGCATGGACGTGCTGCCGGTGGAGGGGGTGGAGGACGCCCCCCAGGGCAAGGTCAAGGCCCTGCAAGCGCACTGGGAGCAGTACGACTTCTTCTACCTGCACTTCAAGAAAACCGACTCCACTGGCGAGGACGGCAACTTCCAGGAGAAGGCCCACAAGGTGGAGCTATTCGACCAGCTGCTGCCCGAGCTGCTGGCCCTGAAGCCCGATGTGCTGGCCATCACCGGCGATCACTCCACCCCCTCGGTGCTGAAGGCCCACTCCTGGCACCCCGTACCCTTGCTGCTGCACGCGCCCTTCCTGCGCAACGACCCCGCCCAGCGCTTCACCGAGGACGAAGCGTCCAAAGGAAGCTTGGGCCACCTGCGCGGGGTGGAGCTGATGCCTTTGCTGCTGGCACACGCAGGCAAGCTGCAAAAGTACGGGGCCTAGTCGGTTTCTAGCGAATGCTCAGCTCCGGGTTGTGGCTTATCGCGCTCTTCAAAGACGTGGCCCCGCATCCAAACAGCCACTGTTTTAGTCCAGGACAAAGGATTCTTATACCGGATTCAAAAAGACAGTTTACAAAACCAAAAACCCCATAGGTTGTCTTTTTGAATCCTAGAGCACAGCCCTCCCTACGGTCGGCGAAAAAAGCGTCTCCCTTCCAAGGGGCGGTATCGCCCTCCGCTACGCGGATAACTTCCAAGGGGCGGTATCGCCCTCCGCTACGCGGATAACTTCCAAGGGGCGGTATCGCCCTCCGCTACGCGAATAACTTCGGTCGGGTTAGTTCGTCACCCTTTGGTGACGAACTAACCAAATCTGGTATTACTGCTGGATGCTTCAATTTTTGTGAAGCAGCGCCCTAAGCCCGCACTTCCCGCCGCTGGAAGAGCACATAGGCCAGGGCAAACAGCAGCAAGGTAAGCGCGATAAGGCCTGTCAGCTGCGGCCAGGCCAGCAGGAAACTCTGACCTAGGGGGAGGGGTGAACCCAGCAAAGCCCCCTGCAGTTGAGTAATCAGCACCGGGCCCAGGCTCCGTATCCCAGGGTTCAGGAGGACCTGGATGGCCTCAGCGTACAGGGTGTTGGGTGAAAGACGGGAGAAAGCCAGCAGGGCTTCAGTCTGGCGCAGCTCACTCTCGGGATCAAATGGGTCGAAAGGGGCTACAGCCTGGGCCAGAAGCTGGGCTATGATGCCCCAGAACAGGGCAAAAAAAAGCCAGACTGCTATGGCCGCCAGTGCCGATGTAGCCGCGCTACGGAAAAGCACCGAAGTGACCAGGGCAACACCCAGCCAAACCCCGGTATAAGCCAGTGTGGCCAGCAAGAAGAGCAAGGCCCGCCCGACTTCCTCGCTTCCGGGAGGTACACCCAGAAAAACCAGGCCCAGACCCACCACCAGCAAAAACAGGGCCAGCAAAATCAAAGCCAGGGTGGCCAGTCCGGCCAAAAACTTACCCCACAAAAGGGCATCGCGGTAGATGGGCTGGGCGAGGATGCGCGAAAGGGTGTTGCGGTTATATTCACCGTTAATGGCATCGAAGCCCAGGGCAATAGCTGCGAGGGGTAAGAAGAAGCTCAAAAAAGCTACAAACGAGGGTAAAGGATCCTGGGCAGCGGTAAAAACCCTCAGCAGCAGAAAGGGGTCTTCGCCGATGGTTTGGCGCAGGGTTTGAGCCCCTGCGTAGACCGCACCCACCGCCGAGAACAGGATCAGCACCTCCAGGATTCGCATCCGCGTACTGCTGAGGTGGTCGGCCATTTCCTTGAAAAAGACCGCCCATAACCCCGTCCAAGGCGAGCCTTCACGCCGAAGTTTGTTGGGACTAGGCTGCATGGCGTACCTCCTGGAAGTAACGGGCGTAGACCTCGTCTAGACTGGGTTGCTCCAACGAGAGGCTATGGAGGGCTGCCCCGGCCTCGAGCACGGTGCGGGCCACCTGGGGCCGGATGTCCAGGCTGGCCTCCAACCTGAGCCCGCGGGTATCGGTTTGAACCCGGCTTACCTCTGGCAAGGCTTGCAAACGTTCTACCAGGCCATCCAAAGGGGTGGCCTCGAGGCGAATCCGGTACGCACCCCCCAAAATCCGCTGGGCCAGCTCTTCTACCCGCCCCTCCAGTACCAGTTTCCCTTTGTGGAAAAGCCCCACCCGGTCGCAGATGGTTTGCACTTGGTGTAGCAGGTGCGAGGAAAGCAGCACCGTTATTCCCTCGGCCTTCAGGCTCTGGATCATTTTCAAGAACTCTTGCGCCGCCTCAGGGTCGAGGCCCAGGGTAGGCTCGTCTAAAACAACCACCCGGGGCTCTTTGAGGAGCACCTCAGCCAGCCCCAGGCGCTGGCGCATACCCCGGGAAAACGCACTGACCGGGCGATGGGCCACCTCGGCCAGGCCCATGCGCTGCAGCACCCGTTCAATGCGGATCCTGGACAGGTCTCGAGGCAGACCATTGAGGCGGGCGGTATAAGCGAGGTTCTCCCAGGCTGTCATCTCGTTATAAAAACCCACCGAGTCGGGAAGGTAGCCCACCTGTTTTTTGAGAGAAAGGGGCTCGCGGGTAGGGTCGAGCCCCAGCACCCGCACCGTTCCAGCGCTGGGCTCGGTCAGCCCCAACAGCATAAGGATGGTTGTGGTTTTACCGGAGCCGTTGGGGCCTAAAAGACCGTAGACTTCCCCAGCCTCGATGCGCAGGTCGAGTCCATCTACCGCTACCACCTTGCCATAGCGCTTGGTTAGGCCTTGGGTCTCTATGACCATAGGGCCTCCCTAACGGCGTCCAAAGCGCGAAACGGCAAAGCCCACTGCCCCAACTGCCACCGCGATTAAGGCCACCCCCACCAGACCCCATAAAGTAGAGGTCTGCACCGTAACCCGGTAATCGGCCGAGGCCTGGGCGCTACCCGCTGATGTCCTCAGGGTGAGCATATAGTCGCCTGCTACAGCTCGAGGAGACGGCTTGATTTTAGCCGTGACCTCCGACTCGCCCCCCGGGGCCAGCTTCTCGATTTTGTCGGGTTCAAACTTGACTTCCCAACCCGATGGCTCACTGGCCGAGAACTCGAGGTTTTCTGCCGGTGCGCTGCCGGTGTTCTTGACCACCAGCTTGATGGGGTTTTCCCGGCCTGCATAGGCCCGTCCTGAAAGCCGCCCCTCGGGGGTGGTTAGGCTAAGCTCGGTTTGGCCGGTGATGTCCAGGTTCACTACCAGCTCAGCCTTGGCTTCCCCTGCCAATGCACGCAGGGTAACGGCATACACCTTGGCTTCTACCTGCCGCGGAGGCGTGACCTGAACATCGAGATCTTTGGTTTCTCCGGCCTTTAGGGGCAAGCTGTTGACCTCCTGGCCGCCGAAAGCGGTGCTGAAGCTGACCCGGAAGTTTTCGGGGGCCTCGGCTTCCAGGTTGGTCAGCAGGTCTTGATCGCTTTCGTTTTTGAGGATGACGCGATAGCGAAAGCTGGCGGTGGGGGTGCCTTTAAGCACCGGAAGCTCGGACTCGAGGGAGAGCCGTTTGGGTAGTACCTGACCCAGCGTGAGTGCAATCGGCAACTCGGCCCGTACCCCACTGCCCTCGGCGAGTAACCTAAAGCGATAGGTGCCGGGTCGCACGTTCTGGGGGGGCTCGAGGCGCAGGGAAAGGCTTTGTTCTCCGTCGGGCAACACGTAGACCGCACTCACGACCCGGCCTCCGCCCAGCAGGCTGGCCTTCCAGCCCTGTGCCGACTCAGTGAGCCGCACCTGGACGGTTTGGGGCGGCAGACTGTAGCCCTTGAGGGTAATGGGCAGGTTTATGGTTTCTCCCACTCGCACACTTTGGGAAGGATAAGGTGTGTACAGAGCCAGACCCCGGTAACCCTGGGCGAGGCCCAGGCTAGTCAGCAGAAGCATTAACGCAATCAGGCGTGGCACGTTTCACCTCCAGGCCAAGTTTTTTTCAACTGTGAATCTAGGCCAGAAACATGAAATATACATTAGAGTCATAACAATACTTGACAAAGCAACACTCAAGTTTTATATTTCCTAGCTGTAGGGAACAACCCACCCTACGAAAGGAGGTTTCAGTATGCTGGAGATTGTTCGGAACACACCTGTTCAGACCATGCCTCTGCGGAGCTGGAATCTCTCAACTACAAACGACTTCTTCCAAGAGTTTGACCGGCTCTGGAACGAGGTAACCACCTCTCTGAGCAGCTCGCTGCCGAGCAGGTATCCCTATGACCTCTACGAAACTGGAGACAGCCTGGTACTCGAGATGGCTGTACCCGGCCTGCGCAAGGACGACCTCGAGGTTCGCCTGGAGGGCAATCAGCTTACCATTCGCGGCACTTACCCCGAGACCCAGAACGCCGAGGAACGCCGCTACTGGTCGCGCGGATTGCCGCGGGGAAGCTTCGTTCAAAGCCTTACCCTGCCTGCTTCGGTTGAGGTAGACAAGATTCAGGCCACCATTACCGATGGTCTGCTGCGCCTGACCCTGCCCAAAGTTGAGCAGGCCCGGGTACGCAAAATCGCTATTAGTTCTGCGTAATAGAGCGCCTCGACGAAAACCGAGTCATTCGGGACCCAAGAATCCTTTGTGCTAAACAAAACAGCAGCCGCCTGAAAACTCGAAACCCAAGCACCCGTGGGCCGGGCCCGGCCCACGGGTGGGGTGCATCACATGCGTCTGTCAGGGAGTGAGCCACTACGTGGCTAATACCGGATTCAAAAAGACAGTTTACAAAACCAACAACACCAGAGACTGTCTTTTTGAATCCTAGAGCACTCCCTTCGGTCGGGTTAGTTCGTCACCAAAGGGTGACGAACTAACCGAATCTGGTATAACCTAGCCCAGACGCATTCTCGTTTTCACGGGTGGCCGCATCAGTGAAGAGCGCGATAGGGGCAGTAAATTGCCCGACATCGGCTCGCCGTGTCACCCGGATTTGTCTAGCGGTTGCTGGCCGGGCGCAGGGCGGTCTGGGTGGGCAGGCGGTAGCCGTGGTTGTCCGGCGCGTCGTCGGTGGCAGCAGTGATCACCCGGCCCGAGCGCAGGCGGGTGCCCTCCCCTACCAGCCAGACCGCGCCCCAGGGACGGTAGGTGCTGGTCAGGGTGTCCTTGGTCACCTTGCCGCCGGTAAAGCGGATGGTGCGGTAGACGTTCACCGTGGCCCCCTCGGCGGCCCAGTCCACCTGCACAAAGCGCTGGGCGGGTAGCTCGGGGCTCACAATAAAGCGGGTGGGAGGGGCCGGGGTGCGGCTAATGGTAACCGGGTTGCTCCAGGTTACCTCGCGGTCTTTGGTGCCGAACACGCGGAAGGTGAGGCGGCTACCGCTCACGCTGCTCTGGATAAGCAGGTGGCCGGGGGTGTCGTTTTTAAACTTGAGGTCGAGGGAGGGCAGAAACACCGCTGCATCGAGGCCGGTAGGCTGGTAGTAGCGCACCTGGTAGCTGTGCGGGCGGCGCTGCACAATGGGCAGCCCGGCGAAGTAGGCGGAGCGGAAAAGGGTGGTAGAGACCTGACACATGCCCCCGCCCACGCCCTCCACGGTTTGTTCGCCGGAAATCACGAAGGCTTTTTTGAAGCCGGTGCGTTCGGAGACCTCGCCCATGGCTTTAGCAAAGGAAAAGGTCTCACCGGGAGCAATCTGCACCCCATTCAGGCGACTGGCTCCCAGGGTGATGTTGTAGCGACGTTCATAGGAAGAACCACCAAAGGAAGTGGTGGCTTCAGCTAATAGTTGGCGGATGCCCAGGTTGTAGTAGTAGGGGGCGCCTTTGGGGTGAAGGGTGTGGGAGACCGGAAGGATAAATTCGTCCTGCTTGTTGTTGAGCGCCTCGAGGTAGCGTTTTTTGGCCTCGGCAAACGCAAAGCTGTGGCCCATCTGGTCGGCGAGCACCCAGTCCTTCAGGGCCTCGTCATAGAACCAGCGGGCCTCCCGCGCAGGTCGGGCGGCTTTGGTCAACAAGGTTTCAAGCTGGCCCACCCCGCCAATCTTGAGGCGCTGAGGGGTGCCAATGGTGATGATCTGGCCTTTTTCAACGCGGTTCTCCAAGGCATAGTAAATGCCATCCGGCCCCGCCCACGCCAGAGAAATCCAGAAAAAAGCAGCGAGAATGGTTTTTCGCATACCTTACTTTAGGACATAAAGCATTCAAAAGCTGTGCAAACTAGCCCCGACCCCGCTCATGCCGAGCTACCCAGCTTCGCAGCACAGCCTCGTAGTGCTCTGGCGAAAGGCGGGGCTGTTCATAAAACCCCGCCTGTATGCGCTGCCGCTGGGCCTCAAAGAGGATCACCGCCGCCGCTACCGACACATTCAGGCTCTGCACCATGCCCATCATGGGAATCTGGATATGCCCGTCCGATAGTTCGGCGGCTTCGGGCGAAACCCCCCACTTTTCGGTACCCAGCAGGATACAGGTCGGGCGGGTATAGTCGGCCACGCGGTAGTCCACGGCCCGCTCAGAAAAATGCGCAGCCAGCACCTGAAACCCACGCGCCTTCAAATGGGTAAAGGCCGAGACGGTGTCCTCATGAAGATGCAGCCCCACCCACTTGGCCGCCGAGCCGGAGGTCTCGTTGTAGGTTTTGCCCTGCAAGCTTAGACCCTCGGGTTCGTCCAGGTCAGGAATGCCGTGCTTAGCGGGAATTGCGTAGGCCTCCAGCACCCCTACCGCATCGCAAGAGCGCAGGATAGCCGAGAAATTGTGGGGCTTGTGCACCCGTTCCAGGAGCACCGTCAGGTCGGGCTGGCGCTTATCCAGCACCGCACGCATTTTGGCGAGGCGTTCCGGCGTCACGAAGGTTTATTGTAACGTGCCAAAATAGCACCATGAAAGCCATTGTGGTTGAGCAAAACGGACCTCCCGAAACCCTGCGCTATCAGGAAGTGCCCGACCCCAGCCCCAAAGCGGGCGAAGTGTTGGTACGCACCACCCTCACGAGCCTTAACTACGCCGACGTGCAGGCCCGGCGGGGCGGCTACGAGGCCGGCTCGCTGCCCCCATTCATACCGGGACTGGATGCGGTGGGGGTGGTAGAAGCCCTGGGGGAAGACGTGGAGGGCCTGTGGGTGGGGCAACGGGTCGCGGTGTTTACAGCAGGCGGTTCATATGCCGAAAAAGTGACTGCTAAAGCGGCACTCACCTACCCCGTTCCCCCCCAGCTTCCGGACGAGGCGGTATCGGGCCTCACCGCGCTGGTCACGGCCTACAACACCCTGACCTGGGCCGGGCGGCTACAAAAAGGCGAGACCGTGCTGGTACACGCCGCTGCCGGAGGGGTGGGGAGCCTGGCAATACAGATAGCCAAAGCACTGGGCGCCGGACGGGTCTTCGGAACCGTGGGCAGCCCCGCCAAAGCCGAGTTTGTGCGCAACCTGGGGGCCGATGAAGTGTTGGGCTACGAGGACTTTGCGGAAAAGGTACTGGGCCTCACCCAGCAGCAAGGCGCCGACCTGATCCTGGACTCGGTGGCCGGCGAGGTCTTCAACCAGGGAATGCAGTGTCTGGCCCCCTTTGGCCGACTGGTGGTGTATGGGCACGCCAGCAGACAGGCTGGAACCTTCGAAACCCGCCCTCTGCACCGCCAGAACAAGGCGGTCATCGGCTACAGCAGCGGACACTACCGGCGCAGCCGACCCGAGCTGCTAAGGCCCACGGTGGAAGCGGTGTTTGAGCTGCTTAAGGCCGGGAAAATTCGGCTAGAAATTGGGGCCCGGTTCAAACTGGAAGAAGCCCCCAAAGCCCACGCCCTGATGGAGCAACGCCAAAGTGTGGGTAAAATTTTGCTTTATCCCCAAGCGATCCCATATAACACATAGATGCTGCTGTTGGAGCAAATAGCCAGGCCAGAAGCGGTCTGAGCTTCACGGGCGAGTAAACAAAAAGTCCTTGGCTTGCACTCCGGTATGACAGCCCACACAGAGCTGTTGTCCATTGGGGCCACCAAATTTCAACACATATCTACCGCCCTCGGGGAAATACTCTTCGTAGTACCAGCCACTCCGGCGCTTTTCCATGGTGGCGATCAGGGTGGGGGCGCGGGTGGGGCCAGCTGTTTTGACCACGATGCTACCTACTGGCAAAGCCCTGCCCGATTTCCATTCCTTGAGGGCAGCCGGGTTGGCATACACCACCTTGGCCTGGCCAGCGTGGGGGCCGCCGGTAGGCAAGCCGCTGGTAGCCACTTTCTCCCACTTGGCGAAGCCTGCATAGGCCGCTGGAACCCCGTTCAAGCCCTGTGCAATGGCTACACCCAGTAGCCCTGCAAGCAAAACATACTGCTTCATGCCCCACCTCCCTTTGCGCTATACTTACCACCAGAATCTATCGGCTGTGTCCGATAGCTTACTAAGCAGCGGGTTCATAATCCGCTCACGGTAGGGACACAACATAAGCACGGACATCCTGCGCTCTAACGGTCTGACCTATCAGATCTCCCGCTCGGTGCGCGAAAGAGGCCAGCTCGACACTTCGGCCAGCGCAGCTATCTCCTCCGGGCTCAACTGCAGGCGAACCGCAGGCATCAGGTCTTGCAGTTGTTGCACGCTGTTAGCCCCAATGATGGGCGCGGTCATGAAGGGACGGGAGAGGAGCCAGGCCAGTGCTACCTGCGCCGGGTGCGCCCCACGCTGCTGAGCGATTGCCAGAATCTTGTCCAGGATGTTCCAGTTCTGCTCACTAAAGCGCCCATTGGCAATGCCCTGGGCCCGCACGCTTTCGGGCAGGGGATGGTCGCGGCGGTACTTGCCGGTCAGGAAGCCACCGGCCAGGGGGCTGTAGGGAATCACCCCCAGGCCGTAGGTTTCGCACACCCTGGCCAGTTCCCGCTCGAAGTTCATGCGGGTGGGCATGGCCAGGCTGTACTCGGGCTGGATGGAAACAAAGCTTTCCAAGCCATGCTTGTCCGAGGCCCACAAAGCCTGCATCAAGCGCCAGGCCGAGAAATTGGAGCAGCCGATGTAGCGCACGTAGCCCCTGCGTACCAGGTCGGTCAGGGCCGATAGGGTTTCTTCGATGGGGACCTGGTTGTCTACCCAGTGCACTTGGTAAAGGTCTATATAGTCGACCTGCAAGCGGCGCAGGCTGTCCTCCACAGCCCGCATAATCCAGGCCCGCGAAAGCCCTTCACGCTGCAAGGGATGGTTGCGCCCTTCGGAACCGCCGGGCCCCATGGCCCCGCGCACCTTGGTGGCCACAATCACCCGGTCACGCAGCCCCCGGCTCTTGAGCCAGCGACCAATAATTTCCTCCGAAACCCCGCCGGGATTGCCAGCAGCCCAGGTGGTGTAGATGTCGGCGGTGTCAATCAGATTGCCCCCCGCTTCCACAAAGGCGTCCATAATGGCAAAAGCCGTGGGCTCGTCGGCGGTCCAGCCAAATTGCATGGTGCCGAGGGCGATAGGGTGAACAAACAGGCCGGATTTTCCCAGTCTACGGTAGCTCATAGGGTTCGATTCTACGTCGGCCGTGTTCTTGGTAAAGGGCACTGGCTGATATACCCAGAACGGCCTTGCAATGAGCGTGTATCTAGTGCAGCTCGTTCTTCAGCAGCGCAGTGCATGACGTACACCCGCCTCCACACCGTAGGGGTGTTTGTCCATCGTCAAAATCATCTTCGGTCAGGTGGAGGCTGGCAGGGTATGGGCGTTGGCCCGCAAGCGTTCGATAAGCGGGCGCAGCAGATCGCGCTTGAGCTTGAGGGACTGCCGGTTCACGATGAAACGGGCGGTGGAGTGGGCCAGCACCTCGAGCTCCACCAGACCCGCCGCCCGCAGGGTGGCCCCGGTCTGCACCACGTCCACCACGGCATCGGCCAGCCCGGTAAGGGCGGCCAATTCGACGTTGCCCGCCAGTTCGATGATGTCGGCGGCTAAACCCCGTTCGCGCAAGACCTGGGCGGTAAAGCGCGGATACTTGGTGGCAATGCGGCGGATGGGGCCGGTGGCCTGGGGGTGGCGAATCAGCGAGAGGCGGCAGGCCCCTGTGCCCAGGTCTACGGGCTCGTAGACATCGCGCCCCGACTCCAGGAGCACGTCGTTGCCTACCACGCCGACATCGGCAATGCCCAGGTCTACGTAGGTGGGGACATCGTGGTTGCGGAGCTCGAGGATCGCAACGCCCCCCTCCTGACCGTGCAACAAAGCCCGCTCGTTTTCGAGGGTCGGTAGGGCCAGGCCCGCCCCTGCCAGGGCGTTGTAACCATCGGCAAAATTGCGCCCTTTGGGCAGGGCTACGACCAGCGTGAAGCGTCCCCTTATCATTCAAGCTTTCTTATATCACAAAGCGCTCAATCCAAGCGTTGGGAAAACGTGGCAAAACCAGAGACTGCCCTGCATAACCTTGACGCATAGCGCATAAGACCATATACTTTTACTATCAGCCCCGAAAAAGCGGGGGTTTTTTATTTAACATGGCCAAAGAACGCCTCGACAAAGTGCTGGGACACCTGGGGGTGGGCACCCGCAAGGAGATACACCGGCTGGCTCGAGCAGGCCTGGTTACCATAGACGGCAACATCATCACCGACGCGGCCTTCAAGTTTGACCCCGCCATGTCGCGCATCGAGGTGGCGGGGGAGTTGCTGGAGTACCAGGCTTATTTTTACCTGATGCTCCACAAACCTGCTGGCTACATTACCTCCACCAAAGACCGCGACGGCATCCCCATCACTGCCCTGCTGCCCGAAGAATGGCAGCGCAGCGACTGGATGCCCGTAGGCCGCCTGGACAAGGACACCGAAGGACTCTTGCTGCTTACCACCGATGGCGAGTTGCTCCACCGCCTGACCCACCCGCGCTGGAAGGTAGCCAAGCGTTACTATGTCGAGCTGGCTGCCCCGGCCACGCCCGAAGATGTAGCGGTATTTGCATCGGGCACACTTGAACTCGAGGGCGAACCGCTCCAGCCTGCCGAACTGCACATTGGCCCCGACCCCCGCAAAGTGGAACTGGTGATTCACGAAGGCAAGTTTCACCAGGTCAAGCGGATGTTTGCCGCCAGGGGCAACCAGGTAACCTATCTCAAGCGTGTTGCTTATGGGCCGCTCTCCCTTCCCAGCGACTTACCTACAGGGAAATCCCGCAAGCTACTTCCCGAGGAAATAGGCGCTCTATACGAGGCCGTGGGTTTGAGGGAGAAGTAAAAAAAGCGGTATGCAGGAAACTTGCTTGAAGCGTTCCATAACCGGATTCAAACAGGCGGTCTATTGAGAATTTGCACCAGGTAACGCATGAAAGACGGTAGGCATCGAGTAAGGCCTTGGACGGGCTTGCTCAGCGAGAACGGAATGAGACAGACCTCAGGAATGAGGATGCGGCGGAGGTCATGGGCCAACTGACGCCAGTCTGGAAGAGTGATCTGGTGGATCCGAAGAGCGTGGAGAGGAAGAGGAAGCACGTGACCCTTAAAACCGTGCGTTGGCCAAACTGGTGAGCGGCTCAATGGATCTATTTTTCCTAATTGATTTTTGCTGCGATCAACTAACTTTTAGGATCCATCCTATGGGGTGCAACTGTTCCAAACGCTATGAATTGTAAAGTGTGGCATGGTTGACCACAGAAGATGGGCTACAGTAGGCCTTTATATGGAAGCCGTTAGCGAACGAATTCTCTCGGTCAAAGAAGCTGTACTAACCCGCCGCAGCATCCGCAAGTTCAAGCCCGAACCGATTCCTAAAGAGAAATTGGAAGAAATACTTGCTCTTGCCCTGAAGGCACCCAGCTCAAACAATCTTCAGCCCTGGCGGGTGGTAGTGGTGCAAGACCCCGAACTCAAGGAGCGCTTGCGCGAAGCTGCCAACAACCAGGCCCAGGTGAGCTCAGCACCTGCAGTGTTGGTGGTATATAGCGATATGAAGGACACCCTCGAGCGGGTAGAAGAAATCTTCCACCCTGGGTTTTCCGAAGAGCAAAAGCAAACCAGAGCCGCCAATATGCGCAAGGCCTGGGAGGGCAAAAGCGATGAAGAACGGGAAAACTGGGGCAAAGCTCAGGGCTTTATTTTGCTGGGTTTTCTAATGCTGATGGCCCGTTCGTTTGGTTACGATACTGTACCGATGGGCGGCTTCAATGCTGCCAGGGTTAAGGAACTTTTGGGCCTGCCTTCCTATGTGGCTATTACAGCCTTGTTGCCCATTGGCATTGCGGATGAAGCGGGGCACGAACACCACCGCCACAACCTCGAGCGCGTGGTGCAGTGGCGGTAAAAGCAGCAAGGGTGTTTTTATAGAGAAATTTGCTCTAGGCTAGAAGCATGTACGATCTGCTTCTGTCCGTCCACAACATCACCCGCTGGCTGGTGCTGCTGGCCGCCGTTTATCTGATCTACCGAAGCCTGAGCGGGCTCAAAAGCCGCACCTATGCGCCCGCCGACCGCCAGGCCGGCCAGGTTTATACCGGCTTGATGGATTTGCAACTGTTACTAGGCATCTTGCTGCTCTTTTTGAGCCCTCTGGTACAAAGCGCATGGGGCAACTTGGGCGCAGCCATGCAAAATAGCCAGACCCGCTTCTTCATTGCCGAACACTGGGTGTTGATGCTGGCAGCAGTGGTGCTCGCGCATGTAGGCAGCACCCGCGTCAAAAAAGCTGCCGAAGCCTTGATCAAACAGCGCCAGGCCTTGATCTGGTATGGGCTGAGCCTGGCATTGATGTTGCTGGCCATTCCCTGGTGGCGGCCCTTGTTGCGCTTGGGTTGAATAGCTGATTTCTTGCAGTTTTGCGTTTCGTGCATGAAATCTAACAACTCCGCCGTAGGTTATTCCGAGCGAAGCGAGGAATCTGATACGTCTCGCACAGCAGTAAGCTTCGGCTTGAATTACAAGTTTGAGACAATACCGGATTCAAAAAGACAGTTTACAAAACCAAAAACACTAGAGACTGTCTTTTTGAATCCTAGAGCACACCCCTCCCTTGAGTACCGGCGCTAGCCGGGGGCCGATGGCCCTTCACTGTCGGTCGGCGAAGAAAGCGTCTCCCTTCCAAGGGGCGGTATCGTCCTCCGCTACGCGGATAACTTCGGTCGGGTTGATTCGTTACCATTCAGTAACGAATCAACCGAATCTGGTATGAATCTGTAGTGAGGTACGGTAAAAAGCAATAGAGGAGGCCGGAGCCCCCCTCTATTGGAAGGGACTGCAATTTTATTTCTTGACGGTTTCCTTCAGGGCTTTGCCGGGTTTGAAGGCAGGATACTTGGAAGCGGGGATCTTGATCTTTTGGGTAGTACCGGGCTTCACGCCAGTACGGGCCTTGCGGCTGCGCACTTCAAAGGTGCCAAAACCGGTCAATTGCACTTTGCTACCGGCCTTGAGCGCATCTTCGACTTTGCTGAGGAAAGCGTCCACAGCGGCCTTAGCGTCTTTTTTCTTCAAGCCAGCAGCAGCGGCTACCTGGTCGATCAGGTCGGCTTTGGTTCTGGTTTTCTTGGATCCAGCTCTTGCCATACAGTTACCTCCTTTATTTTCCCTTCAGCACGGAGTGTATCACACCTTATCTCCAAATTGCAAGCACCAGGGCGACGTTGGTAGCCGTTTCGCCCTAGACAGAATGGCTAAACGGTGGGCTTTCTGTGATATTCGGGGGGCAAAAGCGCGGTTACAGCGGCCTCGAGCTGCCGGGTCACCTCTTCTAAGGTCTGGTGGTCGGTCTTTCCTGGGGGCAGGACAATGGGGTCGCCAAACACCACCCGAATGGACCGCCGCAGACGGGGCCCCTTGCCCACCGGCCAGGCTTTATCGCTTCCGATAATGGCGGCAGGGACGATCGGGGCGTTGGTGCGCAGGGCAATCGCAGCCGTGCCGGTCTTGAAGGGTTCGATAAAGCCGGTGCGGCTACGGCGTCCCTCTGGGAAAATGCCAAAAGCCATGCCGTTTTTAAGGGTACGAATGGCCGCTTTGACCGCCCCCAGGTCGCCCGCGCCCCTCGAGACCGGTATTACGTACAGCCGTGGCAAAAGCCAGCGCAGGATGGGGTATTTGAACACATCGTCGCGTGACATATAGCTCACCACCCTAGGGCAGGCCACCCCCATCACCACCGGATCGAGGAAGGACATATGGTTGGAGGCCAGGATGACCGGACCTTCCTTGGGAATTTTCTCCGCACCTTCTACCTCTAAACCAAACAGCACCTGAAGCAGCGCTTTAGCCAGCGCTTTGGTGTTGTAGTAGACCCTCAGACCATACTCGTACATGGCATCCCATAATAAGCAAATAAGCCCAAAGCCAGGAATCCGGCCATGAAGCCACATGGCTTCATGACAACCGCACCACCACCCGCCCCCGCACCTGGCCTTGCAGAATGGCCTGGGCCAGCCCCGGCACTTCCTCCAGGCTTACGGTCTGGATGGCCGCTTCCAGGAGGGGCTTGGGCAGGTCGTGGGCCAGGCGTTGCCAGGCCCGAAGGCGTTTTTCTCTGGGGCACATCACCGAGTCAATGCCCAGCAGGTTCACGCCCCGCAGGATGAAGGGGAAGACGGTAGTCTCGAGCTTCACCCCCCCTGCATTTCCGCAGGCCGCTACGCTGCTGCCGTAGGCCATGCGCGGCAAAACCCCCGCCAGCACCGCCCCACCTACGGTATCCACCGCCCCACCAAAACGCTCGGACTCGAGGGGCTTGGCTGGGGCAGCCAGCACGCTGCGATGCAAAATTTCACCAGCTCCCAATGACTTCAAATAGGCTTCTTCACTCGTGCGGCCTGTAGAGGCCACCACCCGGTAGCCCAGCCGGGCCAGCAGGGCCGTAGCCACGCTGCCCACACCCCCTGCCGCGCCGGTTACCAGTACATCGCGGTTCTTGTCTATGGTGTGGGCCTCGAGGGCCATTACCGCCAGCATGGCGGTAAAGCCAGCCGTGCCGATGCCCATGGCCTGTTGCAGGGTGAGCCCATCGGGTAGGGGCACCAGCCACTCGGCCCGCACCCTTGCCAACTCCGCCAGCCCGCCCCAGTGCCGCTCGCCCACCCCCCAGCCGGTCAGAATCACCGCATCACCCGGCTTGTAATCTGGCGAGGCCGACTCCAGCACCGTTCCGGCCAAGTCAATGCCTGGCACCATGGGAAAACTGCGGATAACCTTGCCCGCGCCGGTAATCGCCAGGCCATCCTTGTAGTTGAGGCTGCTGTAAGCCACCCGCACCAGCACGTCGCCGGGGGGCAGTTCGTCTACCGAAGCCTGCCGAATCTGGGCCGTGTAGGGGTCGCCGGTTTCTACTACCAAAGCCTTGAAGGTTTGCATGGCAACAACATACAGGATGGCACCTGGAGGCGTCTTGAAATGGCCCCAAAGCTGAACGCCCGCTGATCATTACCAAAAGGCGGATAGCCTCAAGCCGGGCACAAAAACACCATCCACCAGAGGCCCTAACCCGCGCTGTGGCCAGCGCCCTCGACCCCCGGCACCCTGCTCTGTTAGGCTGCTGCTATGAATCCCCTGGTCAGTGTCGAATGGTTGCACCAACACCTCGGCCAACCGCAGCTTCGCATTGTGGATTGCCGCTTTTCCCTACAAGACCCTATGGCCGGAAGGCGGGCCTACCAGGCGGGGCACATTCCAGGGGCCATTTTTTTGGATCTGGAGCAAGACCTCTGTGGGCCCGTAAGGCCCGACCGAAAAGGTGGCCGCCATCCCCTACCCACACCGGAGGCGTTGGCCAAGACCCTGGGCCGGGCTGGCATCGGCAACGAGCACTTTGTGGTGGCCTACGACGAACCCCCCGCTGGCGGCATGTACGCCCCGCACCTGTGGTGGCTGCTCCGGTGGCTGGGCCACGACCAGGTGGCTGTACTGGACGGCGGCATAAAGGCCTGGAAAGAGGCCGGCTACGAGGTTTCTACCCTGGCCGTCGAATACCCCACCATCTCCTTCAGGGCCCACCCCCGGCCCGAGATGGTGGTGGATGCCGAGGCGGTGGCCCAGCGTCCGCCGGGCACCATCCTGATTGATTCCAGGGCTCCCGAGCGCTACCGGGGCGAGGTAGAACCCATAGACCCGGTAGCCGGGCACATTCCCGGCGCCATCAACCGCAACTGGCTGGACAGCCTGGATGCCTTGGGGCGGTTCAAGCCAGCCGAGGCCCAGGCGGCACGGTTTGCCGGGCTCGAGGGTGAGGTGATTGCGTACTGCGGCTCGGGCGTCTCGGCTACAGCGAATGTGCTGGCGCTCGAGCTCATCGGCAAACCGGCCAGGCTCTACGCAGGTTCGTGGAGTGACTGGGTATCGGACAACAGCCGTCCGGTGGCGAAAGGCGAGGAGTGAAGAGCCGGGAAAAAGCGATGGAAACTCGTGTTGCCCCTTAGCAAAGGCCCCCACTCCTGCTCATAGCCTGTAAGTACGTTATTCTGGGGTAAATCGGTAAAAGGGCAGCGGCTTTGGCCGCGCCTTCGGGGGGGCGACACCGCGCACAAACAGCCGTATTGACGGACTTAACTCCAAACAGATTTAAACCTGCAAACAGCAGGATAAAGGCCCTCGAGTACGCGGGCAGGTGGTTGGTATGAGTGAGGCAGGTAGTAACCAAGCCGATGTGGTGGTGGTGGGCGCAGGAATTTCGGGGCTGGTGGCTGCACGGATGTTGCAAGAAGTGGGGCTTAAGGTGGTGGTGCTGGAGGCCCATCACCGGGTGGGGGGGCGGCTTTTGAGCAAAACCCTGCCCGACGGCTCGACCTTCGATTTGGGCGGGCAATGGGTCAGCCCGGATATGCCCCGGGTCATGGGGCTGATTCGGGAGTTGGGGCTAACGACCTTTGAACAACACAACTCGGGGCGGATAGACCTGGCCGTCCAACCGCTCTCCTCGATGGACCAGCTCACCCAGGCCGAGTGGGCCTGGGTCAAGGCTCAACTGGATTTTCTGGTCGAGAGTGTGAATGTGGAGAAGCCCTCGGCCACCCCCAATGCTTCTGCACTGGATGTACAAAGCGTGGAGGAGTGGAAGCGCCTGAACCTCGATAGCCCTTATCTACGCAACCTGTTCGACCAGATCATCCGCACCGAGTACACCATCGAGCCCAAGGACTTCTCGGTGTTGCACCTGCTTTATAGCCTCAAGAGCGCGGGCGGCTTTGAGGGGGTACTGGGCCTCGAGCGCGGCAACGAAACCCTGCGGGTGCGTGAGGGGATGCAGACCCTCTGCACCCAGCTGGCCGAGCAACTAGGCGATACACTCCGGCTGAACTGTCAGGTCTACGACATTCTGCACGACACCCAGGGCGTCACAGTCATTGCTGAAGGCCTGAGCGTGCGGGCCGAGCGGGTCATACTGGCCATCCCGCCCAATCAGGTCACCCGCATCGACTTTGAGCCGGTGCTGCCCCGCCGCCGCACCAAGCTCATGCAACGGCTCGAGATGGGCTCGGTAATCAAGTGTTTCGCCCTCTACGACCACCCTTTCTGGCGCCACAGACCCGCCACCCCCATAGACCCCGACCGGCTGCTCTTCGATGACACCATTGACGCCACCCCCTACGATGAACGCAACCCCGCCCTGGTGGCCTTCATCGGTGGGGATGATGCAGTGCTGTGGAGCGACAAGCCGTTTGAAATTCGTCGCCGGGCGGTGCTGGAAGACCTGGCCCTGGTTTTCGGAGAAGAAGCCCTTTACCCCAGACTCTACTTCGACCACGACTGGCTTACCGAGCCCTTTATCGGCGGAGGCTACCAGTGCTACGCCCCGCCGGGGGTAATGTCGGCAGGGTTCGAGGAATTGCGCCTCCCCATCGGGCGTATCCACTGGGCCGGAACCGAGACGGCGGTCCACTACTACGGGTATATCGAGGGGGCCATCGAAGCCGGGGAGCGGGCCGCCAGGGAGGTTCTGGAAAACCGGGCATAGCAGTCCAGCAGTCTGCAAAACCCCCACCTGCCCACATTGCCGGCTGGGCCTCAGGGTAAACTTGGGCAGACATATGGTGGCCCTGACCAGCCGACTCAAAACCTATCTCGATCTGGTTCGTTTCGAACATACGCTGTTTGCCCTGCCCTTCGCCTATGGCGGCATGCTGCTGGCCGCCCGGGGCTGGCCGGGCTGGGAGGTGTTTGGTTGGATTACTGTGGCCATGGTGGGCGCCCGCACTGGGGCCATGGCCCTCAACCGGCTCATCGACCAGCGCATAGACGCTGCCAACCCCCGTACCGCCGGGCGGCACCTGCCCAGGGGCCTGGTCAAGCCAAACGAAGTCCTGGCCCTGGCGGTAGTGGGCCTGCTCTTGCTGACCCTGGCCGCCTTGAACCTGAACCCCCTAACCGCACAACTGCTGCCGGTAGCGGTTTTTTTTCTGGTGGGCTATAGCTACACCAAGCGTTTTACCTGGCTGTGCCACTTCTGGCTGGGCCTCACCATTGGAGCGGCCACCGCAGGCGGCTGGATTGCCGTTACGGGTGCGTTTGAACCCGCTTTGTTTGCGCTGTGGGCCGGTACGGCCTTCTGGCTGGCAGGCTTCGATATCCTCTACGCTACCCAGGACTACCGCTTCGACCGCGAAAACGGTATTTACAGCATCCCGGCCCGCTTTGGCATTCCTGTGGCGCTGCGCATCGCTCAGGTCTCCCACGCCCTCACCTTTGGGTTCTTCTTACTTACGGGGGTTCTGGTCGGGGCAGGTTGGGTTTACTACCTGGGTGTACTGGGCGTGGGCGCGGTGCTCTGGTACGAACATTGGTTGGTAAAACCGGACGATTTGAGCAAGGTAGACCAGGCCTTCTTCCAGGCCAATGTGGTGGTGAGCCTGGGCATGCTGCTGATCATTTTGCTCGAGACCTGGATTTGAACCCTCCTTAAATCTCTTTTCGGCTATCCTCAGGGCTTAGGTCAGGCTGGTGGATTCACCAGTGAGGCTGCAGCACGATAAAAAGAGGCCTCCTAGCCCAGTAGCGAGCGCATCTGACGCTCTATGAAGCGGGTGGCCCAGGCAGGGGCCAGGCGGTAGAGGAAGTCCATCAAACGCGCATCGGAGCCCACCAACACCCGGAAGCGGTTCTGCTCCACGCCGGCGATAATGCGCCTCGCAGCCTCCTCGGGCGGGAGGGGTTTGAGCGAAGAGCGCCCCTGGCTTTCCATCTGGCGTATTTCTACTCCTGAGTTGGCGGTGATGTTGGTAGCGACCGCCCCCGGAAAAACCTCTGTAACCCGCACCGATGTACCCAGCAGTTCGGCATACAGCCCCTCGGTCAGGAGCTTGACCGCCGCCTTGGAAGCCCCATACAGGCTCTGCCCGGGTACCGGCAGAAAGCCGCCCATGCTGGAGATGTTCACAATATGGGCCTCGGGACGAGCCAGAAGGTGCGGCAAAAAAGCTTTGGTCATGTAGAGGGTGCCGTAGAAGTTGACGTTGATGACCCGCTCGATGGCCGCATAGTCCAGATCGTTGATGCGTACAAAGGGCTGGATGATGCCCGCGTTGTTGATCAGGCCATCCACCGCCCCGTGCCGGGCGACGACCTCGGCAGGCAAAGCTTCTACCGACGCACGTTCGGTAATGTTGAGCACGTGGGTGGAGAGGCGCTCCGGGTTTGCAGCCAGCGAAGCGGTTTCTTGTAAGCCCGCCTCGTTGATGTCCACCGCTGCCACCCGCGCTCCCTTAGAAAGCAGGTGTAGCACCAGGTGGCGCCCCATGCCGCTCCCTCCGCCTGTGACTGCTATCACCTTCCCCTGCACTTGCATAGTTCCACCTCTCAAGGCACTTTTACCACAAAGCGGCTGGCATGTTGTCCCAGAGAGTCAAGCAGAAAGCTCGGCCCAAACATCGCGTAGCATCTGGGCTACCGCGTAGGCATCGTAGAGGTCGGAGTAACCCATCAGCGAGAGCCGGAAGACCTTGCCCTTGAGCTGGCCCTGTCCGCCGATGATGGTGGCACCCCGCGCGGCAAAAGCGTTTTTGACCTGGCCATAGGAAACCCCTTCCGGCAGGTAAAAACAGGTGGTGGCAGGGCTTCGCGCCTCGGGCACCACTTGCAGGCCCAGTCCCTGGCCGGCAGCGTACAAAAGGTCGTTCTGGTGTTGCTTGAGGGCGATGTGCTCAGGCAGCCGAGGCAGCAGGTCTTCCAGCACCGCGGCGGTGGCAGCGACCAGGTTGATGGCGGGCGTCCAGGCCGACTCGCCGGTACTTTGCACCTTCAGCTCCGAGGCCAGGTTGAGGTAAAAGCCGCGGGGCTTCAGGCGCTCCAGGGCGCGGGGCGAGAGGGCCGCATAGGCCAGCCCGGGCGGGCACATGATGCCCTTTTGCGAGCCACAGGCGGCAGCGTCGAGGCCCCAGCCCTCGAGGGCAAACGCGCTCACAAACAGGCTGGTGATGGCGTCCACCACCACCAGCGCCTCGGGAAAGCGGGCCTTGAAGGCCTGGGCTAGGGTGCGCACGTCGTTCAGGGCCCCGGTGGAAGACTCGGAGTGGGTGAGCAGCAGCCCGGCAAAGGGGCCTGTGGCGCTTCCCAGATGCTCCGGGCGCACCACCTGGCCCCAGGGGAGGTCAATACGCTCTACTTCTAGACCAGCTTCCTTGGCAATCTTGGCCCAGCGCTCGGAAAAGTTGCCGTGCACCGGCACCAGCACCCGCTCGCCGGGGGCAAACAGGTTCTGCACCAGCGCGTCCATGGCCGCCGTGCCCGAGCCGGTAAGCATAAGCACCTGGCCCTGGGTCTGGAAGGCGGCCTCGAGGCCCGCTTTGGCCTGCAAGAAGACTTGTTTGGCAGCGTCCGAACGGTGGTGAAGCTGCGGCCGGGAAAGAGCTTCCAGGGCTTTGGGATGTAGTTCAACCGGGCCGGGGGTGAGCAGACGAGGGCGGTACATGGGCTCCATTTTAGAGGCCTGCAGTCGTCATACAAGCATTCGGCGGGCTTTTATCGTTTTTCCTATCCCTCTCCCCACTATGGGAGATGGCGGCGATGCCGCACGTTTGTTTGACATCCATTTATTGCCTGCCGCCTGGAACACTCCCAGCAATAACCCGATGCAGCGCAGCTTATACCGGATTCAAAAAGACAGCTCGCAAAATCAAAAAAAACCATAGGTTGTCTTTATGAATCCTAGAGCACACCCCTCCCTACGGTCGGCGAAAAAAGCGTCTCCTTTCCAAGGGGCGGTATCGCCCTCCGCTACGCGGATAACTTCGGTCGGGTTGATTCTTTACCGTTCGGGAACCGAATCAACCGAATCTGGTATTAGAGCGCGGCCAGATCCACCCGCTCGAGCACGTCCAGGCCCCGCAGGGCCTCCAGCACCGCCTCACTGGGGCGCTCGTCAATGGCCAGCACAAACAGCGCCTTGCCGCCGGGGTTGTCGCGGCCTAGCTGCATACCCGCAATGTTGATTCCGTTCTCGCCCAAGAGCGTACCCACTTTGCCCACCACGCCGGGCCGGTCGCGGTTGACACAGACCAGCATGTGCCCGCTGGGCACGGCCTCCACCATGTGGTCATCAATGCCCACGATACGGGGCTTACCGCCCAGCACCGCTCCCCGAACCTTGCGAACTTCTTTGTCGGTCTCGAGGCGCACCTCCAGCACCTGCCGGTAGTCGAGCGACTGCTCGACCTGGCGGGTAACGAGCGAGATGCCTCGGTCGCGCAGGAGGGGTCGGGCCGAAACCAGGTTGGCCGCACCTGCTTCCAACACCTGATCCAGCAGCCCCTTGGCCACCGCCGAAGCGATGGGGTCGGGGTTTTTCTCGAACTCGCCATAATACGAAACCTCGACCGTCTGGGGGCGGCCCTGGGTAATCTGGGCCAGCAGCTTACCCAGCGCTTCGCCCAGGGGCAGCCAGGCCGAGAACATCTGCAAGCCTTCAGCATCGAAGCCGGTGTTGAGGGCGTGGGCCAGGTTGCCCTGCAAGGTCTCGATGACCCGCTCCAGAACAGCCTCGCCCACCCGCTCCTGGGCTTCTTGGGTATTGGCCCCCAGGTGAGCGGTATGTACCACCCTGGGGTGGTGCACCAGGGGGTGTTCGGCGTTGGGCGGCTCATCCACAAACACGTCCAGCCCGGCCCCCCACAGGTGCCCCTCGTTCAGCACCTCCACCAGGGCCTTTTCATCCACAATGCCGCCGCGTGCTGCGTTCACCACCACCGCCCCTTTGGGCAGCAAGTAAAGCTCACGGCGACCAATCATGCCCCGGGTTTCGCTCGTGAGCGGGGTGTGAACGGTCAGGAAGTGGCACTGGCGCAGCATATCGGTCAGGTCATCGAAAAGCTCCACCCCCAGGGTCTGGGCCCGGCTGCGGGGGATGTAGGGGTCGTAGGCCAGCACCCGCATATCAAAGCCCTTGGCAAACTGGGCCACCTGCCCCCCAATGCGCCCCAGGCCCACTATGCCGATGGTCTTGTGGTTGAGCTCCAAGCCCAGGTACTTGCGATCCCACTGGCCCTGGCGAATCTTCTGATCCGACTCCACCAAGCCCCGCGCCACAGCCAGCAACAGGGCCCAGGCCAGCTCCGCTGCCGAGCGGGTGTTGGCCTCGGGTACGTTTACCACCAGGATGCCCCGGCGGGAGGCGGCCTCGAGGTCCACGTTGTCTACCCCCACCCCACCCCGGCCCACCACCTTGAGGTTGACTCCGGCCTCGAGCAGCCCGGCATCCACCTGGGTACGGCTGCGCGTAATGAGAGCGTCGTACTGCCCGATTACCTGTAGGACCTCTTCTCGAGCCATTCCGGGCCGATAATCGAGCCGAAGGTCTGGGTGCTTCACCTCACCCAGCCGCATTTCATCGGTTACAAGCACTTTCCACATAGTTTTGTCCTGGGAGCCAGCCGGTATACCCCGGCATTCGCCCCAACCTTATCACCTTGTCCCAGATGGCACAAGCTCCTGGAGAAGGCGGCAGGCTTTCATCTTCATGGCTGAGGTAGAGTTCCAGACAATAAAACAGGGCTCCAACAAACGTGTAGTGTCGCCCCCTCTCCTACCGTGGGGAGAGGAAAAGGGCAAAAAGATAACACCAAGTTCAATCCCGTACCGTGAGGCCCACAAAACAAACCCTGTGCTAGACTTACGGAACAGGTGTGACCTAACCCAAAAACCCTGGTGACGGGCTGATAGCCCGAACCACAAAGGAGAGACTGCATGAAAATAGCCATCGTAACCGACTCGACCTCCGACCTGCAGGCCCGCGCCGCCGAGATGGGCGTAGAGGTAGTACCCCTCTACGTCAACTTCCAGGGCAAAATCCACAAAGACTGGGTGGAAATCACCCCTGCCGACATCTTTGCAGGGGTAGCCGCCGGAGCGGGAATGCCCAGCACCAGCCAGCCCTCCCCCGCCGACTTCAAGGCCGCCTACGAACGCGCCCTGCAAAAAGCCGACCACGTGCTCTCGATTCATATCTCCTCCAAGCTTTCCGGCACGGTGGGTTCGGCCAACCTGGCCGCGCAGGAGTTCCCCGGCAAAGTCACGGTTTTTGACTCACTGGCCGCCAGCATGGGCATCGGGATGATGGTCGAACGAGCCAAGGAGCTCCTGGACCAGGGGGCCGACCTGAAGCAGGTACTGGTCGAACTCGAGCGCATCCGCGCCGACCACATCGTGCGCTTCACCCTGGCCACCCTGGACTACCTGAAGAAAAACGGGCGCATTGGGGGGGCTCAGGCCCTGCTGGGGGGCCTGCTGGGCATCAAGCCCATCCTGACCGTTAAGGAAGGCAAGGTCGAGGCCGCAGGCCGGGCCCGGGGCGAGAAAAAAGCCCTGGCCGAGATGGTCGAATCCCTCAAGACCTGGGCCGCAGGTCGCCAGAAAATCCGTATCTACTACCTCTACAACGCTGAAGAAAGCGATGTGGCCGCGTTCAAAGCTGCCGTACAAGCCACCGGGCTGCCCCTGGAAGAGCGCATCACCAGTAGCATTGGGGGCGTGATTTCCACCCACACCGGGCCGGGGCTTTACGGGTATTACGCCTACAGCCTGTAAAATCCAGAGTGGGTAGCCCAGATATCCGACCTGCGACAAAGAGCTGGCATCTTCGAGGTGCGGCCACACATAACCCGGCCTCCCTTGAAAGCCGTTGGGCCAGTAGCGCCCATCGCGTAACGCGTGCGATCAATACAACATCAGCTATACTCGGCTGAATCGGGTTTCTGGAAATACAGCAGGGAGGTGAAGATGGAACGTACCGCGTTTGTTGCCGATTCAACCCTGGGTTTGAGCCCCCAGGAAGCCCTCAAGCGGGATGTATACGTAATCCCGCAGCAAGTCATCATCGAAGGCAAGAGCTACCGCGACTATGTGGAGATGACCCCGGACGAGGTGATCCAGGCCCAACTCGCCGGCAAAAAGGTCAGCACCAGCCAGATTTCTGCGGTGGATCTGGAGGCTTTGTACAGGAATTTGCTCGAGAAATTCGACCGCATTGTTTCGGTACATGTCTCGAGCAAACTTTCGGGTACCTGCTCCACAGCCCGTATGGTAGCCGAGAAGTTTGGTAACCGCGTCAAGGTGATAGATGGCCTTACCCTGAACGGCGGGCTTTCTTTTGTGATCGAGGAGGTACAGCGCAAGCTCTCGGCGGGGGTGCCCTGGGACAAGCTGGAGGAGGCTATTGCCCCACTGGTGCAGCGGGTGCGTGGCTTCGTGCTACCGGCCACGCTGGAATACCTGCACCGAGGCGGGCGCATTGGCGGCTTGCAGCACTTCATTGGTTCCCTGCTCAAGCTACTGCCGGTGCTCGAGGTGCGGGATGGGCTGGTGAGGCCCCTCGAGCGGGCCCGGGGCTGGCACAAGGGCTTACAGCAACTTGCCCAGGCTTTCCACCAGGCCTTCCCCGAGGGGGCCCGGGTCATCCTAGCCCACGCCTACAACCCTCAGGGCATCGAAGAACTCCGCAAGCTGATTAGCCAGGAGGGTGTGGTGATTGAAGACTTGCGGGAGTGCGGCCCCGCTGTGGCTGCCCACACCGGCCCCGGCACAGTCGCGCTGTTTGCGGCACCAAGGTAAACCAGGATTCACACACCAGAGCAAGGCTCGAGGGCCTCTACACTGCGCCACATGGCGTTGGTCGAACCCGGGTTGCCCGTCTTCAGAGTGGCCTGACCTCGAGGTATCCCGAGTTGGATGTATTGAATGTAGTAACCAGTACGATGGAAGCACCCCGGCATTCAGCTTTCGGCTGACAACACCCCCCCTTCCCTGTTATCGTCTGGACGTGCGTGCCGTTGTGCAAAGAGTTAGCCAGGCCCAGGTGGTCGTAGAGGGTAAGGTTGTGGGCCAGATTGGACAGGGGTTGCTGGTGTTGCTGGGCGTGGGAAGGGGCGACACCCTGGACGATGCCGCCTACCTGGCCCGAAAAATTGCGGGGCTGCGGGTTTTTGCCGACGCCGATGGCAAGATGAATTTATCCCTGGCCGATGTGGGGGGCGAGGTGTTGGCCGTGTCGCAGTTCACCCTGTTCGGCGATACCCGCAAGGGCAACCGGCCCAGCTTTATCGAGGCGGCAGCACCCGATGAAGGTCGGCAGCTCTACGAGCGTTTTTGCGATCTGATGACCCAGCAGGGGCTTCACGTCGAGACCGGGGTTTTTCAGGCCCATATGGAGGTACACCTGATCAACGATGGCCCTGTAACAATCTGGCTCGACTCCGCCGAACGGTTCCAGCACCGACGTAGCTAGGCCCCAGGCAGTTGACAGGCCGCAATCGGATGGGATATAGTTCGTTCGCTGAACTTACTAAGTTAAGTGCTTTATTTGAGGTGCCATGGCCCGCAACGCACCCCTTGACCAGCAGGCCATCAAGCGGCAGAACCGCCGCCTGATTCTGGAAGCCCTGCGCCGAAACGGCCCCTCGAGCCGGGCGACGCTGGCCCGTGCGGTAGGCCTTACCAAAAGCACGGTCTCTTCGCTGGTTCAGGAGATGCTTGAAGAAGGCCTGCTGGACGAAGGTAACCAGCACAAGCCCGGCCTGGGCCGCCCCGGCACCGAGCTCGAGTTCTCCCCCGAGCACACCCTGGCCTTGGGGGCCGAGCTGGGCGTGGAGAATACCCAAATCGTCCTGCTCGACCTGAACAACAAAATCCACGGCGAGTGGGATTGGGTCGAAAGCCCCTACACCCCGCTGGCCGAGCGGATATCCAAACTGGCCGAACAGGTCAGAATCCGGCTGGTGGACCCCACGCATCTGCTGGGGGTGGGGCTTGCTGTCCCCGGCGTGGTCAGCGGACGAAATCTTATCTATGCACCGGGCCCGGGCTGGCGCAACGAGCGGCCTGCCGATTTGCTCGAGGCCCTGCTAAAAGTCCCCACAAACGTCGAAAACGACGCCAACGCTGCCGCCCTGGGCGAAACCTTCTGGGGCGAGAATCAAAGCCCGCTGGTCTACGTGGTCATGACCACGGGCCTGGGAACGGGGTTGGTGGTGGAGGGGCAGGTTTACCGGGGCCGCCTGGGGGCTGCCGGCGAACTGGGCCACTGGCTCACCGGCCAACCCAAAAGCCGCAGCGGCGGCGGGGATGTCGAAGACGCCCTTTCACTGCGCGCCATGGTACGGCACTACCAGGCTGCCAGTGGCCGGCAGGAAGGCTTTTGGGGCATCCTGCAACGGGCCGAGCAGCAAGACCCGTATGCCCTGCAGGCCCTGCAAAACCTGGCCTACGAGTTGGGGCGTTTTGTGGTTAACCTGTGTGTCACCTTTGACCCCGCTGCGGTGGTGCTGGGCGGGGCCGGGGCCGAGGCCTGGAAGTGGCTCGAGGCCCCCCTGCGCCAGACCATTCGTAACCTGGCTTTTATTCCCGAACACGCCGAAATACCCGTCAAGCCAAGCGCGTTCGGACATCTGGCCCCGGCTATGGGCGCCGCTGCCTTGGTGCTGCAGCGCTTTCTAGCAAATGGTGGAACCAGGGAGTGGAGCCCGCCAATCTCCACCCTGGGGACTCGGCCAACCATTGGCGCCCCATCTATGACGAGGAGGACATAATATGCGAAAGTTTCTCTTAGCCCTGGTAGCCGCAGCCCTTGGCTCGCTGGCAGTGGCCCAGTCGGGGAGGTTGGAAATCTTCTCCTGGTGGGCCGGAGACGAAGGCCCCGCTCTACAAGCCCTGATTGATCTGTACAAAAAACGCTACCCCAACGTGGAAGTCATCAACGCCACCGTGACCGGCGGCTCCGGGGTGAATGCCCGGGCCGTCCTCAAGACCCGCATGCTGGGCGGCGATCCCCCCGATAGCTTCCAGGTACACGCGGGTCAAGAACTCACCGGTACCTGGGTGGTAGCCGACCGCATGGAAGACCTGACCCCCCTGTTCCAGCAAGAAGGCTGGATGAACCGCTTCCCCAAAGGGCTCATTGACCTGATTTCCTACAAAGGCAAGATTTACAGCGTACCCGTCAACATCCACCGCTCCAACGTGATGTGGTACAACCCTGCCAAGCTGCGGGAGTGGGGGGTACAGCCACCCAAAACCTGGGCCGAGTTCCTGACCACCTGCCAGACCCTCAAAGGCAAGGGACTGGAAGCGCCCTTGGCCCTCGGTGAAAACTGGACCCAACAGCATCTGTGGGAGTCGGTGGCCCTGGGGGTGCTCGGTGCCAACGACTACACCAACCTCTGGAACGGCAAGCTACGTTTCAACGACCCCAAGGTAGTGGCGGTGTGGAACACCTTTGGCCGGGTGCTCGACTGCGCCAACAAAGACGCCTCGGGCCTCTCCTGGCAGCAGGCGGTAGACCGCGTGCTGGATGGCACTTCGGCTTTCAACATCATGGGTGACTGGGCTGCCGGCTACATGACCACCACCAAGGGCCTCAAACCCGGCGAAGGCTTCGGCTGGGCCCCGGCACCCGGTACGGCCGGCGTGTTCATGATGCTCTCCGACTCCTTCGGACTGCCCAAGGGTGTGAAGAACCGCGCTAACGTGCTCAACTGGCTGCGGCTGGTCGGCTCCAAAGAAGGCCAGGACGCTTTCAACCCGCTCAAGGGTTCGATTGCTGCCCGCACCGACTCCGACCCCAGCAAGTACAACGCCTACCTGCAATCGGCCATGCGAGACTGGCGCAACAACCGCATTGTGGGCTCGCTGGTACACGGTGCTGTGGCCCCCGAGTCCTTCATGAGCCAGTTTGGCACCGTGATGGAAATCTACCTCTCGGGCCGCAACGCCCAGGCTGCCTCCAATGCAGCCCAGGCCATTGCCACCCAGGTTCGTCTGGGCCAGTAGTTCACCTGGAGGGGCAGGTCTGCGAGCCTGCCCCTCCTTTCTGTCCTTTTTCGCACAATCCACCCTCGGCATTGCTCAACTGGTCGTTTTGCGGAGGCGTAGCCGACGGAGCCTTTAGAACACCCGATTCCTTGCTTCGCCCGGAATGAACCCGGCGAAATAACCCACCACGCTGCCACGCAAACAAAGAACTGCCTTTATAACTAGCGAGGTGCCAACCCCAGAGGTAAAGATGAACTGGCTCAAGAATAAAGACACCCTCTACGGCTTCCTGGTCATCCTGCCCTCGCTGGTGCTGCTGGGCATTTTCGTCTATGGTTTTATCCTCCAGACCTTTTATACCTCCCTCACCGACTGGGGCCGCGACCCGGCCCAGGCCCTCTCGGCCAACCCCCAGATTCGCTTCATCGGTTTTGAAAACTACCGCGAACTCTTTACCGGGTTTGTGGATGCGCGGTTTCGTCAGGATCTGGTCAACACCTTCTTCTTCACGTTGTTCTTCATTCTGGGCTGCCTGGGGGTGGGGCTGGGGCTGGCCATTGTGCTGGATCGCAGTCCTAAAGGCGAGGGCTTTTTCCGCACCATCTTCTTGTTTCCTATGTCGCTCTCGTTCATCGTGACCGGAACCATTTGGCGCTGGATGCTGCAACCGCAGGGCGGTGTCAACCAGCTCCCCACCCTGGTGGGGCTGCCCAAGGGCGAGTTCGCCTGGCTCACCAGCCGCGAGCAGATCTGGCAGGTAAGCTGGAACGACCTGCCCTTCCTTACCGCCCTGGTGGTGAGCGCAGTGCTGGTGTTCATCGCACTCGGGGCTTTTCGGAACGGTGAGCGCCGGCGGGGCTTTATCGCCTCCGGCTCGACGGCTTTGCTGCTCCTGTGGGCCTTCACACTGGGCCGCACCCTGCAACCTCTTCCCTACGACGAACCCCACGGCTTTAACCTGGCCTTTATCGGCATAATTATGGCCGCCGTCTGGCAGATGTCGGGCTACACCATGGCCCTGTACCTGGCCGGGCTGCGCGGTATTCCCGAAGAGTTGCGCGAGGCCGCCCGGGTAGACGGTGCCTCGGAGTGGCAGCTTTACCAGCGCATCATCTTCCCGCTACTGGCCCCCATCACGCTCTCGGCCATGATCATCCTGGGCCACATCTCGCTCAAAATTTTCGACCTGATTTTTGCCATGGCCGGGGCCGACAACGCCCCCACCGACGTACCCGCCCTCTTGATGTACCTGACCACCTTCCGCGCCAATCAAATTGCCAAAGGGGCGGCCATCGGGATGATTCTGCTCTTGCTGGTGGCTGCGGTGATTGTGCCCTACCTGTACAGCCAGCTCAAAAGCGAGGTGCGGCGATGATGGGTCGGATTGTGCAGTATGGGGTTTTGTTCCTGGCCACGCTGTTTTTTTTGCTGCCGGTTTATCTGGTCATCATCACTGCGCTCAAAGAACCCTCCGCCATAACCCTGAAGGACACCTGGCGGCTCCCCGAGCGCTGGTACTGGGAGAGTTTTTCCCAGGCCTGGACGGCCTTTTTGCCCAAGCTGCAAAATAGCTTTTTCCTGACCATCATTGCCACCATTCTCTCGGCCTTGCTGGGTTCGCTGAATGGCTATGTGCTAGCTAAATGGAAATTCCCTGGGGCCAATATCGTTTTTCCCCTGATGCTTTTTGGCATGTTCATCCCCTACCAGGCTGTGCTGATTCCGCTGTTCCAGTTTGTGCGCGATATTGGGCTGGGTGGTACGTTATGGGGGCTTATTCTGGTACACGTGGTGTACGGGCTGCCCATCACCACCCTTATTTTCCGCAACTACTACGCCGAAATCCCCGACGAGATGATCGAGGCGGGGCGCATAGATGGTGCGGGATTCTTTGGTATCTACAGCCGCATCGTGTTCCCGCTCTCGGTGCCGGGGTTTGTGGTGGTAATCATCTGGCAGTTCACCCAGATCTGGAACGAGTTTTTGTTTGCCGTGACGCTGGTGAGCAGCCCCGCCAACCAGCCCATCACCGTAGCCCTGGCCCAGCTTGCAGGCGGCGAGGCGGTGAAGTGGAACCTGCCCATGGCGGGGGCCCTGCTGGCCGCCTTGCCAACGCTCCTGGTCTACATCTTCCTGGGGCGCTACTTCATTCGGGGGCTGTTGGCGGGGTCGGTGAAGGGGTAGGAAGCTATCGCGTTCGCCACAAACACTCCACATGCGATGCGGAGTGTTTTACCCAGAACAGCAAAACCCGTTGTTCTGGGCATTCTTGGGAACCGCTCTAGCACTGCTGCGATACGCTTTGGGTGCAATGCCTATTAGCCGCTTGAATGCCTTGCTAAAGGCTGCTTCAGAGCTATAACCAACCCGTGCCGCGATCTCACCAACGCGCAAAGAGGGGTCTTCGGCCAACCATCGAGAAGCAAGCTGCATACGCCAGCGAGCCAGGTATTCGATCGGAGGTTCGCCAACCAGAGCTGTGAAATGTGCGGAAAACGATGAGCGGGAACAGCCCACAGCGCTGGCCAACGAGGCCACCGTCCAGGCATGATGCGGCTGTGCATGAATTAATCCCAAAGCTTTTCCAATAAGAGGATCGTATAGGGCACCCAACAAACCACTGTTTTTGCCATGCATTTCAACCCAACGCTGAATAATCTGTACAAATAAAATGTCCGCCAGACGGCGCAAAACCACTTCTTTGGCCGGGCGTTGCGCCTGGGCTTCATCTGCCATCAGTTCCAGAACGCGGTTGATGGGACTATCGGCACGGTACGGAATGTGAACGATGCGGGGCAGGTGTCTGAGCAAAGAGGTTGTCCTGGAATACTCAAAATTAAATGTCCCACACAGAATTACTACCGTGGGTGTATCGCTCCAACGCATGAGCGCACATTCACCCCACTGATCGAGTTCAAGGTTACGCAAGGTTGGAGTACCGGGTGTCTCCACAATGGAATGCGCCTGACCATCTGGTAACAACAGCACATCGCCCTCTTGGATGGGCCGTAATTCGGCCTCGTTCTCGAGTTGAAAATAGCCCTTGCCGCGATGCAAGACATGGAAGACTGCACCGGGGTGTGCTGCAAAGTGCAGTCCCCATGGAGAGCCGAGTTCAGAGCGGCAATACACGCTGCTCTTGAGACGGGCCAGATTAAGGATGTGGGTGAGCGAATCCATAATTGTGGACGATTGGCAAAGAAATTAGGACATAAAAACATAGACTGTCCATATTCCTTGGAGTATATTGACGGCATTCCACACCCGTCAAGGAGGTTTCATGCACGTACCCCCTGAAGGCGCCCATCCGTTTTTTTATACCCTGCTCGTCTTTGTACACATTTTTGTCACCATGGTTGCGGTGGGCCTGAATGCAAGTTATGCCATATGGATTTCGCGCGGCGCAAAAGACGCTGCCAGCCTGCCTTTTGCCTTGCGTGGAGTCAAGTTCCTGGATGACTATGTTGCCAATCCCTGCTATCTGCTGGGCGGGTTAACTGGGGTGCTCATGATTGCAATGGGCAAAGCCATTGCGCCTTATTTGTGGGCTGCCATAGGGCTGTACATCGTGGCCATGGCGGTCGCATATGGTTTCTATACCCCGTTGCTCAGTCGACAGATAAGGTTACTGGAGGCGAAAGGAGCAAGCGATGCCGAATATCAGGCCCTCGCACAGCGCTCCAACCGAGTCGGTGTAGCGATGGGTGTGATGGTTGTGCTGATCGTATTGCTCAAAATCTTTGAGCCGAGCTTGGGGTGACTTATTAAGCCAGGAGGGTTTCCATGAATAGCGTCCGGGTTGTTCATCTGGTCTACACCTATGGGATTGGGCTTTTTGCCGGTTTGCTCTACACCTTTGAACAGGGGGTCATTCCAGCCCTGATGACCCTCTCGGCCACAGAATATGCCAAAGTGCAACAGGAGTTGATTCGGTCGTTGGATGCATTCCCTACGGGGGTAATTGTGGTGGCCAACCTGGCCATGTTGCTGCCCCTGTATCCGCTGGGGCGCCTGTGGAAGGAGCGCCACACTGCGTACTGGCGGCTGACTGCACTGGGTTGGGTGCTTTTTTTCTTTGGGGTGGGGGTTTTTACCATAGCTTTGAACGTGCCCATCAACAACACTGTATTGACCTGGAATCCGGCTGCCCCGCCCACTGATTGGGAGAGCGCGCGCAACGCATGGAACAGCTTGAACGCTATCCGGACACCCATAAACTTCTTAAGTTTCTTGCTGATGATCTGGGCGGCCTTTGAAATACCCAAAGGTTAGCGAGTGTATGGCGCATAGCTCAAACACCCGCCTCTCAAGACGGGTGTTTGAAATTGGTTGGGGGAGTGGCCTAAGGTGCGGTGCTGAAGCTTCGGAGCACCGAGTTGGTCTGGAAAAACGACATATCCCAGCCAAACGCAGGGTAGCCCCCAGCCCAGGCGGGGCTGGCAAAGGCGTTGATGTTGTCGAAGGGGCCGTAGCATTGCACAAACCAGTTGTAGGTGCGGTTCGCCTCGAGGCCCGGAACTACCGTGGTGCGGTCGGTGTAGAAGGTGCGGGTGGGCTGGCCTGCGCTGCTCAGGAATAAAAGGCAGGTGCTATCGGCCGGCCGCGACCACTGCAAGGGGGTGTTGAGCGGGAGGCCGCTTTGGTTGTGGTTGGGGCTCGAGAGTCCGGGGGCTACAGGCAGCACGCGGTCAATAAAGCCGCTGGGCCCCAGGCCGTTTTGCTGGAAGCTGAGGGTGCGGCCATCGGGGGCGTCGGCATAGGCGGCGAAGGTGAGGGTTTTGCCCGGAATCACCGGGGTGGCCCAGGACAGGTTTAACGGGCTTTCGGCGTTGTTGGAGGCAATCAGGAAGAGTGAGTGGGCCTCGAGGTTCACATAAAGCTGCCTCGAGCGCAGAGTCAGGCCGCTGGGGTTGGTCAGGTTCACGCTCAAGGCCCCGGTGCTGATGGGGGCCACCGCCACGTTCAGGCTGGCGCTCTCCCCAGGGTCGAGCGAGACCACCCGGCTGCCGTAGGCCAGAAAGGCCTCGGGGGTGCCGGGCAGGCCGGGCACGTACTTCCACTGCAGGGCATACACCCGGCCCTGCACACTGCCGCTGCCGTTCCAGGCCGTGCTCAGGGTGTAGGCCGGGCCCTGGTCAGGAAAGAGGGCCTGCAGGTTGTGACCAGGGGGCACAAACTGGGTCGGCCTGGCCTGGGGCGCCCCAAACACCACCTGCACCCCGGTGTTGGCGGGGTTAGGGAAGGTGATGCCGCTGCCCGATTGGGGCAGTAGGCTACCGCTCAGGCTGGCGGTCTGCTCGGCAGGGGCCCCGCCCAGGCTGGTGAAGAGCAGCAAGAGGGGGTTGGGCCGGCTCAGGCCCAGGAAGGTGTGCTCCTGGGTAGCGGCGGGCCGCACGGTGAGGTCGTAGGGGGGCCGAACGCCGCTCAGGCTAAAGCGGCCTTCGGCGTCGGTGTTCACACACTGGCCACTGCGGCAGACCGGCACACCCACCAGCGGCTGCCCAAAGCGGTTCTTGGCCTGGCCGCTCACGGTAATCTGGTCGCTGGCCGAGACCCCCAGGGTGAGGGTGCGCTCACGCTTGAGCACCTGGCCGTTTACGCTGGCAGTAGCCCGCACCAGCAGGGTGTAGTCGCCCGCGGCCAACTCGCCGGAGGGGTTCAAGGTCAGGGTGCTGCTGCTCTGGATGGGGTTCTGGCTGAAGCTGGCACTGACGCCCAGGGTGCTGGGAACACGCACCAGCGAAAGCTGCACCTCGGCGTCGAAGCCGCCGGTTTTTTCCAGGGTGACCTCGAGGCTTCCAGTAGTACCGGCCTCGAGGTTGAGGGTGCCGGTCGAAAGGGCAATCTGAAAGTCACCTACCACGGGCGGGGATGGGGGTGTGGGGTTTCCACCCGCACAACCCGCAATCAGCAGCAAAGAAAGCAAGCGGTAGCGCATCGGAACCTCCTAGTTGATGCAGGGCGGCAGCCGGAAGTCCTGGGTGGCGACCGTGGGGCGGGCCGGGGGGCCGGCGTTGCCGTCGGTGACCTCGAGGGTCAGTCGGAAGTGAAAACCACAGGTAGCCCCGGGATAGAGCGAGGTCAGGTTGGCGATCATCACCGTGGGCAGGTCGGTGCCGCCGCTGGTAAAGCTAATGCTCCCCGAACCGCCCGGCACGTTCTGCTGCGTGCCGGAGATAGGGTTGCCGCTGCCGTCCAGCCGCTGGATTTTCCAGGTGTAGGTAAGCATCTGGTTCTCGTTGTCCTGCACCCAGCCCTTAAGGGCAATCTGGGTGTAGCCGATCTCGGGGTTGACCCCGGCGGGCTGGGTGATGAGGGCGCTCGGCGGGTAGTTGGCGGGAGCCGGGCTTACATTGACGTTCACCGTGGCGCTGCCCTTCTTGCCCCGGGCGTTGCTGACCTCCAGGGTCAAGGTGCGGGAAGTCGTGCTGCTGGCAAGGGTTATGGTAGGGTTGCCGCAGGCGTTGGCGGGCAGGGTGTCGGCGGCCACGCTGCTCTTCCAGACCGCATTGGCGCAGTTCTGGGTGCTAAGGCTGGGGTCGAGCCAGCTCCCCTGCAGGAGCACCGTCTGGCCGGCATAGAAGCCCTGACCCGGCTTGGGGTTGAGGATCTGGACGCTGGGCGGGGGGTCTTGCACGTTCAGGCTCAGGGTGGCGCTGCTGTTCAGCCCCGCGCTGTTGCTGGCGCTGGCGGTGATGGTGCGGGGGCCTTCGGTGGTGAAGGTGTAGACGAGGCAAGGCGGGTTGGCGTTGGCGGCAATGCTGCCCAGGCTGCCCTCCACGCTGCTGCTCAGGCTCACTGCCTTGGGCCCGTCCTGCGGGTCGTAGGCGGTGGCACAAAGGCTATAGGGCTTGAGGAGCTGCGGCGAGCCCAGGCCTGCTTGCGAGAGCGTTACGCTGGGCGGCTGAGGGGTGGCCTGGGCGATGGTACCCAGGTTTTTGTCGTAGACCTTCTGGTCGTAGTCCAGGCGGAACTCGGTCACCCCCAGGTCAATGCCCAGATGAAGACCCAGATAGGCCTCTACCCCGGCGGAAAGCCGCCAGACGGGATTGCGCGGCACCACCACGTCCATCTCGAGGTAGCCCCCCAGCTTGGCGTAGGGGCCCACAATGCCATAAAGCAGTACATCGGCCTTGCCCAAAAGGCTCCCCCGCGCCAAAGCGCCAATGTTGGCCCCGCTCAAGCTGGCGCTAAAGCTCTCACCAAAGCTGCTGCAGTTGTTGAAGCCGTTCGTGTACTCCAGGCAGGCCTGGGCGTTCAGGCTCTGGGTAGCGCCAAAGCTCAGGCCCGCGCTCACCTGCCCGGAGGCGTTCACCACCATCTTCAGACTGGGCACAAACACCAGCGGCAACGGCCCCACAAAAACCGTGATGGGCGAAAAGTTGAAGCTGGCCAGCTCTTTTTCTTTGTTGATGCTGTAGCCCAGCCCGGAACTCACCTTGACCTCGGCGCTTTGCTTTATGCCGTAGGCCGCCTTGAAGTAGATCCCGTTGGGGTAGGTGGGCACCCCAAAGACCTTCTTCCAGCTTACCCCGGTGCTAAAACCGTTCTGCACGTCGAAGAAGACCTTGCCCGAGACCCGCACCTGGTCGTTTGTGGTGGACGGGTTGTTGTCCTGGTCGTAGAGCACCTCGTCGAAGCTAAAGTCCAGGGTGGCCATGGGCCTTACCCCACTCTGGGCGCTGTAGGCGGTGAGGCCGCCGGCAAAGCGCACGCTCTGGGCCAGGGCCTGGGCCGATTGCAGGTCGGAGGGGGTGAGGGTCTTCTGGAAATCGGCCTCGCCTTGCTCGAGGGCCTCGCCGAGGTCGGCTTCCTCGGTCTGGACGGTTACGGTGTTGCCCGCGCGGCTGATGCCCTTGACCTTTTGCAGGAGGCCGTAGGGTGCCGCCGGGGTGGGCTCGCTCACCAGCACCTGTCCGACCTCGAGGGCCTGGAGCTGGGGGTTGTCGGCGCTAAAGGTGAGGGTGGCCTGGCAGAGCGGGCGGTTCTGGTTGGTGTAGTCCAGGCAGGCGGGGGCGTTGTGGAGGGTGAAGCCAGACAAAGACGCCCGGCTCTGGGAGTTTAGCACCCGGGTGTCGGGGTCGATTTTGGGCTCAATCCGGCTGGGGGGGCCACCCCCGCAGGCCGCGAGCAGCAGGGCTAGGGCTGCGATTTTAGCTGGGTAGCGCATGCTTCCTCCTTTGCGCGCTCGAGGGCCGCCACCAGATCTTCCAGACGGGCAAAGTTGTACCGGGCTCCGCCCCGCAAGAGTTCAAGGCTGTAGCGCCACTGCTGCTCGCCGTCGCTCCACATGCGGAGTACATAGCACTGTTCCTGGTGGCCCTCTGGCATGGCTACCAGTGTAGTAGGGGGGGCGTCAATTGGGTGTCAATTAGGGGCACGGGCGCATCGCCAAGTCATACCAAATCCACGTTAACCCCTTGCTTGCTCAAGGCAGGAGCGAACCACAACAAGGGTAATCCTGGCTTGCTGCTTGACTCTAGCGCAGGCTCCGAGGTAACCCTTCGAGCTGGCTTTGCCAGAGTTCCTGGGCCCTCCGCACCGCGGCAGTAGCCTGGAGGTGTTGCCCCAGGTGGGCATGGGCCTCGCCTAGCAGACGGTGGGCGGGCACGCTCAGGCATAGGGTTTCCAGGGCCAGGGCCCGGGCCAGCGGCTCGGGGTCGGGAGGACGCCGCAGGAGCGAAAGCCGTAGAGCACCCATCTGCCAGGCCAGGTGCTGCACCGGGGTCTGGGGCCGGCAGCAGGCGAGAAGGCGCTCGAGTAAGTTTTCCTTTCGGCCGAGCGCCAGCAGGTCGAACTCGGCCCCCATGGCCAGGTCGCCCAAGCGGGCTTCCCGCAAGCTGGGCAGCAGGGTCTCGATGGGCTCGGTTTCCTCTGGGCAGCGCCAGAGACCCAGCAAGGCCCGGTTGTAGCGGCAGGCCCACAAAAGCCGCTCGTCTTGGGCCGCCTGGGCCAGCCTCGAGGCCTCTTCCAGCCGGCCTTCGGCCTCCGGGAAGACCGCCAAATAGCCCAGCAGCTCGACCTGCACCAGCAAGACCTGGGCCTGCAAACCGGGGCCCAGGGGCCGGGCCAGCTCGAGGGCTTCCTCGAGGGTGTTCCAGGCCGGACCGAACTGCCCCTGCAAAAAGTACAGGTAGCCCAGGTTGCGATAGCTGGTGGTCTCGGTACGGGCATCACCCAAGCTGCGCGACAGCTCAATGGCCTCGGTAAAGCGTTTTGTGGCCTGGGCGTAGCGGCCCAAGCGCAAGGTAGTGGCGGCCAGGTTTTGCAGCAGACTTCCTGCCAAGGCCAGCTGTCCCTCCCGCCGGGCCAGGGTCAGGGCTTCCTCCAAAGAGCCCTCGGAAGCCTCGTACTCACCTCGCAGACCGAACAAGGCCCCCAGGTTACTTAGCGCCCGCAGGCGGGTCTGCGGGCTTTGGGCCCATGCGGCGGCCTCCAGATGGGGCCTGGCCTCCTCCAACGCCCCAGCTACCAGATGGGCCGCCCCTAAAGAAAGCCGGGCCAGAGAGATTCGCTCCCCATCGCCCAACCGCCGGGCCACCTCCAGGGCTTCCAGCGCCTCCAGGGCGGCCTCCTGGGGTCTGCCCTGCCGCAGCCGAAGCCCGGCCCTACGCTGATGGTGTTCGAAGTAGATCGGATCGCTCTGCGTGCGCCTTGCCAGTACACCCAGCCGCTCCACCAGGGCATCCAGCAAGGCCAGGTCGCTCTGCTGCTCGGCGAGCTGGCTCAGGTGTAAAATGGCTTCCACAGCCTCCGCTTCGCCGCTCACCCAGAGGGCCTGAAAGAAAGCAAGTTGGGCCTCGTTTGGCTTTCCCTGTTGCAACGCCATCCGACCTGCGGTCAACAAGTGGGCATAGGCTCGCTCTGGCTCCAAGGCCCACAGCCAGTAGCGAGCAGTGGCCATGGGCTCGCCCCTCTGCGCTTCCAAGGCCAGCGCAATCCGGCGGCATAGATGCTGGCGCAGGGCCTTGGGCAAATGGGGTGGGGGCGGGGCGGCCTCGAGCTCCACCAGTGCGCGCGCAACCGTGTAGGGGTCATCCTCCAGCACCATAGCCCAGAACTCGGGGCGAGCCTCTTCGGGAAAAAGACTTCGGGCCTCCCAGAGGCGCTGGGCCAGTGGGCTCAGGGCTGCGTGCTGGAATAAGGCCGCCTGGGCCTGGGTAGCCGCCAGGGGCTCTACACCCAGTTCCTGCCGCAAGGACTGGCGCAGGTTCTCGTAAAGCTGCCAGGCTGCCTGTACCCGCCCGGCCCTGAGCTCCAGGCGCATGGCCTCGCGCACCGCACTCTCGTGCAGGGGATCGAGCTGGATAAGCTCATAAAGGTACCCCAGCGCTTGCTCCGGCTGGGTCTGTGCAGTCTGCCAAAGCCGCTCGCGGCGCAGCTCTTCCAGCCTTTGGCGCTCGAGGGCCAGCCACTCCCAAAACGCAGGGGGCAGATCGTCCGGCAGACCCCGCAAAAGCGGTGCACGCAGCGCCTCCAGGGTAGGCGCCAGGGCGTCTACCTCGGCGTACAGTGCAGGCCGCTCCCCGTCGAGCAGCCACGTCTTGGCCCCCGGCAGCCGACGCAACAGGTACAGGGCCTGCCGCAGGTTTTGCGCCGCGTTTTTGTCCCACAGCAGTTCGGCCACCTCGCGACGGCTGAGACCCCCGCCCAGCGCCAGCACCCCCAGCAAGGCCCACTGGCGGCCCTTAAGGGAGAGAACTTCCCCCTGCCAGAGGGCTTCGGGCGAGCCCAGGAGCCTGAGGTGCAGCATGGCTTTCATCCTACTGGTGTTTGGCCAAAGTACCGCAAGGCCAGAACTCGAGGGGCTAAAAAAGGCGTTGTACGCTCCGGGAGAGCTCAAAGCCCCGCTTATCTTTGTTGATGCAGCGCAGCCGGGCCTGGGTCACATCGCAGCGAAAACCGCCTTCGCTCCAGACCTTGCCGTAGGCCAGCACCGGCAGGCGGGGGTCGGCCACGGTATCCCCTACGCAGAGCCGGGTGGCCTGGCCCCGCTCGCTCAGGCCAAAGGCATTGCCCCAGTCCAGCGAGCAGTCTTTGGGCTTGGCCGGAACGCGGGCCTGGTTCTGGAGCAGGTCGCAGCGCAGCACCGCTTCACCCGCCACCCGGTCCACATAGGCAAAGCAGTGGATATTGCCCGAGGGGGTCTTAAAGCCCCCCAGCTCAAAGTAGCCCTGGGCCAGGGCCGGAAACAGCAAAAACGCCAGGAAAATCAGGTTTTTCATCGGTTACCTTCGCAGCTTAAGCGAGTCCACAATGGGCTTGATGAGGGGGTCGTAGGTGGCCTTTTCGGTGGTGGGGTACTCGAGGTACACGGTGAAAAATACCCCGTCCCTGAGCTTTTTATACTCGTAGACCACCAAATTGCCCTTAAACCCCGAGACCGCGTAATAGTCCGGCTTCAGCACCTTGTAGGTCACACGCAGGTTCTTCTGGGCCTGCTCGTAGTACTCGGGCAGGGTCAACACGTAAGCATCCAGGGCTCCCGAAACCACCAGCCGGGCCGCTCCCCGACGAAAGGACTGACCATCGCCGTTCTCGGGTGGGGGTTCGGCGCTCATGAAAGCCGGGCGCTGGATGCAAAAACCAAAGCGGGCGTTGCAGTAGTTGGCCCACTCTGGCGCAGCCCAGGCCAGGCCCGTCAGCAAAGGCAGCAAAAACCAGCGGAGCATGGTCTACTTCTTCCCCGGGGCAAAGTCGCTGAAGAGGTTGGCCCAGGTGACCCCGTCCACCACCCCATCGGTACGCACCTTCAGCCCGCTCACGTTGGCCAGACGCTTCTGAAATGCGCTGACCGCAGCCTGGGTCTTAGGGCCAAAAAAGCCGTCGGCCTCGCCCACCTCGCGGTAGCCGAGCTCCAGAAGCCGCTGTTGCAGGCTACGCACCTGCACCCCGCTCAGGCGAGGGTTTTGCAGTTGCAAAGCACGCGAGAAGATGGGGGCTTTGATGCTGCCACTGTGAAACATGGCCACCCAGGTATTGGGCCCCACGATACCTTTTTCATCGCCCTTGATTCCCTGCATCTCCTGAAAGTTGATCACCGCCTGCCAGGTGCGGGGGCCATAGATGCGGTCGAGCTCGCCAACCTCGGGGTAGCCCGCATTGAGGAGGTAGCTCTGCACGCTGTAGACGTCCTCGCCTTTCATTCGGTTGGTTTGCAGGCCCAGGGGCCGGGCGTAGAAGCTGGCCTGGGCCAGGGCTTGCGAAAGCACCAGAAGGCTCAGAGCAACCAGAAAAAAAAGAATGTTTTTTCGCACAGAACTCCTCCTTGTCCGAGGTTAGCAAACCGGCGAAGTAGCCCCGGGTCATTTGCTCCACTTTCGGCCTACAAACGCCGAAAGGCGATATACTCGGGCTACTCGTTATGGTCGGCTATGTGGTTAATCGTCTTCTCGCGGCCATCCCCACCCTTTTAGGGGTGGCCATCATCACCTTTTTACTCATGCGGGCCGTGCCGGGCGATGTGGTCACCAGCCTGGTTGGCCTCGAGGCCAACGTCAATCCCGAGCGCATGGCCGAGCTGCGGCGCCTGTTTGGGCTCGACCTGCCCCTGCACGTGCAGTTCGGGCAGTGGCTGGGGGCTGTCCTGCAGGGCGACTTTGGCAGCAGCCTGCGTACCGGGCGCGAGGTAGCCCAGGACCTGGCCCTGCGTTTTCCGGTCACGCTCCAGCTCACCCTGATGGGCCTCCTGACCGCCCTCCTGATTGCGGTGCCCCTGGGGGTGCTGGCGGCCATCCGTCGGGGGGGCTTTGTGGACTACTTTGCCTCGTTCTTCGCCATTCTGGGCCTCTCGGTGCCGGGGTTTTTCCTGGCCTTGCTGCTCATTCTGCTCTTCGCGCTGGCTTTGGGCTGGCTGCCCCCGGCCGGTTTTGTGCCCCTGGCCGAAAACCCCGTGCAAAACTTTCGGCACATGGTTCTGCCAGCCCTCTCGCTGGGCCTGATTCTGGCCGGAGCGGTTACCCGCATCCTGCGCAGCTCGATGCTCGAGGTGCTCTCACGCGACTACATCCGTACGGCCCGGGCCAAGGGGCTCTCCGAGCGGGTGGTGATCTTCCGCCATGCCCTGCGCAACGCCCTGATTCCGGTGGTCACCGTGATCGGCATCCAGTTTGGCTCGTTGCTGGGCGGGGCGGTCATTATCGAGCAGGTTTTCAGCCTGCCGGGGGTGGGGCGCTTTGCCCTCGAGGGCATCAACCTGCGCGACTACCCGGTGGTGCAGGGCACGGTGCTCTTCGTGGCCACCGCGGCAGTGCTGGTCAACCTTTTGGTGGACTTGCTCTACTCGCTCATAGACCCTAGGATTCGCTATGAGTAAGCCAGCGCAGGGCCGAAAGGCTTCCTGGAGCTTCTTGACCCTCAGAGGCTGCAGACCGGGCCGCTCGAGTCAACTTCTTTTCACTATGACGCCAGCTCCCCACTCCGGAGGACAACCGTGACCACCCCCGCTTCGGCCAGCCCATCGAACTGGGCCCTGACATTCAGGGCCCTCCTGCGCAACCGCTCGGCGGTCATTGGCGGCACCATTACCCTGGTGGTGCTGCTGGGCGCACTCCTGGCCCCCATCATTGCCCCCTGGGATCCCCTCAAGTTCGACCCGCCCAACCGCCTCTCGGGCCCTTCCGCAGAACACTGGCTGGGCACCGACCAGTACGGGCGCGATTTGCTCTCGAGGGTGCTCTACGGGGCCCGCTTCTCGCTCTCGGTGGCGGCGGTCTCGGTGCTGGCCGGGCTGCTGGTGGGCGGAACCCTGGGCCTGCTGGCCGGCTACTTTCGGGGCTGGCTCGACCTCACCATCTCGCGCCTGGCCGACATCCTGATTGCCTATCCCGCCATCCTGCTGGCCATTGCTTTCCTGGCCTTTCTGGGGGGCGGTTTCATCAACCTGGTCCTGGCCATCTCGGTGGTGTTTGTGGGGCCTTTCATTCGGGTGGCCCGGGCTGCCGTGCTGACCGTGCGGGAAGAACTGTACGTGGAAGCCGGGCGGGCCATGGGGGCTTCGGACGGGCGGATGATTTTCCGTACTATCCTGCCCAACGCAGCGGCCCCACTGATTGTCGAGGTCACCCTGCGTTTCGCCTATGCCGTGCTGGCCGAAGCAGCGCTGTCGTTTCTGGGGCTGGGCATCCAGCCGCCCTTTCCAGCCCTGGGCTCTATGGTCTCGGAGGGCCGGGCTTTTCTCTCGCTCTCGCCCTGGGGCTCGCTGGTGCCCGGTTCTGCCATCGTGCTGATGGTGCTGGGTTTCAACCTGCTGGGCGACGGTCTGCGCGACGCCCTCGACCCCCGGCTGCGACAACGATAGCTCCTGACTAAACGGTACTACTGTGGTTATATACCGGTATAATCAGTTGCTACACAAGGAGGCGCGATGAAAAAACTGATGGTTCTGTTGGTTCTGGCCCTGGCTGCGGTATCGCTGGCGCAAAAGTCGGGCGGCATCCTGCGGGCCGGCATGCAAACCGACCCGGTAGGGCTCGACCCCCACACCACCAACGCCACCGCCAGCCGCAACGTGCTGGAAAACATCTACGACACCCTGGTGATGCTCGACAGCAAAGGTCGCATCGTGCCGGGGCTGGCCCAGTCCTGGACGGTCTCGCAGGATGGCCTGACCTGGACCTTCCGCCTGCGGCCGGGTGTGACCTTCCACAACGGCGATCCCCTCAAGGCCTCCGATGTGGCCTTCTCCATCAACCGTATCAAAGACCCGGCCACCAAGAGCCCCCGCGCCAACGACTTTGCGGTGGTGCGCTCGGTCACGGCGCCCAACGACAGCACCGTGGTCATCACCCTTTCCCAGCCTTTTACGCCGCTGCTGGCCAAGCTGGCCTTCAGCACCAACGTGATTGTTTCGGAGAAGGTAACCAGGGAAAACAACAACGACCTGAACAAAGCCGTTATCGGGACTGGCCCCTTCCGCTTCGTGGAGTACATCCCCCAGACCCGGCTGGTGGTGCGTAAGTGGGACAAATACTGGCAAAAAGACAACCAGGGCCGCCCCTTGCCCTACCTCGATGGCATCACCTACACCTTCTACCCCGACCCCGCCGCCCGCTCCACTGCCCTGCGGGCCGGGGCGGTGGACTGGATCGAGTACGTCACTGCTGCCGATGTGCGCCCGCTTAAGGCCGACCGCAACCTGACCGTGGTGGGCGGCCCCTCGGCCAACTTCCGGGCCCTTTACTTCAACACCACCAAAGAACCCTACAACAACCCCAAGGTGCGCCAGGCCATCGCCTATGCCATTGACAAAAAAGCCATTGTGGATCTGGCCCTCTTCGGTACCGGCGGCATTGTGGCCCGGGGCACCACCATCCCCGCAGGGGCCTACGCCTACACCAACAGCCCCTACAACACCCGCGATGTGGCCAAAGCCAAGCAGCTTCTGGCCGAAGCCGGCCTGGCCAATGGCTTCACCATGAACCTCTACGTCACCTCCACCTACGACTTCCTGCGCACCCCGGCAGACGTCATCCGCGACAACCTGGCCGAGGTGGGCATCCGGGTCAACATCCAGGCCGAAGACTGGAACGTCTATCTGCCCAAAGCCCTGCGCAGCGAGTTCGATGTCACCCTCCTGGGCACCTCGGGGCAGGCCGACCCCGACGACTACCTCTTCAACACCTTCCACCCCACCTCGGCCCTGAACCTCTCCAAGTACAAGAACGACCGCGTTACTCAGCTTCTGGAGCAGGGCCGCCGCGTAGCCAGCCAGGCCGAGCGCCAACGCATCTACACCCAGGTGCAGGAGCTGGTTTTGCAGGACAGCCCCATGGCCTTCCTGTTCCACTCGGCCCAGTACGAGGCCATGAACCGCCGCGTACAGGGCTTTTTGCATTTCCCCAATACCAGCTACCTGGCCTTCCGCTACACCTGGCTACAGTAGCATCTGATAGACACTGGGCGAACCCTCGAGTTCGCCCTTTTTTTTGCGCTCTTCACACCACATTTGCCGAGCAATTCCTCAGCGATAATCGGGCCATGCGGCTGCTGGCCTTTGGTTTGCTTGGACTGGGCCTGGCCCTGGCCCACTTCGCCACGCCCCTACCCGATGCCAAAATTGCTCCGCCAGCGCGTCAGTTTGGCCTGCCGCTGCAAGGTCCGCCGGGCCCCGATACCTGGCTTTTGGGGCAGCTTTACGGCAATACAACCGGGGCATATCGGCAACGCACCAGCGCCTACCGGGCCGGGCAGGGCATCCACTTTGGCCTGGACTTTTCGGCCCGTTGTGGCACCCCGGTGATAGCCATTGGGAATGGAACCGTGGTGGAGGTAGATGGGCCGCACGGTTCTCCGCCGCACAACCTGGTGATTGACCACGGCAACGGGCTGGCCAGCTTGTATGGGCATTTGTTGGAGCGCCCTCCTTTGCGGGTGGGCGCCAAGGTACGGCGCGGCCAGGTGGTGGGCAAGGTGGGCGATTCGCAGTTTAGCTGCACCGCTGCCCCCCACCTGCACCTGGAAATTCGGGACAGCTCCCACCAACGCTTTTTCAACCCGATTCCCTACATAGCCGCCGACTGGGAGACGCTCACTTTGCTGGGGGGGTTCTCGAGGGGGTTTCAGCGCGACCTGGACAACCCCCGCCGCTGGCAGTTCCCCGACCAGCAGCCCGAAGCCCGTCGCGGCGGCCCCCTGCTCAACAACTACGCTAAAGCCTGGCCAGCAACCCTGGCAAGCAAACCCCAGCCCAGCGCTGTGGCGAATAGTTTTGCCGATTTGCCGGGCCTCTCCTTGCTCTTTGGTGCGACCAGACTGGAGTTTACCCGCACCCCCACCCCCCGCCGCCTCACCTCCGGCGGCTGTTGCGTGAACCCCCTCTGGAGCCCCGATTCCAGCACGGTACTCTTTCTTGACAAGCCGGGCCCCCAAAGCCCCGTTGCCCTCTACGGGGTGTCTGTCCTGCAGCCCGGCACACCCAGGCCCGTGCTACCGGTTGCCCATTACAACAAAAACTTTACCTATGCCCTGCTCCCCGGCAGGCCCAGCCTGATCGAGCGCCTGTCCGATGGGCAAAGCTTTTACCTCAACACCCAGGGCGGCAACGTGGCCTGGTCGCCCGGCAGCCAGCGGCTGGCCTGGAACACCACCCAGCCCGAGGGCAATTTCGACCGCCGCCGCTCGGACATCTGGGTGGCCCCCCCTGGGGGTACGCCTCGGCAGGTAGCCACGGTTTTCGGCGGGGGCCTGACCGGCTGGCTGGACGAGGAAACCCTCTTGCTCACGGGCAAACGCGCCCCACAGGAGGCGCTCAGGAACCTCGAGACCCTTCACCTCCCCACCGGGGAGCGCCGCATCCTGGCCCGCGCCATGGCCCTGCGCAGCATCCTGCCCAGCCCCGATGGGCGCTGGATGGTCTACTACGTGGCCTTCGACCGCCCAGAGCGCAACGGTCTTTTTGCCGTCTCCCGCGAGGGCGAACAGCGCAAACTGAACTGGTTTGGCTCCTACCGCTGGCGGGATAGCCAACGGCTGGTCTACATTCCCCTGGTCTTGGGTCAGCCCACCCACCGCCTCTTTGAGTACGACCTGCAAAACAACACCTCCCGTCTGCTGGCCGACCTGGGTGCAAAGGTGCTGAACGATCAGTGGCAGGTGTCGCCAGACGGCGGGCGGGTGGTTTTTTTGAGTAGCCAAGACCGCAACCTGTGGCTGCTCGAGCTGCCCTAAACTTCAATCTGCGCGAAGCGGGCGTTCTCCTCGATAAACTCGCGGCGGGGCTGCACATCCGAGCCCATCAGGTCATCGAAAATCTGGGCGGCGTAGGAGGCGTCCCGCATGTCCACTTTTTTCAAGACCCGCCGGGCGGGATCCATGGTGGTTTCCCAGAGCTGATCGGCGTTCATCTCGCCCAGCCCCTTGAAGCGCTGGATTTCGTAAGGCTTGTCGCCAATGCTGGCCAGGGCTTTCTTGAGCGCCTCATCGTCGAAGATGTACTCGACATTCTTGCTCTTGCCCACCCGCAGACCATAGAGCGGGGGCTGGGCCACGTACAAGTAGCCATGCTCGATGATGGGGCGCATATAGCGGTAGAAGAAGGTGAGCAATAGCGTGCGGATGTGGGAGCCGTCCACGTCGGCGTCGGTCATGATGATGATCTTGTGGTAGCGCAGGTCTTCGATGTTGAAGTGGGCCTCTTCGTTGTCCTTGCCGCCAATGCCCGCACCAATCGCAGCCACCATGGCCCGCACTTCAGCGTTTTTGAGGGCTTTGTTGAGGCCTGCTTTTTCGACGTTCAGAATTTTCCCGCGCAAAGGCAGAATGGCCTGGAAGCGGCGGTCCCGTCCACTTTTGGCGCTGCCCCCGGCCGAGTCCCCCTCCACAATGAAGAGTTCGGCTTCAGCAGGGTCTTCGGACTGGCAGTCGGCCAGCTTACCGGGCAGGTCGTCGGACTCGAGGGGGTTGGCCCGACGTACCAGCTCGCGGGCTTTACGGGCCGCCTCACGGGCTTGCGCAGCCCGCTGGGCTTTTTCGTAGATGAGCTTGGCGATGCGAGGATTTTCCTCGAGGTACTCGGAAAACTTCTCGTACACCACCTTGCTCACGGCCGTGCCGGCCTCGGGGTTGAGGAGCTTGCCCTTGGTCTGGCCCTCAAACTGCGGCTGAGGTATCTTGACCGAAATCACGCAGGAAAGCCCCTCCAGCAGGTCATCGCCGGTAGGCTCTAAGTCTTTGACCAGCCCTGATTTTTTGGCGTAGGCGTTGATGGCGCGGGTATAGGCGGTCTTGAAGCCCGAAACATGGGTACCGCCATCTACGGTAGGGATCATGTTGGCAAAGCTAACCAGGTTGACGCTATACCCTTTGGTGTGTACCAAACCCACATCCACACCTACCGCCTCGACCTGACCTTGCAGCAGCACCGGTTTGTCGTATAGCAGTTCCTCGCCGTCGGCGCGGTACTTGGCAAATGAGCCTACCCCGCCTTTGTCAAAGAAGACCTCTTCCTTCTGGTGAATCTCGTCCTTAAAGACCAGCTTTAGGCCCGCCACCAGAAAGGACACCTCGCGCAGCCGCACCCGCAGCCGGCTGGCTTCAAACTTCTGCTCAGTCCCGAAAATTTGCGGGTCAGGCAGAAAGGTGACGCGGGTACCGCGCTTGCCCTTGGGGGCATTGCCCACAAGATGCAAGGGTTTGCTGACATCCCCCCGGCTGAACTCAATCAGATAGTGCTTACCCTCGCGAAAGACCTCCACACGGGTGTACTCCGAGAGGGCATTGACCACGCTGGCCCCCACCCCGTGCAGCCCCCCCGAGACCTTATAAGCCCCTTCTTCAAACTTACCCCCGGCGTGCAGCACGGTATAAATCACCTCTACAGCGGGCTTTTGTTCTTCCGGCATAATGTCTACTGGAATTCCACGTCCGTTGTCCTCCACCGTGATGGAGCCATCGGGGTGGAGGGTGGTGATGATTTCGCTAGCAAACCCCGCCAGAGCTTCGTCTACGGAGTTGTCCAGAATCTCTTTGAAGAGGTGATGGTACCCGTCGGCCTGGGTGCCGCCAATATACATGGCAGGACGATGACGAACCCCTTCCAAGCCTTTTAAAACCTTAATTGCGGATGCGTCGTAGTTGGCAGTGACTTCAGTACTCACTTCGTTAGTATAACACATTTCGCTATTTACATAATAGCCACAACCAACGCCCGAGTGGGCGAAAATACTCTCCGGAACTGGTTAATTCAAAGCAATTCGGAGGATGTTAAGGTGGTGTAAAAGCTCTAACTGGGTTACGGGCAAGCACTTTTACTTGTCTCGTACAAATTTTTACAAGTTACTGCAAATCGTGCACTCTGTACTAATTCCGATAGAAGCGAATTGAGATGCATCGTTTTTTACTGCAATCCTCAGAATTCCGCGTAGTCTTTGGGAGAAAGGGGTTGCTATGTCCATGAGAACCATTGTTATTATTGCAGGGCTGTTGGGGGTCGGGCTGCTGGGGGCTTGTTCGCAGATTGTGGGGGGTTTCAGTGCCTTCAACCTCACCGCGCCCAAAGAACCCTGCACCCTCTCGGGCAGCGTGCGCGAACTCAACCTATCCTTCAACTACACCGGAACCCTCAAGGGCGTGAACCTGCTCTTTACCCCCAACGGCAAGTCGTCTGTTGCGGTCAATATCGCCGATTTGAGCGCCCCACCCACCGGCCTGCGGGTCAACACCCTGACCGCTGGGGAAGCCCGGCTCTTCATTAACCTCGCCACCCTCGAGCCCAGCGGTGCCTCGGCCCAGGCCATCCCGCAACCCAACCCCCGCCAGGTCTACCCGATGGATATCGAACTACAGGCCATCGGCAGCAATGGGGAGCGCCCGGGTGTACTCAAGCTGCCCAATGTGGACGTAGCGAATTGTTACGCGCCCTAATTAGCGCTTGACCGATCCCACCGCGCTAATGGCGTGCTCGCCCGAGCTGGTGCTAAGCCGGAGGCGCCGGCCCAATTCGCGCCACCAGATGTAGGCAGGGCTATCCAGGCGTTTGATGTGCTCGAGGTCGGTTTCCTTGCGCCAGCTTTTCAGGCGCAGCAAAAACAGATTCAAGAACAGGTCGCGGTACTCGGCGCTCGCGCGATCCATGTGGAAATGGAAACGCAGCCCCCGTTGCTGCGAGAAAGAAATGAGGATGGGCACCCCTTCGGGGCCTTCTACGGGTATCTCCACGGTGCTATCCGGGAAGGTCGAGGAGGTGAACTCGTACTCTTCTTGAATCATGCCGAGCTCGAGCAAAATCAGGGCAAAAGCCCGCATTTCGAAGCCATTGATCTCGCGGTAGATCCGGTCAAAAAGGTCGTAGGTAGAGCTGTAGTGAAACAGCTCGCCAGGCGCTTGAGCCCACCACATCGCATACTGCCCTTTGGGGGCAGAGAGCGCAGCCTGGATGTAGAGGCGGTCGCGGCGGGTGACGGGCTCGAGGGTTTCGGGGTAAATGGCCAGCAAATCGTCGGTGCTGTAAAAAACCGGGCGAATACGCCCCCACTTCTGGGCCAGCTCGTGCACCGCCACATAGTGGGCGGCTGCTTTTTCATCGGCGATGGGGTAGAAAAACAGGTCGTATTCGCCGTCCTCGGCCCGCACCCGCAGGGGAATTTCCAGCACCCCCTCGCGGGTCAGGCGCAGCACATCGGCCTCCAGCACCTGGATGCCCGACTTACGAAAAACGGTCTCTACCGTGGTTGCAAACAACAGACGATTGGCCGCTTTCACCTCGGGAGCACTGCTTTTGATCAGGCCCTCGATATGAACCTTGGGCCAGTGCGCTGGAGCGTTGGAGAAAAGTTCTTGCATAAGAATCCGAAAGAAGTAGAGCTACTCCAACCAAGGGTAGCGAGATTTTCATGGGTGCCCTGTGATATTTAAGCCATAGCGGCGTTACGTGGCAGATGAGGCCCAGGTGCAGGTCTGTGGGTTGCCTTCAGGAGGGGTTATTCCTTCACTACACCCCCAAATGGGGGTATCCACATTATTGGCGGTCGGGTCACCGCCATACTGAACCCTATGCCCAGGAGGCTACAACTGTTCTCGGCCCTGGTTTTCCTGGGTTTGGGGCTGGTAGTGTGGTGGGCGATGAGCCAGGCTGCTGAAAAACGTCTGAATCCGAATAAACGCGACTGGGAAAGCTTTGTGGCCCGTCAGGTGGCCGAACAAAATGCCGAGCACAGCTATCCACTGCGGCGTCCACTGGACTTTGGCCCCTTCGAGGCGGCGCTGGCGCAGCTTGAGACACCCCTGCTCGAGCATTTGCAAACCCTGACCCAACGGGCCACCATCTCAGAACTTCAGGCTGAAATGCAGACCGGACGCCTCACCTCTGAGCAGCTCACGCTGTTTTACCTGTGGCGCATCCGGCGCTACAACGACCGGTTGCGGGCTTATCTGGAACTGAATCCGGCGGTGCTCGAGGAAGCCCGCGCCCGCGACGCAGAGCGTCGGCAGGGGAAGCTGCGCGGGGTACTCCACGGCATTCCCCTCAGCCTCAAGGACAACATCTCCACGGTAGGCCCCCTGCACACCACCGCAGGCGCTGCCGTGCTGGCCGAGCACATGGCCGACCAGGATGCCTTTATTGTGCAGAAGTTGCGGGCTGCCGGGGCAGTGATTCTGGGCAAGAACAACCTTTCGGAGTGGGCCAATTTCATGACCAGCCAGTCGGTAAACGGCTACAGCACCCTGGGCGGCCATACCCGCAACCCCTACGGCCCCTTTGACGTGGGGGGCAGCAGCAGCGGCACCGCCGTAGCAGTGGCGGCCAACCTGGCCGTGGCCGGCATCGGCTCCGAGACCTCCGGCTCGCTCATCTACCCCGCCGCCCAGAACAGCGTGTTCACCCTCAAACCCACCCTGGGCCTGGTGAGCCGCGATCGCATCATCCCCATCACTGCCGCCCAGGACACCGCCGGCCCCATGACCAAAAGCGCCGCCGACCTGGCCGTGCTGATGTCGGTGATAGCAGGCCACGACCCTACCGATACCACCACAGAAATTGCCGCCCGGTTCTCTTTCCCTGCCACCCCTCCCGCTTTCTCTCTGCCCCTTCGGGTGGGCTGGGTACAGCACACCCAGCGCAAGGGCGACGCGGAAGCCCTGGCGCAGGTGGCCCAGGCGCTCTCTACGCTGGGCGTAGAGGTGGTGGAAGTGCCTTTTCCGGAAAGCTCCATCCAGATGATGCCGGTGTTGCACGCCGGCATGCGGCGCGATCTGGCCCGGTATCTGCAAACCACCGGGGCAGCCATTCGGGGTCTGCAAGACGTGATCGAGTACAACCGTCAGCACCCCGAGGCCATGCGCTATGGGCAGGATTTGCTCGAGGCCTCACTCGCCCACCCGTTTTCCGAGGCCGAGTACGAAGCCCTGGTTTCCAAGAACCGCCTGCAGGGCAGCGAACGTCTCCTGGACGTGATGCAAACGAGCCAGGTGGAGGTGCTGCTGACGGTGAGCAACAGCTTGAGCGTGCTCACCTCCACCTCGGGTTTCCCGGTCGTGAACCTACCCGCAGGTTACCGCGAAAGCGGCGAACCGGTCGGAGCTTCACTGGTAGGGCAACCCCTGCAAGATCCGCTGCTCATCGGGCTGGCCCAAGCAGTAGCAGACCAGCTTAACATCCACAAACCCCCTGTTCTTCCGTAAATTCTCGCTGGCATGGAAATTCCCCTTCCGGTTTATATCATCGGGCTGCGCGGCCTGCTCAACCTGATTGCGCTGCTCCTGATTGGGGCTTCGTTGCTTAATAACCTGCCCCTGCTGGTGCGGGAACCCAACCCCAGGCAGTTGCGCTTTTTCAAGTTCACGGCGGGGTTTGCCGTAGTGGCCATTGGGGTGGAGCTGCTGGTGCGCACGCTCTTTATGGGCGGCGTGACCTGGCTGCACGCCGTGTATGGCCTCCTGGCCGCCAGCATTTTGTGGTTTGTGAGCGGCCTGGGGCCTGGGGGCTGGTTTCGCAAAAGCCTGGAAAAAGCGCCCGAGCAGGTAGGGCCTTATTTTTTCTGGGCCAGCCTGGTGGGCTTGCTCTTGTGGTGGCGTTTTATCGAGACCGGGATTGCCCTTGGCCCGAATCCATAGCTTGCAACTGCCCGTGAATCTCCAAGGCAATTCGCCGGGCCGCCCCAGGCACGCCCATGGCGGCCTGTCCGTCGGCCCGGGCTTGCTGCAGGCGTTCGGGCGAGGCCAGCAACTGCCGTACACCCTGGGCAATGGCCTGGGGGTGGGGTTCTACCAGCAGCAGGGCTTCGCCCAGCAAGCGCTTCTGCTGTGCGGCAAAGGCCGGGGTATACTGCGGCCCACCGGTGGGAAACCCCACCAGCGGCACCCCAAAGCCGGCGGCCTGTTCGGCGGCTGTGCCGCTGGTGGAAATACCGACAGCAGCCCCTTCCAGCACAGTTTTGAAGGCTTTTTGCACCAGGTAGACCACCGTGCCGTCGGGGTGCTGAAAGCGGTGGGTCAGGCCCACCGCTTTGCCGGTGCTCTCCAGCCACCACCCGGCCACGGCCTCCATAGGCAGGCCGGCCCAGGCCACCACCGGTGTGAGGCCCAGGTCGTTCAAGAGACGAACCGCCTCGAGCATTTTGGGCAGGCTTTCGTAGGCATCGCTGCGCGAGCCCGGCAGGAGCAGTAAATAGGGTGGGGTCAGATCGAGCGGCCCCTGTTCCGGCGCATCGAGCATGGGGTTACCCAGGTAGCGGGCCTGGGCTACGCCGTGGGCCTTGAGCCAGCGCTCGCCCTCCGGTTCGCGCGGATACACCCCCGCCGCCCGGCGCATCAGAAAGCGCTCGAGGGCGCTGTAGGGCCGGCTCCAGCCCTGCGGCTGCCAGGCCCGCAGCGAGGAGCGGCACTGCATCAGATAAAGCGGGGGCCGCCCCATAAAATGGCCCACCAGCAGGGCATAGACATCCCCCACCACCAACGTAGCCGCCGCTTCTCGCGCGGCCTCCTTCACGGCGCGGTAGTGCGCCAGACTCATCGAGACCCAGCCCGCTTTCAGGTCGGCCCAGACGGCTGCCGGGCTTTGCAAGGCGAAGCCGCCCGAGGGCATCTCCTGGCGCGGCCCCAGCACAGCAAAACCCGCCTGCTCGTAGGCTTGGCCGCGGCCCACCAGCGGTACCGCCTGTAGCGCATAGCCCAGCCTTTGCAGCTCCCAGGCCAGCACCGCCCCGATGATGTCCTCGCCGTGGCCATTGGAAACCACCACAATTTTTCTCATGCCTGGGTGAGCTTGACCAGGCGCTCGAGCACCTCGAGGCCCGCCCCACTGTCCAGCAATGTCTGGGCCAGCGCAACCCCCTCGGCGATGCCGGAGGCTTTACCAGCTAAGTAAAAAGCCGCTCCGGCATTTAAAGCCACTGCATCACGTTTGGGGCCTTTTTGCTGGCCGCTCAGAATGGCCCGTGCCTCCACAGCATTTTCGGCTGCGGTGCCTCCACCAATTGCGTCGTAGGGGGCCGGTGGCAGCCCCACTTCCTCAGGACGGAGCTCATACAGCCGAATCTGTCCGTCTTTTAGTTCGGCCACGGTGTTTTCACCCAGCACCAGTTCGTCGATAGCCTCGAGGCCCCCCCCGCGGGCCATCCGGCCATGCACCACCAAAGCCCGGCTCGAGCCCAGATCGCGCAGCACCCTGGCAAACGGTTCTACCAGCCCGGGGCTGCTCACACCCACCAGGTTCAGGCTGGCAAAAGCCGGGTTGGTCAGGGGGCCCAGCAGGTTAAAAACGGTGCGCACCCCCAGCTCGGCCCGCACCGGGGCCACATAGCGCATGGCCGGGTGGTGGTTGCGGGCAAACAAAAAGCCCAGGCCCAGGGTCTCGATGGCCTCGGCCACTTTTTCAAGCGGAAGATCGATGCGCACCCCCAGGGCCTCGAGCAAATCAAAAGACCCCGACCGGGAAGATGCGGCGCGGTTGCCGTGCTTGGCCACCGCGACCCCGCCCGCAGCCACCACAAAGCAGGTGGTGGTGGAAATATTGAAGGCATCCGGGGCCACCCCCCCGGTACCCACGATGTCCATAAGGGGCTTGCGCCGGGTTTCTACGCGCAGCGCTGCTTCGCGCATCCCCGCGGCAAATCCAGCAATTTCCTCGGCGGTTTCGCCCCGGGTGCGCAAGGCCATCAACACCCCGGCGGTCTGCACCGGGGTCAGGTCGCCCGACATGATGCGCTGCATCAGGGCATGGGCCTCGGTCTGGGATAGGGGCTCGGCCAGTAGGGCTTTTTTCAGTTCGTCCACATCTCCTCCAAACGCATTTTTCTCCATAAAAGCTTATACCGACAATGGAAGCCGCCAGCCGCGCCTTAAACCCCGCCACAAAGCCCCCAGCCTGTCGAAGCGGCCCCGCAGGCTGTACTCGACCAGCCAAAAGAGGGCATACCCTGCCACCGCCAGCCCAGGCCAGGGGGCGTGCTTGCGAAACAGGCGAATGTTGTATGCGGCAAAGTGCTCGTCGGCCTTCAGGCTTCCATGCCAGGAAGTGCCTCCCTTGTGCCACACCCGCGCCTGGGGCACCACGGCCAGCTTGAAACCGCTTTTCAGCAGCCGCAACCCCATATCAGCATCCTCGCCGTACATGAAAAAACCTTCGTCCAGCAAGCCCACCTGCTCGAGTGCTTCCCGCCGCAGCAGCAGGCTGGCCCCACTGATGTAGTTCAACCGAGGGGTCTGCCCAGGATGGTTCAGCAAACGAACTAGACCCCAGAGCAGCACCACCTCGCCCCCACCCCAGGCCTGCACCTGTTCGGGCCTGTCCATCTCGTAGAGCACCGATCCCACCGCCCCGATCTGGGCATCCTGCTGGGCTAGTTCAACCATGGCAGCAAGCGCCTGGGCGTCGGGCAGGGTATCCGGGTTCAGGAGCCAGACGTACGCGGCCCCTTCGGTCAGGGCCTGCCTTAGACCCACGTTGTTGCCGCCTGCGTACCCCAGGTTACGCCCCAGTTCCATGACCTCTACTTTTGGAAACGCCGCCCGGATCTGCGCCACCGAGTCGTTGTCGGAAGCGTTGTCCAGCACCAGCACCCGGTAGTTGGGGTACTCGAGTTTTTCCAAAGCCCCCAGGCAGGCCACCGTGTCGCGCCAGGCCCGGTAGTTGAGAATCAGAATGTAAACCAGAGGCTCAGCCACCCCTACCCTCCAGAAGCCCCTGGGTATAGGCGGCCTCGAGCAAAAACCGGTACCGCCTGAAAGCCCCTGCCCCCTGTTCCCAGCCGCGTTTTTCCAAAAGCCTCAGGGCCCTGTCCCACGGGTAAAGTCGGCGCTTAAGGGCCAGCGAGGCGGGATTGGCCCCGGTCCAGAGGGCCACCTGCGGGCTGGGGTGCATCCGGTAAAACTGCCAGGCCATGCGCCCCATGCTCCGCGCTTTTTTCATCATGGTTTCCAGGTTGACCCGGTCCTCGTGCGCGGCCCGTGCCCCCAAGGCCAGGCGGGGCCATAGCCCTTTGCGCCAGAGCCGAAGGCCCAGCTCGTGTTCTTCCCAGCCATAGCCCCCAAAAGCAGCGAAGGGCTCGGCCAGCCTGCACGGCAGGGAGAGGCTGGCAAACCAGTACCCGCCCCAGCCTAAAGGCGAGCCGTCGGCCCTACCTCGCACCCCCGACTCGGCCCTCTCCCGCCAGAAACGGGTGAAGGGGTCTTGCCCCAGCGCTTCGGGTATATAGGTGCGGCTCACCGCTACCGAGCGGGGATAACGCTGGTGCAGTTCCAGATGGGCCCGCAAAAAACCCTTTTCTGGCACCACGTCGTCGTCGTTGAAGAGCACGTACTGGGCCTGGGCCTGGGCCAGCCCCGCGTTGCGCGCAGCGGCCAGCCCTGCGTTCGGCTGACGCAGCACGCGCAGCCGGGAGTCGCGGAGCGCACCCAACACCTGGGGGGACTCGTCGGTAGAGCCGTCGTCTACCACGATTACCTCAAAATCGACCCCCTGCTGCGCCAGGAAAGCCGTCACCGTCCGGGTGATCAGTTCAGCCCGGTTGTGCGTGGGAATTACGACACTAAAGTCCATCAGGTTCGCGTGTTCTTGCTGGCCTCGAGGGCCTCCCAGGCCCCCCAGGCAAAGGCCAGCTCATAATCGCCCCGACCTCCCAGCAGCCCTTTCAGGCTGGGCAACAAGGCCATCTTCACAGCCAGCAGGGTGGGATGTACGCCCAGGGCCCAGGCAATCCGGGGGTCGCCGTGCTTTTGCCAGACCCGCACATGGGCTGCACCCGCCTGCCGCGCTTTCTGGACAGCCCGGGTGCGGTGCTCGGGGGCTTCGTGCAACGCTACCGCCTCCCGCACAAAAACCAGCCGCATCCCTGCTCTCATCAGACGGTAGCCCAGGTCGGAGTCCTCGCCGCCGTAGGCGCTGAAGGCGGGGTCGTAGCCGCCCACCTCCTCAAACAGCGCTTTGGGCATAGAGGTGTTGTTGCCGGTCACGTGCCACCAGAAGACCCTGGGCCCCTTCAGCTCGGCGGCCCCGCTGCCCCGCAGCTCGGGGGGCAGTATCAGCCGCCCTACCGCCACCGTGCGGGGGTGGGTATGGGCCCGCCGGTGGGCCTCGATCCAGCCCGCCTTGGGCATCACGTCGTCATCGGAGAAGAGCAATAGGTCGCCCCGAGCAGCCTTTGCCCCCTGATTGCGGGCATTCGCGGCCCCAAGGCCCTGCCCATAGCCCTGGCCGGTCTGAAGTACCTGCAGGGGATAGGGCGGATGGTAGTCCTGCAAAAAGGTCAGGGTATCGTCGGTGCAGCCGTCGGCCACCACAATGACCTCGAACTCGCCCGCCTGGGTTTCCAGGCCGCGCAGCTTTTTTTCCAGCAAGGTGCGCCGGTTGTGGGTCGGCACAATAACCGAAATCATGTTAGATAGCTTATAGCGGGAAGATATCAGCAAAAAAACTTATTGGCACATCTGCAGAAAATTGCCCAGCATCTGCTTCCCCCCCTCGGTCAAGACCGACTCGGGGTGGAACTGCACACCGTGGGTCGGGTAATGGCGGTGGTGCAGGCCCATCACGGTGCGGCCTGAGGCCTCCTCCACCCAGGCGTTAACCTCGAGCTCCTCCGGCAAATCCTGCACCACCAAAGAGTGGTAGCGGGTGGCCGTCAAGGGAGTGGCAAGACCGGCAAATACCCCGCTGCCGTCGTGCTCGATGCGACTGGTTTTGCCATGCACGATGACCCGATGTCGCAAAACCCGAGCCCCAAAGGCCTCACCAATGCTCTGGTGGCCCAGACATACGCCCAGGATGGGATATTTGGGCGCGTACCGCTGTATCAGCGGTACCGACAGACCCGCCTCCCTGGGCGTACAGGGGCCGGGCGAGACCACGATACCGTCGGGGTCAAAGTCTTCCACGTCCTTCAGCTCGAAGCGGTCGTTCCGCCAGACCGTCAAATCTGCACCCAGCTCGCCCAGGTACTGCACCAGGTTGTAGGTGAAAGAGTCGTAGTTATCAATCATCAAAATGCGCTTCATAGACCTGCCTCCCGCTTTTCTAGCGCCACCATCTCGGCCAGGATGCTCCGGAAGATCCGCTCCGCCATATGGGGCGGCAAGCCCTGGTGCTCGGCCATATAACGCACGTGCTGGATGATCTGTTCCTGGCGCTCCCGGGCCTCGATTTGCTCTGCACCATACCGGACGGCATCCCGCACCAGCCGGGCCCGCTGGGCCAACAACCCCACAATCCGGGCGTCTATGGCATCGACCTGCAGGCGAATGTCCTCGAGGTTCATAATCCCTCCTCCGCCAGCCGCACAGCCTTAAGCATGGCCTGGGCTTTGTTCAAACACTCCTGGTACTCTGCCGAGGGGTTGGAGTCGTAGACCACCCCGGCCCCGGCCTGGATGTGCAGCTGCTCCTTGGCAACCACCATCGTGCGCAAGGTCAGGGCTACATCCATGTGCCCGTCGTAGGCCACATAGCCAAAAGCCCCACCATAGGCTCCTCGACGGGAGGGCTCGAGCTCTTCGATAATCTCCATGGCCCGGATCTTGGGCGCTCCCGAGACGGTGCCCATCGGCAGGACCGAGGCCAGGGCGTCGAGGGGGGTTTTGTCCTCGCGCAGCTCGCCCTCTACCGTAGAAACGATGTGCATCACGTGCGAGTAGTGCTCCACCGCCATGAGCTGGGTGGGCCTGACGCTGCCATAGCGACAGACCCGGCCCAAGTCGTTGCGCGAGAGATCGACCAGCATCACATGTTCGGCCCGTTCTTTTTCGTCGGAGAGCAATTCCTCGGCCAAGGCCTGGTCTTCCGCTGCGTCTTTGCCCCGCCGGCGGGTGCCCGCAATGGGGCGGGTAACCACCCTCCGACCGTCCGAACGCAAGAGGCTTTCGGGGCTGCTGGAAATGAGCGTTACCTCGCCCAGATCCAGGAAACCCATGTAGGGGCTGGGGTTCACCGCGCGCAGCGCACGATAGACGGCAAAAGGGTGCACATTGAGGGGAGCCGATAGCCGCAGACTGGGCACCACCTGGAAAATGTCGCCCGCCCGGATATACTCCAGCGCCCGCTCCACCATGCCCTCATACTCGGCCTGGGAGACGTTCTGGCTAAAGTCCAGGCGGCGTCCTGCCCGCTCACCGGGTACGCCGGGCAGGGGGCCGTGGAGCTTTTTCTCAGCCCAGGCGATGCGCTTCAGGGCCTCGGCCCGCTCTTCTTCCAGGGCAGGGGCTACGATGTGCATCTGCTGCTTGAACTGGTCGAAGACCACCACCACCTCGGGCTCGACAAATAAGAGGTCGGGAACCTCGAGCAAATCGGGCTTCTGGCTGGGTAGCTGCTCGTAATAGCGAATCAGGTCGTAGGCCGCATAGCCCACCGCGCCGCCCCAAAAAAGGGGCAGGTCGGGGTCGGGTACGATGGGCCGGTGGATGGCCTGGTAGAGGGTGCGCAGGGGGTCGGTGGTCTTTAGGGTTTGCCCATTCAGGGTAAACACCCCCTCCTTCAACCGCCATACCTTGCGCGCTCCCACCCCCACAAAGCTCCACCTCGCCCAGGCCTTGCCCCCCTCCACCGACTCCAGCAGAAAGCTGGGGCTGCTTTTTTCGGAAAGCTTCAGGTAGGCCGTAACGGGGGTCTCGAGGTCGGCCAGCAGGGTTTTCTTGACCGGAACTGTGGGCATGGTTTTTGCCGAGATTTGCATGGCTTCTCCTTACAGTGCAATAAAAAATCCCCTGAGAAAAAAGCCCCAGGGGTACTGACCGCTACCGTCCCAGGGCTATCCGGGCCACCACCAACCCTTGACTTGTGCAGTTCGTACCATCTGGCCTTTAGTCTGCGGTATGGTGCCCCAGAATGCAAGCCACCTCTTTACGCTGTCCTGTACGCCGAACCACAAACCCGATACGCTAGGGCCTATGCGTTGGCTGACCTTCGACCTCGATGGAACCCTGGCCGACTGGCCCTTCCGCTACCTGATGCGGCCGCACATGGAACCCCTGCTGGCCCAACCGGCCATCCGAGCGGCCCTGCGCGAGGAGTACCTGAATCGGCTTGCCCAGGGCGACCCCACACGGGTCTACGACTGGGGCGACATTCATCGTGCCGTGCGGGAAAAACTGGGACTGCCGCCCATCTTTCCTAATCTCCTTGAGGTGCTGGCGGAGGCCAGGTTTGAACATGGAATGCTCTACCCCGATGTGCCCGCAGGGCTGGCGGCGTTCCGCAGCCAGGGCTACCGTATTGCGGTCGCGACCAATGGCCTGGCCAGGTATCAGCAAATTCTGGTAGACAAGCTGGCCATCCCCTACGACCGGATGCTGGCCCCGGATATTTCGCAAGCCCTCAAGCCCGACCCGGCTTTCTGGAACCCGGTGCGAAACGAACTGGCAGACACCATTGTGCACATCGGCGACCTGCTCAGCCAGGACATCTGGGGAGCCAACGGAGCGGGCCTGGTAGCGGTGTGGATCTGGCGCACCATGCCCCAGGACTGGCGAGCAACGCCCGTACATGAGCGCACCCGCCGCCCAGATCTGGACGCCGTAATCGCAGCCAGGGTACAGAGTGAACTCGAGGAGCACGGCTTTGTGGGCCGCGTTCGCCCCGAGGCCCCGCCCCGGCCCGATTACATCGTGGCCGACCTGCACGAACTGCAGGCCGTGCTTCTGCAGGCAGATTAGCGCTCTTCACAAAAACTGAGCCATCCTGAATCAAGAGTCTCTTTTCCTGCGTAGAACCGTGGCCATCTGGATGGGCGGCCACGCTGGAGAAGGTCACGATGGTCAGTCCTCAGGGCCACCCCAGCCCAAACGTGCCGTGCAGGCTGCGAAACCAGCCTTCGGCATAGCCTCCCGCAATGTTGAGGCGGCTATAGCCAATCGTGAGCTTGCCCTCGAGGCCCGGTGTCACCACCCAGGGGGCTTCCAAACCCACCGCCCACTGCCCACCCAGGCCCCCCAGGTGATACCAGCGGGGGTCGCCATCCACCCCCCAGCCCTGGCCGCGCACCATGGTCTCGGGGTGGACCACCAGCGCCCCCAGACCCACCCTGGGTACCACCCGCAGCGGCCCCGCTTCCAGCGCGTAGGCCAGGTTAAAGAGCACGTAGTTGAAGCCATCGGTCACGTTGAACTGCTCAAAAATGCCCCCGTTGCGCTCGGCTGCGGCAAAGTAGAGCTTCTGGTGGATGAGCTCGAGCTCATATCTAAGGCCCACCCTTTCGCCGTACCACAGCCGCACCGTGTAGTAGGGGAACCCTTCCAGGTCGCGTCCCTCAAACCGAACCCCCTCCACCACGGTGGAGGGATACCCCTGCTGCACGACGCGCAGATCGGTGGGCGCATTGCTGGTCAAGCCCAGGGAAATTTGGAGGCCCAGGCTCTGGGCCACGGCGTTTCCCAGCAACACCAGCAGGGCAAAACAACCGCGCATACCCCAAGGTAGGGCCGCCTCATGAGGGGCTGCTGTTGAAAGGATGAACGGCTTGGGTTTGGGGGAATAAAAAAAGCGGCTTTTGCCGCTGATAAAATCAATATATCATGCTATGCACTATGCGTCAAGCATATGCAGAGAACTCCCTCTAGAACGGCCATTCCGCCCATATCAAATCCCCAGGACTCGAGACATTTCACCCGCTCTGACCCCTCTTTTACTTGAAGTCTGGGGGGTGGACTGCCTACCGCCTGGCATACCAGAGAAGCTCGTGCTGCACAGGCCCCTCGTAGCCCGCCAGGTGAAAAGTCTCGCTGGCCAGACGGTGGCTGAAACGGTCCATAAAGTTAAGCACCGAAAGCGCCTGGGTGCGGTGTTGGGCCATGGCCCGTAGTTTTTGCAGCAAGACCTCCATGGGCAAATGGCGCACATGGGTGGGGGGCAACCAACCCTCGAGGTACTCCGGCAGGGGTTGAGGCGGTGCATAAAAAAATAGTTTGATCTTTTGCCCCGACTTCCGGGCCGCTTGTACCACGAACTGGTGGGTGGCCACGTGGTCGGGGTGGCGGTTGGAGCCATTGGGGGCAAAGGTAATAATGGCCCTGGGGCGCAATACTTCAAAGCGCCACAGCAACAAGTCCACAATTTCAGGATGATCGGCCACCCCATTGGGGGTTGCAAAGCCGTGCCCCCTGGCCTCCCCTTCCAGCGAGCTATTGGGCCGCCCATTGGGAAAATCGTGGAGTTCGAAATGGCCCACCTTGAGGATGTCCACGGCACGCTTCAGCTCCTCCGCACGAAAATCCCCCAGCCTCTCGGGCGCGCACAGGCCCAGGGTTCGCCCCGCTTCGCCTTTGGTCAAAGTGATCAGGCCCGTTTCCAGACCCCAGTCGGCATATTGAATGAGCGTCCCCCCCGCACCAAACACTTCATCATCAGGATGGGGAACCACCACCAGCAAGTCCATGCCTCTATACTACCCAGAGCAACTCCCTGTATTTAGTAGTGCGATGCTCCGCCAGGCCCTGAAGATCAGGCCAGTAAATGTCTTGGGTAGTTCGGTAGTTCGAGTCATATAAAAAATTCGGTTGAGCAAAGGAAGGGGCTTCTAAACTGGATTTGTGAATAACCCAGAGAAGCCCAAAGATAGTGTAGCTTGCCAGAACTGCGGAAGTGTGAAAGTCGAATGTGGCGGC
>NZ_QWKY01000109.1 GCF_003574035.1 Meiothermus hypogaeus | reverse complement strand
CCGCTTCCTACCGCCCATCGCCGATCGAAGGGTGACCGGCCCGGCCCGCTAAGGGAATTTTGACCGCCGAGGCCAACCGGGCTAAACTTTAGCCCAAGGAAAAACCATGTCTTTTATTGAGCTCAGTCTTAAAGAAGTCCCCTCCGTCCTGCGGGTAAGCTACAATAACCACCCGGAAGCCATTTCTTTGCGCCCCGGCGAACGATTCGAGCTGCGTGTTTCCAATCCGAGCACACAAGAAGCCGTCCTCGAGACGGTCTTCAAAGTGGAAGGTGCTCCTGGCGCTCTGGTCGAGCTTCCCCCAGTCCTGCAACTAACGGTGCCCCCTCTTGGGGTCTCGCGGGGCTGGCCGGGCTGGGGGTGGGCTTTGATGGGGCTGCTGGGGGTGATGCTCCTGGCGGGGCTTGGCCAGATCTGGGTTCGCCTGCGCCAAAGGGCCCAGACCACCCTGCGAGATAAGCCGACGAGCACGGGACGGAGCTTGAGCTATGGGCCATCCGAGGGAGGCGAGGTACGGGTGTTACACCCTCCGACCACGCCCAGCCTGATCAGTCTGGATTTTTTTGGCGCAGCCCCAGAGCAGCGGCGCAAATACCTCCCGACCATGATGGGCGAGTACGACCTGGGAGAGGCTATTGAGGACCCGGTCCTCGAGCGCCTGCGGGTGCGCCCCAGGCCGGAGGGGCTCGAGATTCTTCACATTCCCGGGCACCTGTGCTTGTACCTCGAGACCAGAGAAGCCCTCCACCCAGGTCAGATCGTGGCATCGGGTCACACGCTTTACATCTCCGACCTCAGCGGGAGCGCTATCGGCCTTCTAAGCGTGCAAAAAATGTGATTGCCTCTCACCATTACGACCCCACGCGGTGCGGCGTGATATACCCGGCACAGCAAAAAGCGCTGTAATGGTGCAAGCACTACTGGTGCAAGCACTGGGTATTCGCGGTGGGCCACTCTGGCTGGGGTTTGTTTGAATAGGCGGCATAAAAATCCAGGTGGAGGTTATCCACCTGGTTGGTAGCAGCTCGATTAAGAAACCGGGGTTACGGCCGCAGTGTCTTCCTCGCCGGTACGGATGCGGTAGACCTTTTCCACCGGCAGCACAAAAATTTTGCCGTCCCCTACCTCGCCGGTGCGCGCACCAGCCAGAATGGCCCGTACGGTAGGCTCGACAAAGTGGTCGGAAACACCGATTTCCAGGCGTACCTTTTCCGAGAGTTCCATCTTAACGGTAGTACCCCGGTAGGTCTCGACCCGCTCGGTCTCGCCGCCGTGACCCTGCACCCGGCTGATCGAAAGGCCCCGCACCTCGGCCTTGAAAAGCGCCTCTAACACATCGTTGAGCTTCTCCGTCCGAACGATGGCTACAATCAGTTTCATGGCTGTTCTCCCTAATCGGTACCGCCTACAGCCTTGGGTCTGGCCACCGGCATGGCAGCTTCGCTCTTGACCAGGATGGCACCTTCGCCGCTGGTGTAGGCTTCTTCGCCATGCTGGGTGATGTCCATACCCACCCCCTCTTCCTTAACCGCAGCCTTGAGCGGGGTAATGGCCCCCACCAGTTTTAGCAGCAGAAAGGTCATGGCGCCGCTGTAGACCACCGCAATCAACACCGCAAAGGCCTGAATCAGCACCTGGGCCGGATTGCCCGCAATTAGGCCGTCGAACAAGCCGTTCACCGCCTTCTGGGCAAATACCCCGGTCAGAATAGCGCCGGTGATACCGCCCACCCCGTGCGCAGCAAACACATCGAGCGAGTCGTCGAGGCCACTCTTGGCCCGCCATAGCAGCACATAATAGCTAGGGAAAGCCCCAATTGCACCCATCACCAGGGCAAAGAAGGGCGAAACAAAAGCGGCGGCTGGGGTAATCACCACCAGGCCCACCACAATCGCGGTGGCCAGCCCCACGGCGGTTACCCGGCCCGTGCGCATCAGATCAAGCAGCGACCAGACCACAATGGTGGCCGCCGGAGCCAAGATGGTGTTGGTCAGGGCCAGCCCTGCGGTTGCGCTGGCGGCCCAGGCGCTACCCGCATTGAAGCCAAACCAGCCAAACCAGAGCAGAGCAGCCCCCAGCAACACAAAGGGCACATTGTGGGGCAGGATGGCCTGCCGCCCGAAATCCTTACGTGCTCCCAGCACCAGGGCAGCTACCACCGCAGCAATACCGGAGTTGATGTGTACCACCGTGCCACCGGCAAAGTCCCAGGCCCCCAGGTCGGCCAGGAAGCCACCCCCCCAGACCCACTTGGCGATGGGGGCATACACAAAGAGGCCCCAGAGGGTGATGAATAGCAAAAAGGCCGGGAAGCGCATGCGTTCCACCACCGCCCCCGAGACCAGCGCGGCGGTGATGATGGCAAAGGTGCCCTGGAAGATCATCCAGAGCATGTGGGGAATGGTGATGGAGGCGATGGCCCCCTTGTTCTCCATACCCACGTTGTTCAGGAACAAGTAGCGCAGGTCGCCGATAAAGTTACCATCGCCCGAGAGCGCCAGGGTATAGCCCAGTAAGGCCCAGGCCACCGCCACAAAGCCCAGCGCCGAGAAGCTCATCATCATGGTATTGAGGGCGTTTTTGGAGCGCACCAGCCCGCCATAGAAGAAGGCCAGCGCCGGGGTCATCAAGAGCACCAGACCGGTGGCCACCAGCATCCAGGCGGTGTCTGCTGCGCTGAACTCGGGGTCTTCGGCAAAGGCTAGGCCCATCGCCATAGCCCCCAGGAATATCGGTAGTCGAAGGTTTTTCATCAACCTTTCACCTCCTGGGCAAGAGACTACCCGAGGTTTTGCATATTGTCAATTGTATTTGTGACAAATGTACAAAAATTTGATGACATTTATCCAAACATACGGAAAAATATATTGAATACTGGTGTGAAATTTACATTTTGCCGTTTCAATGCAGTACAATTTGATTAGGTTTTTATCGAACAGCAAGCAATATAGTATGTTTAAGACCTTCATTACAGATTCCTGGAGCAGGGATGGCGTGGCATTGCGAAGCACCCCACAATGCAACCCGCCATACCACAGACGACCGGTTTGGTTCTAAACTGGGAGTTGAACATGACGGAGCGGCAACGGCGCATTCTGCATCTGCTGGTAGATACCTATATCCAGACCCAGGCGCCCGTACCTTCGGGGGTACTGGCTGAGCAGTTGTCGTTGTCGCCTGCCACGGTACGCTATGAGTTAATTGAGCTCGAGCTGCAAGGCTTGATCGGCAAGCCCCACACCTCCGCTGGCCGCGTCCCTACCCGCGCCGGGTTCCGCCACTATGCCCTGTCCAAACTGCCGCCCAACCCCCTGCCCCAGGCCACCCAGGACAAGCTGGCCCAGGTGCTAGAGGACGCTGGCCCCAGGCGTGAAGCGCTGGTAGTCCAGGTGGCCTCCAAGCTCTCAGGTTATCCGGCCTTGCTGCGCCTTCGCCCACAGCGTGCACCCAAACTGTTGCAAGTGCACCTTTCCAACCTGACACCCGGTAAGGTGCTGGCTGTTGCTGTTCTGGAAGGCGGTCGGGTACGCGAGGCCCGTATAGAGCTATCCTTCACCCCCACCGAAGCCCAGCTGAGTGAAGCAGAGCAACGCTTGTTTAAAGCAACCCAGCCTGTTACGGCCAGCACGCCCGCCATGATGGAGCTGTACGAGTCCATCGGAAGAGCATTTGCCCATGGCAGCCAGGAGGAGTATCGGGAAGGGATGGGGCTGTTGCTGAGCGAGCCGGAGGCCCAGAACCCCTTGTTTTTACGCCAGGCTATAGCAGTTTTCGAGACCCCCAACGACTCCATCCTCACTCCCCCAGGGGGTGTGAACGTCCGGGTCGGCGAGGAGGATGGGCTCTCGCTGGTACAGGCCGGAATCGGGGTTAACGATCAGGTGGGCGAGCTCTCACTGCTGGGCCCGGTACGCATGCGCTACGAAAAGGCCCTCTCGGTAGCTTTTACCATGAGCCAGGCGTATATGGGGAAGTAAACCACCCTGCGGCTAAAGCCCGGGGCTTCCGGGGATGGTTTAGGTAAGCATTTTGAGCTTCTGAGCTCTTAGCTCTAGACACTCGGCCCTCGAGCCTGGACAATCTATATTTATGAGAATTCAAGTCTTGCTATTTGCCCTTTTCCGTGAGCAGGCGGGGCAGGCCCGGCTGCAGCTCGATCTGCCCGATGGTTCAACCGTAGCCGATGCCAAAGCCCTGCTGGAACAGCAGTACCCCCTGCAACTCTCGGGGGGGCTGGCGGCCATCAACGAGCAACTCGCTCAACCCGGCGACCGCCTCGAGGACGGCGACGAGCTGGCTTTCTTGCCCCCGGTATCGGGAGGCTCGACATCACCCAAACTCGACGCCCACAAGCAAGTGGAAAACGATCGTTTTGGACTGACCCACGAGATTTTGCAGGTGCAGCCCTGGGTGGACTGGGCCTCGGACGACCCCTATGGGGCGGTCATCAGCTTTCTGGGCACCACCCGCAGCCCCAACAAAGGCCTGGCCGTGACCCATCTGGAATACGAAGCTTATCCGGCCATGGCCGAGAAAGTGATGCAGCAGATTATCGCCGAGATGCGCGAGCGCTGGGCGCTGGGCCGGGTGGCCTTGTGGCACCGTTTGGGCCGGGTGATGCCCGCCGAAGGTTCCATTCTAATTGTGGTCTCGGCCCCCCACCGTCCCGAAGCCTTCGAGGCCTGCCGCTACGCAATTGAGCGGGTCAAGCAAGTTCTACCGGTGTGGAAGAAGGAGTTCCTGCCCGATGGGTCTCACTGGGTGGAGGGGCATACACCCGAAGAATTCAAGCTCTAGCGCAGTAGCAGATGGCCAAGCGCCGAAGGCTGACTGCTCCAAAAACCCACGCTTCCTGGCTGGTCAGCAAACAATGCTGTGGTCCATAAAGTGCCCTTATTCTGTAACTTTCAGCAGCCGAGTGAAGTATGAGAAACTCCGCTCTGGACTGAGTATCTGTACCCGCTCAATTGGGTTAGGCCGTGTTGGACAAACCCAGAAACCTGTGCTATAACTAACAGGTATGTCTCAGCTTAGGGTCTAGAATCCCTGGGGAGACAACCCGTCGCGCAGACCATCCCAAACCAAACCCAGAGCAATCTGGGTGGGAATTTTGGCGCGACAGATGGTAAAGGCAGAGAGGAAACAGGCGAATGGAAGACCAAGCTACCCAGACTCCAGTGGAAACTGGAAACGAGCCCCAAGTTTTTAGCATGGAGCAAGCCCTGCAAGATGCAGAGGCAAGGCTCGAGAAGACCGTGCAGCGCGGCCAGATTGTCACCGGTACGGTGGTGTTCGTCACCAACGACGGTGTAATGGTGGACATCGGCGCGCGCACCGAAGCCATCATTCCGCTCAACCAGCTCACCGAGGAGAACCTGCCCGAAGAGGAGCTTAAAAATCTCCTCAAGCCAGGCGACACCGTGACCGCCTACGTGGTGCGGGCCGACCTCGAGAACGGCCAGGTGGTGCTTTCCAAAAAGCGGGCCGAGGCCGACCAGAGCTGGGTCAAGGTGCAAGCTCTGTACGACCAGGGCGAGCCGGTGATGGTGGAGGTGAAGGAAAAGGTCAAGGGGGGTCTGGTCGCTACCATTGAAGGGATTCGCGCCTTCCTGCCTGCCAGCCAGGTAGATCTCAAACGCACCCCAGAGCTCGACGAATATGTAGGTCAGAGCTTCCTGGTCAAAATCATCGAACTCAACCGCAAGAAGGGCCGGGTCATCCTGTCGCGTCGCACCGTGCTGGAAACCGAGCAAAAAGCCGCCCGCAGCCAGATTCTTTCCAGCCTGAAGGAAGGCGATATCGTCGAGGGCCAGGTGGTCGAGGTCACCGAGTTTGGCGTGTTCGTGGCCCTGGGCGGGGTGGATGGCCTGGTACACCGCAGCGAGATCACCTGGGGCCGCTTCAACCACCCCAAGGATGTAGTACAAAAGGGCCAGACCGTGAAGGCCAAGGTGCTCTCGGTGGATACCGAGCGAGAGCGGGTCAACCTCTCCATGAAGGCCCTTACCGAAGACCCCTGGCTGACCGTTTCGGAAAAGCACCCCATCGGCTCCAAGCTCACCGGTAAGGTTGTGGGCCTGACCCAGTTCGGGGCCTTTGTGGAAGTGGAGCCGGGCCTCGAGGGCCTCATCCACATCTCTGAGTTGTCCTGGACCAAGCGCCCCAAGCACCCCAGCGAAATCTTGAAGGAAGGCCAGGAGGTCGAAGCCCAGGTGCTGCGCATTGACCCCGCCGAACGCCGCCTCTCGCTGGGCCTGAAGCAAACCCAGCCCGATCCCTGGAAGAGCCTGCCCGACCGCTATCCGCCCGGTACCCCGGTCAAGGGCAAGGTCACGGGCCTGACCGACTTTGGGGTGTTCGTGGAGATCGAACCCGGCATCGAAGGGCTCATTCACGTCTCCGAGCTGGCCTACGAGCGCGTCGAGAAGCCCTCCGAGCTGTTCAAGAAAGGCGACGAAGTCGAGGCGGCCATCCTGCAGATTGACCCCGTGGAGCAGCGCATTAGCCTCTCGCGCAAGCGCCTCCTGACCCCACCGCCCCAGGCAGTAAACATCCCCGGCGACGAAGAGGGCGAAGGCCGCAAGGGCCGCCGCGAGGGCAAGGGCGGCGAGCGTCCCAAGCGTCCTAAAGGGAAGGGGGGCCCCCGCGAAGGGCGTGGCCGCGAGCGCGATTTCGACTACGGGGGTGCTTCTGGCGCAGCTGCCTACACCAACTACGACCCCAGCGTGGCCTCTGCGTCCACCACCAACGTGAAGCTCGGCGACGTGTTCGGCGACCTCCTGAGCCAGCTTAGCCTGGAAGAGGACAAGGACAAAGAAAAAGCCTGATGCTGATCTCTCAAGAAAAGCCGCCCGCGGGCGGCTTTTCTTATGGTCAAGCTTTTTGCCCTACAAACCCACAAACCGTCCTTCCTCCTGCAACACCTCCCCATCAGCCAGCAGACGCCCCCCCTGGCACAAGTCCAGAATCAAGTCCCAGTGGATCGAGGAGGCGTTGGTACCGCCGGTCTCGGGGTAGCTTTGCCCCAGGGCCAGGTGTACCGTGCCGCCGATTTTTTCGTCGTAGAGGATAAGGCCGGTAGGGCGGTTAATGCCGAAGTTCGTGCCGATGCCCAGCTCGCCCAGGCAGCGCGCGCCGGGGTCGGCCTCGAGCATCCTGTGAAGGTACGCCTCCCCCGCCAAGGCGCTGGCTTCCACCACCCGCCCCTCGCGAAAGCGCAGACGTACCCCTTCCACCCGTTGCCCCGAGACCACCACCGGCAGGTTGAAGCGGACCTCGCCCTCGGCGGAGGTCTCGAGGGGCCCGGTGAACACCTCGCCCGAAGGCATGTTGCGCTTGCCATCGGAGTTGATCCACTTTCGCCCCTCCACCCGCAGCCGCAGGTCGGTTCCATCCGCCTGGATACGAATTTCCTTCACCTTTTGCAGCCGCTCGATAAGGGCCGCCTGGAAGGCCGACAACTCGCGCCAGGCCGCAATGGGGTCGGGGCGGTCGAGGTACATGGCCCGCTCCACAAAGGCCCGAAAGCCCGCCGTAGACATGCCGGCCTGCTGGGCATAACCGGCAGTGGGGTAGAGCGTCAGGCACCAGCGCTTGCGGGCCCGCATTTGCTGGTAGGGCCGCCAGCCTGCTCGAAACTGAGCCAGACGGGCCGGGGGCACCTCGGCGAGCTCGAGGGGGTTTTGCGCACTCTCGATGCGCAGGCTGGCGTCCACGTGTTCCATGAGCCGCAACTGGGGCAGGGGCGGCTGGTTGAGCCAGGCTTCCCCGTACAGAAAAAAGGGCCTCGAGGTCGCCGCAGGGAAGAGTTGCACAAGGGGGTAGGCCCCGCGCTGCAAGGCCACCGCATGCAGGGCCTCGAGCAGGGGCAGGGCCGGCGGTTCGGCTTCAATCAGGAGCGTCTGGCCGGGCTGCAAGTCCAGACAGTACTCGGCCAACAGGGCCGCAAAACGGGTTTCCATACCCTCCAGTTATACCCGCTTGGCCGTAAAGCCACGACCCCCCAAAAAAAGATTAAGTGCAAACCGTAATACCCAATTTGAACGATAATTTCAGGCAATTTGGCCTCCATTGTCTTTTCTCTTGCGCATATACACGTGAAATTCGCCACTTCTGCGCTATGATGTAGAAAGCATGAGCGAAGTCAAAATCACCCCGCTGGCCCGTCGTCTGGCGGAAGAGAACGGCATAGATTGGCGCCAAATTAAGGGCACCGGCCCCGATGGCACGGTGGTCGAGCGCGACATTCTGGCTTTCCTGGCAAAGGTTATGGCGGGCGAGGTCAACCTGCCCCCAGCCCCCGAAGAAATGGCCCCCCCACCGGGCGCCATCCCCGATATGGCCCAGGCCCAGGCAGCCTTGCAGAAGGAGGGGGTACAGCTAGG